>CBDAFF010000079.1:0-104892 GCA_965195195.1 uncultured Anaerolineales bacterium | reverse complement strand
AGGCTGTTACCAGGTCTACCGGAACGAGAAATCACCCAATGCGAAGTTCTGCTTTGCTAACTTGGCCGAACCGCCGGATGCGGACCCGCATGTCCGGTGGTGTGGGAGGGGGGAGCCGTGAGGTTTCCCCCTATCCCGATTCAGGGACGGGAAGAGATCAGATGACGCCCAGTTCCTGGCCAACGCTCTTGAAGGCGGCGAGCCCTCTGTCGAGGTCCTCCCGGGAATGTGCTGCGGAGATCATCACCCGGATCCGGGCTTTACCGCGCGGGACAGTCGGAAAACCGAGGGCCATGGCGAAGATGCCCTCCTCGAATAGTCGCCGGCTGAAATCCTGAGCCAGGGCTGCCTCGCCCAACATAATGGGCGTGATGGGTGTTGTGCTTACGCCGGTGTCGAAGCCTATCTCCCGCATTTCGCGCTTGAAGTAGTCTGCGTTTTCCCAGAGTTTATCAACAAGCTCAGTGGACTCTTCGAGTAGAGTCAGGGAGGCTAGGCAAGCGGCCACATCCGGGATGGTCATGGCTGAAGAGAACAGGAAAGGACGCCCGCGCACCTGTAGCCAGTCCACGATTATCTGGCTGCCGGCGATAACGCCGCCGACGACGCCGAAGGCTTTCGAAAGCGTACCCATCTCGACGTCCACTTTGCCATGCAGATTGTAGTGATCGACGATGCCGCGCCCGCCTTTGCCGAGCACGCCCTCTCCATGGGCGTCATCGACCATCAACAGCGCATCGAAATCTTGAGCTACCTCATATAATTTATCGAGCGGAGCGACATCCCCATCCATACTGAATACGCCATCGGTGATGATCAAGGAACGCCGGTAGCCAGCGTCCTTGTTTTTCTCAATTTGCACCCGCAGGTCATCAGCGTCACAGTGAGCGTAACGTATGACTTTGGCACGAGAAAGCCTGCAGCCGTCGATAATGCTGGCATGGTTGAGTTCGTCTGAATAAATCACATCTTCTTTAGAGACAAGAGCGGGGATAGCGGCCAGGTTGGCGTTGAAGCCGGACTGGAAGGTGATCGCCGCCTCTACGCCCTTGAATGCTGCCAGGCGGCGTTCAAGCTCGAGGTGGAGAGCCATCGTGCCGGCGATGGGGCGCACGGCGCCCGGGCCAACCCCGAATTCGTCGATCGCTGACTTGGCGCTCTCGACGAGAAGAGGATGGTTGGCGAGGCCGAGGTAATTGTTCGAACAGAAGTTAAGCACCTTCTTGCCATCCACAACAAGCCATGCACCTTGAGGGGAACTCAAGGTGCGTATATGGGTTAAGAGACCGGATTTCTTCAAGTTCGAGAGTTCATCCACGATCCACTGGGTTTTTAGTTTTTCTGACATTGATCTCCTCATGTTAATTAATCGCTGCTTAATCCTTCGCGCAAGTGATGATCAGCGCTTCCTTTCGGGCATGCGAGAGGCGCTTGATTTTTAATTCGCGACGTTGTGCTGCGGACCGACCGGGTTGACGCTCGGTATAAACGAGTTGGAGAGGGCGCCGCGCGCGCGTATAGCGTGCGCCTCGACCTGCACTGTGTTCCTTAAGCCGCCGAATGGGGTTCGTCGACCAGCCTGTGTAGAAAGATCCGTCGGCGCATTCGATGATGTAACAGAAATATTCGGGCACGGGGGCATTATACGACTCTCTATACAGGGGACCAAATCCAAAGGGATCCCTTCGAGGGGGTTGTTTGTAAGACCGAAGTTGACAGGACGATTTCGCGATTGCCATCAAGCAATCACTGCGTTTGAGATGGCGGCGATGAGCGGCGAGATTTAACGATTAAAGATCGGGCGCCTAATTGCCCTCGCCCGGTTTCTTTCGGCGGAAGCCAAGTAAATTTGTCAGAATCCCGGGTGATTTGATTCTCTCCGTCGGGCGCAGCTCCTCGCTTCCCCAATCGCTCTGTTCACGCGCTCGAATCCAGGATCTACGGGAGTGATCGGCCTCATTTAGATAGTCAGATATGCCCTGTCCATCTTCTTCTGCCAGCACCTGGCGCAGGTCTTGGAGTTCTGCGATGAATTGGTCGAGTTTATCGAGGGTTTTCTGTCGATTCAAAAACAAACGTTTCTCCAGGACATTAAGCGGGATGGTGCTGTATAAGCTCGTCGCCTGCGCGAAGTTGCGGCCGGCTACGCGCTGGAGTTCTTTCCAGGACGTGGAGTGTGCTGCTGTCTGTAGAAGTGCGGCGCTTAGGAGGGTCGGGAGCTCCTCAGTGGTCGTCAGCGCGGCATCGTGCTCGTGCAAATCGATGAAGAACGGAGCGGCTTTGATGATTGCTGCCAGGTTAATCCCCACTGCTATTGCACTTTCGGAGGCGTTGGGCGGCGCGATGATGGCGAGCAATCCATCCGCGTAGAGATCCGCGCTCGGCTCATCTGAAGTCGCATCCCCACCGGTAAGGCTCGAAGGGCCGACGATGGGCGTTGCGCCAATATACGATCTCCCCTCAGAGAGGAATTCCTCTGCCCATTTAAAGAAGGGTACCTTAATTTGAGCCGTGTCCAGGATGACGGCGCCCTCTTTGATTTTTTCCCCAAGATGTTCAAGGTAAACTTCAACTTCGTCTATAGGAAGGGAGAAGATTACGAGGTCTGCGCTCGCGATCGATTTTCGAGGATGTGACACAAGACGATCGACAGCGCCTACCGTTTCGGCACGCTTCGAAAGATGCCGATCTGGATCATACCCGACTAGATCGACATCGCCCTCAGCGTCATTGAGCGCCATGCCGATCGAAGCGCCAACCTGATCCAACCCGATGAGCAGTATTTCGTACGCCATTTTGATACCTCAATTTTTCCCGTCGGCAGTTTGCAGCCGTTCTAGAAGTTCCTGTACATCCTTCCTGATAGAGGGTAGTGCATGCTCTTGGTGATAACGAATAAGGGTGACCAGTGTTTCTGAGCCGCCCTCCTGTTGAACTAATGCAGCCCCCCACTCAGGGTGCTGAAGCGCAACGACGAACGGCTTTCGCCAGCCATACGGTTGATCTTGGCCCCACTTTAATACCTGGTTTGGGAGTATTCGGTTCGTTACCACAACTAGAGACCGCTCCCAGGCTCGCAGCGGATGCAGGGATTTTCCCACATCATGCAGCAGGGCCGCCTTCAGGAGGTCCTCATCCTCCTCCCCCTGGTCAACCAGCGCCTGAAACACCCGTACACTGTGAGATTGAACTGGGTCGCTCATCCGGAAGAAGAGCGCGGCCATAGACGGATCGAGTATCTCATAAACGAACCTTCTATGTTCTCGTTTTCGTTTGGCTGTGAGCAGGTGCAGGAATTGACCTGCTCGATAGGATATGCCCATGTGCTAGGGGAGGAGCAGGTTCATGATGCTCAATGCGGGTTTTCCTATAATGAGACCGAAGATATCAAAACCACTTAAGCTCCCAAGGATAATTAAACCCATCAGGATATACATGCCATAGGGTCGTATCTGGCGCAGGAGGTCCTGACCGCGCGGCGGGAGGAAGAAATCGAGGATTTTCTCCCCATCGAGCGGGGAAATCGGAAGGAGGTTGAAGAAAAGCAGGATTAGGTTGATCCAGATGAATGCACCAAAGAATTGGGAGAGGAAGGATGAGGATGTAACCGAGATCAGCTCGGCCCGAACCGGGATTGTGGCGACAATGGCGAGCAAGAGATTTGAGAATGGGCCCGCGGCGGCGACGATCATGAGCCCGGCTGGATGTCTGCGCTGAATGGCATAGGGATTGATTTGTACCGGACGAGCCCAACCGAAGCCGGCGATAATGAACATCAATGATCCCAGTAGATCAAGGTGGGCGAGTGGATTGAGTGTAAGCCTTCCTTGCAGGCGGGGTGTGTCGTCTCCGAGTTGGTCTGCGGCCAGGGCATGTGAAAACTCATGTACTGATAAGGAGATTATGATGGCAAGAACGAACGGGATGAGCAATTCTAGCGGATAGTTTAACATAACGGGCGGATTATACCATTTGGGCGGGTGTTATAATCCGGCTCCTTGGGGGATAATCCATGTGTACATTTAGCGACTTGTCATTCCGATGGCGAGTGAGCGATAGACTTCATGGGTGGACAACCGCAACTATCTTGATTGGGCTCTAAGGACGACGTATCGGCGAGTCAATATGCTCCCAGATATCCAATTGGACGATGTAATCCGCCTGCGTAAGCCACATCCATGCGGCAGCACGGATTGGGTTGTGGTGCGTATCGGTGCGGATATCGGTCTCAAGTGTCTGGGCTGCGATCGTAAGATTCTGCTCCCGCGGCGAGAGGTGGCGCGTAGAATGAAAAAGCGCCTCCCCAAAGATGAGGAGAACGCATAGTTGCGAGTGGGAGTATTGATATGCCAGGCGACGGTTTACCAGCCCGTTGCAGGGACAGGCGGGCTCAGAACATGGCAATCACGGAGCTGAACATATTCCCCACTGCAGAGCCAAAAAGGGCCAGGATGATGATGACGATAATGGCAACGAGCACCATTATCATGGCGTATTCAACTAGCCCCTGCCCCCTTTGATAATGATGATTCATAAATGTCTCCAAAAAAACAAATAAGCAATAATATAGCAAGTATAGAGCAGGTTTCACGAAACTAACAATAGCCCCGCGGTCCAGCAACGGTAAAATATGGCTTTTAGCTTGCGAAACTAGCCGAAAGGTACTCACATGCACAAACTCATGATCCTTTTTGGGCGATCTGGGGACTCCCTTGATGTGGAGACACGGTGGAGCAACGAGTTCGTGAAGCGGGCGGAGGCAATGCCGGGCCTGCGCAGGGTAAGCGTGAGCAGGGTGTCTGGAGGGCCCTCGGGGGAAGTGGATTTGCATATGGTGCATGAGTTCTATTTCGATGATTTGCAGGCGCTGCAACGAGCGCTCGCCTCGCCTGAAGGCCAGATCGCGGGCAAGGCGCTGATGTCCTTCGCCGCAGAGCACGTGACCTTGTGCTTTGCTGAACATATGGAGGAGGCTCGCGGAGAGGGTTGACCTGCTGCAGAACTGGAATGACCAATCGCCTTGTGATGGGTACCAATTATTTATGAAGTTTATCAACCCCGGAAATAAGGAGTTACACGGTGCTTACGCCTTCGGATTTAGAACATTTTCTTCGAGAAAGGGAATTGCGCGCCGAGCTTCTTGCTCTGTCGATGAAGACTCCCACTGTCGAGGCCGCGGCGGAGGCTGTAGGGACAACATCACAAAAGATCGTCAAATCGTTGCTCTTTATGGTTGACGACCGACCGGTGCTAGCCATAACCTCGGGAGTTAACCGGATCGACCGCAGACGAATAGCCAAAAAATTCGGTGTAGGTCGTAAACGTGTACGACTTGCCGATGAGAAACAGGTCCAGACCGCAACCGGGTATCCCGTCGGCGCAGTGCCTCCATTTGGTCATCCTGAGCCGCTGCTGACACTCATCGACCCCGGCGTCCTGAAGCACGATGTGGTCTACGCTGGAGGAGGCGCCAGCGATCATTTAATGAGGGTGGAGACAGTGGAAATCCTGAGCGTTACGCAGGGTGAGGTGCTGGAACTGGTAGATCGATCGGAATAGCAGCCGGCCTATAAAGTCAGATGTGAGTGAAAGCATGAATGGGATGAGGTTAGGCGAGAAGAAAAAGCGCATTGGTTTAAGCTTGTCGATTCTGGCGGTCATCGCCATGGTCGTCGGCTATTCAATCTTCCGGCGCGTCCGCCCATCCGCGATTCGCCTTCAGCGATTGCGCCAATTTTGGGTTGACCCAGCTGCCCATACTGAATGGACGGTTTATGCTGGCGAGCATTGCGGAGATGCGCCTTTTGTCATGCCAACGGATGGTCTAATCGGGTTCTTCTGGGGGGATTCCTTCGCGCCCGGTCATACCCACCAGGGGATCGACATCTTCGGTCCCAGCGGTCCTGACGGGCTGGGTCAGACGCCGGTCGTAGCTGCCTATAACGGCTATCTCACGCGGCTTGCGGATTGGCGCTCCTCTGTAATCATACGCATCCCATCTGATCCTCTCCGACCGGAAAGACAGATATGGATGTATTACACACACCTGGCGGATGCCGAGGGACAGTCGTTTATCGTGGATGATTTTCCACAGGGAACAATGGATGTTTTTGTGAAGGCGGGGACTCTTCTGGGGTATCAAGGGAATTACTCTGCAGACCCAAATAACCCCACAGGCATGCACCTGCACTTTTCGATCGTAAAGGATGATGGCCACGGACAGTACTTGAACGAACTCGAAATCCGCAATACGCTTGATCCTAGCCCCTACCTCGGTATCGAAGTGAACGCCAATCGCGCCGGAGATCAGCCCGCAGTATGTGCTCAATAATTCGCGGGACCGGCGATGATGCCATGCCCACGAAAATCGGTAACGGGAAGCGGATAAGTAGAAGATTGTGGAGAGGCTTCTCGCCCGTCCGAACCGCCGCTAGCAGCCGCGAAGCTCAATTCGAGCATAGGAAGCAAGTTAATGGGCACCATTTCAGATCAGTATCGAGATTCTTCGCGTTTGGATGCAAGGTTTCGTTTACACAGGGATTTCAGCACAAGCCATCAACCATTTCCTCGTTGGGTTTTCGACCAATTTGCTTTCAAGGCGACAACAGCCATCCTGGACATCGGTTGTGGTCCAGGTTACCTGTGGGTGGAGAATCGAGAGAGGATAAACCATGAGTGGGAGATCGTTTTGGCAGACCGATCGTTCGGAATGCTGGCCGAAGCGCAAAAGAATCTCCCGGCTATTGGGTTGAAGGTTCGGTGGTTAAATAGCGACGCACAGGCGCTGGCGCTTGATGAACGCGCTTTTGATGTTGTTGTGGCGAATCATATGCTCTATCACGTAGAAGATAGACCGGGCGTGCTGGCGGAGATAAACCGAGTAACGAAACCCGAAGGGCGTCTGTACGCGGCAACCAATGGTCGAGCGCACCTGCTTGAAATTCGAGAACTTATCGAGCGGTTTCAACTCAATAGTTCAATCTGGACACATCATAACGCCTTCAGTTTGGAGAACGGCGAAGAACAGCTCCGCGGTTTGTTCGAGCGGGTCTCATGTGTAAGGTTTGATGATTCGCTTGTGGTAACCGAAGTTGAGCCGATCATAGCTTATATTCAATCAGGTTTCACCGCGGAGGAGCTGACAGCAAACGCAGAAGGGCTGCGGGCAATAACGGAGTTTATTGGCAGGCAGATAAAAGAAGAAGGGGGTATCCGTATCCGCAAGGAGACTGGAATGTTCGTCGCCGAGAAGCCGCTCCCGGTTTGGTCACGGTGATCTCGCATAGTCTCGCAAGGGAAGGGTGGTGGATTACAAAGCTGCGCTTAAGGCGCAGCGCGGGCGTGGTTCCGTCGACGTATAATGGATGAGATCTCAGCATCTACTTATCACGGAGAATTGTTTCTGTTGAGATGACTTCGCGCCTGAGAGAACTCGGATTAAGTGGCTGCGGCACCGTAGATGATGATTGAACACCAGGTATGAATACATAAGGCGTATCCTTGATGTTCTCGTGGATATAGCTTTTATAAAACGAGCCGGTGCTATTCCCGTACCGAAGCGGAATGAGGGCTTGAGATGGCATACATTGTCTGTGCAGAAGAAAACCAGAACCTATGGATTGCACATGTCCCCGATCTACCCGGATGTTTCGCCAGCAATGAAAACCGCGAGACTGCAATACAGGCGATACCGGCGGCGATCGAAACTTATCTCGATTGGTGCAAAAAACATAGAATTCACGTGACGGGCCTCTCGTCGCCGATGATCGTATCAGAGGTGATTCGAGCCTGGGAATTCGAAGACGGCCATATGGTGAATGCTTTCTTCGCCGCTGACCGTCCGCCTCTCATTGACGCTGAGATCAGCGAGTTCAAGCTTCTGCTCGAGACGACCTATGAAGATTTGCTCGCTTCAGTGGAGGATATCGAGCCGGAGGATGCAAACAAGATTTTTCCGGGTGAGCGGTGGTCAATTGAGGGGATTCTGGAGCATGTCGCCAGGTCAGAGTGGTGGTATTTAGATCGTCTCGGTTTGGCGTTCCCGCGCGAGGGGATTCCTGATGATGCCAAACTCTTTCTGCGCGAAGTGCATGCTCATATGCTCGTGACGTTGCCGGAGCTTCAAAAACGCGGGGGTGCCGTGACCCTGGCGGGCGAGACGTGGTCTGCACGGAAAGTGCTGCGGCGGACTCTTTGGCATCGCCGAGATCACACAGCGCATATCGCCAAGCTGCGGGCGCGCCTGCGTTGACGCGGGTGGTCTGAGCCACCCACATGCTTATTGCGGAGAAGAAATAGACAACAGAAATCAATATCCACCTACTGATGATAGGCTGATCCAAGAGCAGCGGAACTGCTCATCGATCGGTAGGCTCTGAATTCGCAATCGATGCAATAGCGGAGGTTATGTATGTCCTACAAAAGTATCAAGACGGAAATCCACGAGCGTGTGGGGCTTATCCGAATCGACCGACCGAAGGCGCTAAACGCGCTTAACAGCACCGTTATGTCCGAATTAGGACAAGCGCTCAAGGTTTTCGATGCTGATCCCAAGATCGGCGCAATTGTCATTGCCGGCGATTCGCGCGCCTTCGCCGCGGGGGCTGATATCAAAGAGATGGTTGACGCTACTGCTGCAGAGATACTTCAATCCGAGCCTATCGAGCGCTGGGATTTAATCCGCGAAGTGAAGAAGCCGATCATCGCCGCCGTTTCGGGGTGGTGTTTGGGGGGCGGGAATGAACTCGCGATGTCCTGCGATATGATCATCGCTTCGGAGACGGCTAAGTTTGGTCAACCAGAGATCAATATTGGCGTGATCCCTGGTGCAGGCGGCACCCAACGGCTTACTCGTGCGGTAGGAAAAGCGCTGGCGATGGAGATGGTTCTCAACAATCGACACCTGAATGCCGAGGAAGCCTGTAGGTATGGGTTGGTAAACCGCGTCGTCCCCGAGGAGATTTATCTCGAAGAGGCGCTCAAGCTGGCAGATGAGATCGCCACACGGGCACCTTTAGCTGTGCGTATGGGAAAGGAAATGGTTAACCAGGCTTTTGAATCTTTCCTTGCGGGCGGCATGGCGGACGAGCGCCGAAGTTTCTATTTCCTATTCAGCACGGAAGACCAAAAGGAAGGTATGCGCGCTTTCATGGAGAAACGTGAAGCGGAGTGGAAGGGAAGATAGGCTAACCGGCACAAGGTCCTGATTAAAGGAGTTGTGCAAGCCCTTCTAAACCCTCGTTTCTTATTTAATGTCGCAGATTTCCGGTCATCTGAGGTTATATGCTTACGTACCGACAATTTGTCAAAGCTTTAAAAGACAGCGGGCTCGACTCCCACAGCCGGGTGATCGTTCATAGCAGTCTCTCTTCTCCAACCAAGGTGTCTGGCGGGGCAGAGACGATCGTTGGCGCTCTGGCGGCGACTTGTGAAGCGGTGATGATGCCGGCGTTCACAAAGCGCACGACCATCATCCCGCCATTCGGACCGCCCGACAACGCACTCGAGTATGGTTCGGAGACAGACAAGAATCAAGAAGCCGAGATATTCCATCCGCAATTGCCGGTCGACTCCGAACTTGGGCAGGTCTCAGAGATCATGCGCTGCCATCCGCAGGCGCAACGTTCCATTCACCCCGTCCTCTCGTTCGCAGGCGTAAATCTCGAGGAGGCGCTGCAAAGCCAGACGATCGATGAACCCTTTGCGCCGATCGGATGGCTGGCGGAATTCGACGGTGATGTGCTGTTGATCGATATAGACCACCGCTCGAATGTGAGTCTGCATAGGGCGGAAAGGCTGGCCGGGCGCCGGGGCTTCATCCGTTGGGCACTAACGAAAGATGGGGTTGTTGAGTGCAGAAATATGCCGGGCTGCACTGACGGCTTCGATACTATCCGGAGCCGACTCGAGGGAATCTCACACGTTGCAAAATATGGTGGATTGAGGCTGGAAGTAGTCCCGGTCCGAGATCTGGTAAACGCCGCCGTGGGTTGGATTCACGAGGACCCGCGGGCGCTGCTGTGCGATAGGCCTTTTTGTCCTCGTTGCGCGGCTGTTCGGGCGTCGGTTCGTAAAGAAGATGCGAATCTGGAGGACAGTGAGCAGGGCCAAGGAGACACCGCTTGAGGGTCCCTGATCGGACATGATCTCATTTAAGAAGAGCAGACCGCGTGTTTTTCTCCTAAAGGGATTCAGGCATGTGCGGGGGGATATTTCGGTTTGCGTTCATCATCACCCATTCGTGAAAATTCTGCGAAAAAGTTAGTCTTACTGCACTTAAATAAAAACGAGGCATATCAAGTCTATGCCTCGTTTTGTTTTTCTAACAACAGATTTCGTGGGGGGTCATACGCTCGAATTCACCTTCCAATCGTACTTCATGTAGCGGACCTGGAAATCTCTGTTTTCGAGGACGTTTCGTACTTCTTGGTCATTAACATAGCGTTGGATCAACTCAAAGACAGTGGGCAGCCCACCGAAGTCGGCGAGATACCATTGGAAGATCTTTGAGAGCCGGAGCGTATTCGTCTCCGCACTATAATCTACCCCACCACCGTTGATGAACGCGGCCGCGGCTTGATCGAGCTGCCGGTCCAGATGTTCGTGATCATAAAAAGCGATTGGAGGGCAGGAACGGGCGCCGCAAACAAGACTGAAGTGGATTCGCGGATCAAGGTGATCTACCATCAAGGATAGACGGGGGTCGTCTGCTGTGAATGTGCGCATGTGCACAACAGGGTTGGGGCGGTTCCGACGCAGGAGGCCGTGCTCGATCTCGTCGGCGGAGAACCGCATTCCGCCCACATTGTAGGCGGCTTGGCGGAAGATCCCCGGTCGATTCATGATGGAACCCTGAATGCCGAAGTGAACAACCGCATCGATGATTAGTGCGTTGTAGAGATTTATCCAGAAAGCCATCAGGGCAGGACCGTGGCCAAGATCGCTTGTTTCGAACGTCGAGAGTTGGCGAGTGATCCCGCGGAACCGAGCGTAGGCATCGCTCTCACGCAAACCGCGGTAGTCGACCAATCCCGTTTCTGGATTGACAGCATCAGCCAGCAAGAATTTACTTGCCACCATCATCGCCCCGGCAGGATTCTCAGATTTTTCGATGGGTGTTCCAGTGTTGAGGACCTCTCCGGGATTTACACGCAGGAAGAAATCGAGCGCGCGGTTGCCCCCAAGGATAAGTGTGTTTGAAAACGTCATGGTTTCGACCCTGATGTGATGTGGATGTTAAAGTTATTTATCGTCGATGTTGTGGTTCATCCCTTTGACGTGTCGTCTGATAGGAAACTTTCGTGCACGGGTTAGCCGGGCGCAGGTACTTTTTCGACGGGAGCATCCCCTGCCAGTTGGCAAGAAAACCGTAAAAGGAGCTTGGGAAGATCACAGGGGTCGTTCGTGGGCGACGATCGAAGACCACGTGGCGCCCTGCGAATTTTCAACGAGCAGGGTCCAAGAAAAGCGGGTAGAATCTATGGTAAGATACCGCCGCCTGCAGAACAACGGGCGATGAGGGAACCATGCCTGAACCCGAGAAAATCACGATCATCGAAGGACCACCACCGACTTTTGAGCTTGTCAGTGATACTTGGCTGTTCGGTTTAACCGAGGGCCCAATCCCTTCGAGAGTGGCGTTCTGCCGTGTAAGAGCCGCGAACGGACCAACGCTGGTAGAGCGTTGCTATCGCGCTTGGCGGCAGAGACAATCTATCTTCCTCGAGTTCCGCTCACAGGATGGGCTCACCCAGGAAGCTCCCATCGTAGCCGTACGTTGGTTAGAGACCCCGGAAGGGCATGTACTTATGCTCTGGATTCGTCTAAAGGAAGATGATATCGAAATTGAATTCGGTTTCAATTTCGGTGACATCGACGATGATGTGGATGAATTGGATGATGATTTAGATTTTGGCCTTTCTCTGTAAGAAAGTTGACCGGGCGCTCCAGCGCCCGGTTTTTTCCTTAAGGTCACATTTTGCAGCGTTATTCCAGGGAATTGCACAAAAGGAGAGAGCTCATGACGACGATGGGTATCTACGCTGAACAGGACGGCGGCGTGCTGACCATTAAGTTGGATCGACCAAAGGTGAACGCCTTCGACCTACCCATGGTTGATACGTTATTGGCAGCTTTAGCTACTGCCGAGAAAGATGATTCTGTTCGCTGTGTGGTTCTTACGGGATCCGGGAGATGCTTCAGCGCCGGTCAAGATATCCGCGACATCCAGGAGGCGGGGGAAGGGATCCCTTATCGAGATCACCTGGAGCGCACCTATAACCAGGTAGTTCGTAAGTTACGAGCAATCGAAAAGCCAATTATTGGGGCGATCAATGGACCTGCTGCCGGAGCCGGTCTTGGTATTGCCTTGGCGACGGACATTCGCTGGGCGTCAGATAGCGCAAGCTTTTCCTTCGGTTTTACGCAGATCGGACTTGCGGCCGACTCGGGCACTTCGATTTTTCTACCAATGATCCTCGGGCTTTCGATGGCAAGTGAATTTGCGTTTGATGGCCGGACTCTCACCGCGGACGAAGCATATAGGCATGGCTTGGTCAGTCGAGTCTTTCCCGATTCAGAGCTCCGACAAGAGGCCTATGAATATGCCAACAAGCTCGCTGCGGGACCAACGAAGGCAATAGGGCTCACAAAGCGGGCTTTCAATCGAACCGCGCTGAAACCCCTCGATGAGGCATTGGCGTATGAAGCCATCTTGCAGGAGATCGCAGGTCGAACGGCGGACCACAAGGAGGGGGTGGCGGCCTTTCTTGAGAAACGCCCCCCGTCCTTTAGCGGAACATGAGAAAAATTTCTTTCGAATCGAGGGGGACCATCATCTGCCCGAATAGAATCCTATCAGGGATCAGAAACATCAATAAGCCGTCAGATCAAGTTTTTAGGATTTGCGGAAGCTATTGGGTATGGATGGCCATTCGTTGTCCATAATCATCAGAACAGAGGGCGCGCTAGCCAAAAGATTTTGTAGACGTAGGCTCAGGGGTTTGTGGTAATCGTGACCTGGCGCGGTCCAGCCCGTAGTAAATATCGAGTCCATTCGTCAGGCGCGCGGCGAAAGTGAAACTCGTGTTATCCACATCGATTGGATCGACCCCCCAGTTTCGAAGAGCTGCGATAATCACGCCGTTCTGGTCGACATAGAGCTCGGGCGCGAGAATCGGGTTGTCGCCCCAATGCACCCCGAAAGGTTCCCAGGTGTTATCTATTAAATTCCAGAGATAGAGCTCGACAGTTAAGGGTTGTGTGGGCTCAGAGCTGAGCATATGAAATGTCAGCATCGCAACGGATTGAATATCCAAAGTGTCTCTCGGTTCAAAACGGAAGACGCTGAAGGAGTCGGGGAACAGGGTCAGGAAGCCAGTGCCATCGTCAAGGATCACCGGTTGAGCAGCAGAGATCAACGGAAACTCGGACGGTGTTGGCGGAATTGGTGTCGGTGAGCCGATCGGCTGGGGTGTGTGGGTCGTCGTCGGTGTGGGTGTTGCCGGAGGAGGCGTTAGCGAGGGGGTAGGGGTCCATGTGGGAATGCTGGAGAGGGAGACGCCTTCGGTGGTCGCGGTCGCTGTGACGGGTAGGATTGGAATGGTTGGAGATACACCGGGACTAGCGATGTTGAGCAGCGGACCGAGGGACCCAGTTGTGTCGAGGAAGACATACCCAGCCCCACCGATGATGACCAACAAGACGGCAAAGGCAAGAAGAACCAGGATGACTGTTTGACGCGACGTTCTAGCGCTTCTCGGACGTGCAGTTTTCTTTTTAGGAGGCGATGGAGGGCGCCTGCGGGCGGCGGCGTTGGTTTGGACTGCACGTGGCTCTGGGGAAATCTCCGCCCGGGATGTTGACTGCTGCGAACTCTCGGCGGTTCCTTGCAGCAACTCTTTGGCTCCCCTGTGCCGGGGGTTGATCTCAAGGATCTTCTGAGCGCAGAACTCGCGCTGCCGGGGATCATCAACGCTTTGTGCAAGCCACCACCAAGCTTCTTCGGATTCCGGCATTTCGAGTACGACCTTGCTGAGCAAGGCGCGCGCCCGCTCCTTATCCCCATCCTTTGCTGCGGCGATACCTTTTAATAACAGATCATTCGATGCCATAGAGACCTGCCAGCGGAGAACCGCGTCAATCAAATGCAACGCTGATTAAATAAGAAGGTTCAATCGAGCGATGCGGTGAATTATTTTATCTTCCCCTTTGACCTACCATTCTATGGTCTCTGACGGCTGTGGTCAATTCACTCTCTGGTTCTACATCAAGCAAGGGTGCCGCGCATGAGCTTTACAGGAGCTTTGGGTTAATTTTGTGGATCTCCCCTGTGTTATTCGCTTGGCTGGCCGAGTCGCTCCAGTTCTTCGTCAATCACCGAGTCATCTAATTTGCGGTACATTGGTTCGGGTTTTCTGAATCTGCGACCAGGCTCGAGATCGCTGGGAGCCCACAGGCCAGTGGCTGATGAAGGGTCATAGATTAATGCCTCGTGAGGACGCTCGGACTCCTCGTAGGTTACGATCTTCTGTTCGCCGAATATCGGTTCGTCATAACCAAGACTCTCGTGGAGCTGCTCGCTGCTGAAGGGTAAGAAAGGGGCAAAGAGGATCTTGAGCGAGTCTATAGCACGTAAGGCCGTATAAACCGTGGTGGCCGCGGCCTGGCGATCTTCTTCAATTACCCCGAACCACGGTGCCCGGTCGAGGTATCCGTTCACCTCACGCGCCAGAGCGAGTGTTTCCTGCAGAGCGGTCCTGATCTTTACTTCTTCGAGCAGTGAGCCGATGCGGTCGAATCCGGCATCTATCTGTTTGAGCAAATCCTGGTCTATTTCGCGCAATTCTCCAGGATCGGGCACACGGCCTTCCCAATGTTTGTAGGTGAAGGAGAGAACCCGATTGGCGAGGTTGCCCCAGGCGGCAACCAATTCGCCGTTGTTGCGGCGCACAAAATCCGACCAGGAGAAATCGGAGTCACGACTCTCCGGCATGGCCGCGGTGATATAAAAGCGAATAGCATCTGGATCGTAGCGCTCGAGAATATCAGGTAGCCATATGGCCCAATCGCGGCTCTTGCTGAATTGAGATCCCTCGATGTTCATGAATTCGTTGGATGGAACATCGTAAGGCAAGTTGAGCGTCCGGTTTTGGGGGTCGTCGTAGATACTCCCCACACCGAGCAGTTCGGACTGCCAGAACACGGTGTGGAAGGGGATGTTATCCTTACCGATGAAATTATAAATTTTCGCCTCGGGGTTGTACCACCACTCTTTCCAGGCCTCAGGCTGTTCGGTGTTCTGTGCCCACTCTACCGAAGCGGTGAAATAACCCATCACGGCTTCGAACCACACGTAGATGCGCTTGGTTTCCCATCCGTCCAGAGGTACGGGTATTCCCCAGGAGATATCACGGGTGACAGGCCGCCCCTTTAGACCTCCTTCGATGAAATTGCGGGCAAAATTGATCACATTCGGACGCCAGTGGTCGGCGTGTTGGGCAAGGTATTCCAGAAGTTGATCGGTGAATGCGGGCAGATCCATGAAGAAGTGCTCCGTCTCGCGCACTACGGGTTGGCTGTTGTCGGTTTTGCTGCGCGGGTTGATTAACTCCAGGGCGTCGAGCAGGTTGCCACAGTTGTCACACTGATCTCCACGCGCTTCTTCGTAACCGCAGATTGGACATGTGCCTTCGACATAACGATCAGGAAGAAAGCGCCCCTCCTCTTCGGAATACAGCTGCTTTTGAATCTCCGTATACAGGTATTCGTTCTCGTGCAGCCGCAAGAAAAAATCCTGGGCGATACGGTGATGGTTCTCGGTGTCGGTATGCGTGAATAGATCGTAGCTGATGCCGATCTGTTTTTGCGTCTCCAGGAAGCGGTGATGGTAATGTTCGAAAAGCTCGCGCGGTGTAATGCCTCGCTTGTCCGCTTCGATTGTGATTGGCGTGCCGTGCGAATCCGATCCGGATACCATGAGCACCCGGTTGCCTTTCAGGCGATGGTAGCGGGCGAAGATATCTGCTGGTAGGTAAGCACCGGCAAGGTGACCCACGTGCATGTCACCGTTGGCGTAGGGCCAGGCGACGCTTACATGAATGGTCTCGGTCATGATATTCCTCTCAATAGTGCACTTATATTTAGAGCTAAACAATACCAGTGGGCGATTTCCCTGTAAAGGAAACCGCCAGCGCGAGGCTGGCGGAGGAAATGCTGCCGGTGCAGGCGGCTGTCAGGCGCGACTGACCCACGCCGATGGGCCTCGGTCCATCGGCCACGGCAGCTGGCGCATGGCCATCGATTGAGAAACGTTAACGTTTATCGTCATCTGATTCAACCGCATTGTCTCGATGCTTCGTATTCTACAACGAGGAAAACGAGAGTCAAGCATCTAAGGGAGGTATCGAGGCGCCATTTTTCTGCTTCTCATCATCGATAAGTGTGATTTCACCTGAGGATCCGTTTACTCGCAGCCTTTGACCGGTTTTGATCCGTTCGGTGGCTTGATGCACGCCAACAACAGCAGGGATGCCAAATTCCCGGGCTACCACCGAGCCGTGGGTCATCATCCCGCCGACCTCCATCACGAGCCCACTAGCGCTCAGAAAGAGCGGCGTCCAGGCTGGGTCGGTTCCGGGGCAAACCAAGATTTCACCAGGGGCCAATTGGGAACTGTGGGGGTCAAAGATCACCCGTGCAATCCCTTCCACTTCGCCGGGAGAAACCGGGTCGCCCACGATGGCGCCCTCCTGCCCCTCAGGGGCACGCACCCCCTCGTAATACGTCATTCCGTCGCTGAGCAGCATGCGCGGAATTTGTTTTCGTAAATGCTCGCGCTGGTATTTTGCCCGGCGTTCGGCGATGCGAACTTTATTTGCCTGCATGAATGTGTGCAAGTCGGGTTCGCTCATTTCAGTCGGCGGTCTGTTTTTTGACTTGACCATTGCCTCGTTCAGTTCCTCAAGCTCGCGGATGCTCAAGAAGAACAGATCATCGTGCTGCTTTAAATGACCCAGGTCAACGAGTTCTTGGCCGCTCTGAAGCAATCCCTGACGGATAATGCCCATAATGCGGATGGCGAAGAATTTCGGGGCCTCGCGCATCCCTGCCAGCGCCCTATAGCGGCTAATTGCCCAACGCAACAACCGGGTTTTGATGTATCCACCGTGCATTTGACGAACGGCAGATTCTAGATGAGCTGCAGCCTGCTCAGCCGACTTCGCAGAGCGGGCGAAGACTTCGTCGGGGGCTTTGTAGGGATCCTTGATTTGCAGGTAGCTTTGAAGAACCTGCATGATGTGCGTTGGGTCCTCTCCCCAGCGAGGGAGACCAATGTCGATCTCGCCCACACCGCGCGCACCATAGCGTTCAATGAAGACATCGATGCTTTCCTGAACCCGGGAGGGGAGATATGCCTGCAGGTATTGGGAGGCCAGATCTGAGGCGGATGTTTCTTGGAACAACTTAGAAGAGTCTGAATCGGCGAGGATGGTCTGAGCGACATGCCACAGCGCTAGATCCATTTCTGTTGTGACGTTGTGGGGTAAACCGCGTGCGATTTCGAGGTATGACTGTGCGAAAGCGGGGTTTCCCGATGCCTCAGCCGCCTGGGCACTGAAGCGCCGCATAATTCCAAAAAAGGGTACCATCGCGGCGACGATGGGGGTAATGCCCTGGGGGATGACAACATCCGGGAAAATAGTGCGCGCCTCACGCAAGATTTCCAGCCGCTGAGCGAGGGCTTCCTGGGCGTCTCCGGTCACTGCGCTGCGGGCTTTAGCTTGACGGACCGTCTCGTCCAAAAGCCGAGTTACGCGTTCTCGCCCCTGCTCAGGAGTCCGCCAGAGCCTGATGACGCGCATCATTGTTGGTAATAAGAATCCGGCAAATCGCCGAAACGTACTGAGGCGGATGCCGCCACGCCCAACAGCTAGACGGGGATCGTCAAGAAGGAGATCAAGGGTCTGCGCAATTCCTGGAGCAACAGCCGGTAGGGCACCTGACAGGGCTTTTCGCCCAAGAGAATTGCGCAGCAATGGCGTCATATTGATCCATAGCCTCTCGCCCGCAGAGAAGAGCGCTCTCTGGGTTTCCTGTGTGAGGTCGAAGCGGAATATTTTGGCTCCTCCGGCGAAGACCAACTTCATGACATCCTGTCCTAGCGGAGTGACCGGGGCGAGCAAGCCCTGGATGACTGCGAAGGAGGCAAACACGTGAAGCGGGTCGGCGGGGACATCGGGGATGGGGTAGAGTGAGGTGACGGGCCGGGATTGCAGCAGATGGAGTTGATCCTCGGACCAGGCCCATTCGATGTCCTGCGGAGAGAGATACAACGCGGTTACGCGTTGACCCAATTTGGTCAGTTGTAAGATGACGTCGTCGGGGATGGCTTGTCGTTCTCCAGCAGCGGCATCCTCGGTGATGACACCGCCCTTAGCAACCCCGCGGATTGTCAGGGCTTTTGCCCCTAGTGTTTTGTGGATGATTTCTCCAGAGATGGCGTCGACGACATAATGATCGGGCTCCACGAGCCCACCGACAAGCGCCTCGCCCAACCCGAGGGTGGCGTCGATGGCAGTTTCTGATCGTTTCCCGGTCAGTGGTTTTGCGGTGAAAAGAACCCCGGAAGCCTCGGATTGCACCATGATCTGCACAATCACGGAAAGAGCCACATCATCGTGGGGGATACTGTTGCGTGACCGATAGCTGATGGCTCGCGCTGTCCATAGGCTACTCCAGCAATTGACGACTGCATTGAGAAGTGTCTGCTCGCCAACAATATTGAGGAATGTATCCTGTTGGCCGGCGAAAGACATTTCCGGCAGATCTTCTGCGGTGGCGGAGGAGCGCACGGCAACTGGACCGCCCCCTAAACCTAAATGGGCCTCCTGGATGCTAACCATCAATTCGGGGTCAATATTTTCCGCCGAGAACCATCCGCGAATATCGGTGGATGCGCCTTGGAAGCCTGTGGGGTCGCTGGTGGTCAGGTCTTTAACCCGGGAAAGGATCTGCTCCCGCAGATTATTGGCTTTCACGTAGTCACCGTAGGCCGCGGTTGAAATCATAAAGCCGTCTGGAACGGGAAAGCCGGAGCGCATCAGCCTGGCAAGGTTAGCACCCTTCCCGCCGACGGTTTCCAGTGTCGCCTCTTTGGAATGCAGTGGAAGGATTAATGGGTGGGTCATGTCTTATCAGGGTAAGCGCAGTTCGTGCGCCGTTTCCTTCAGGATTTCAAGCACGCGCTCGGCGAGATCTTCATCGGTTGAACCGAGGCCGCAGCTTGGGGTAAGAAGACCGTCGTATAGAAGGGCTTCGCTGATGATGAAATCCTTGGCTGACGCTCTCGTCGTCAAAGCCTGGATGCCTGTCCGCAGGCGCTCTGCCATCCCCGCCGGTGTGACGTTCCAGATATCCTCTTGATTGGGGATGCTCCCCCAGGCGATCCGCCCGCCGCGGGCCAAGAAGTCGGTTAGTTCTTGTGGGTAAAGAGCGAGGTTATCGAGATACCCGTAGGCGTCGAGGTTGAGGATGTCTACCTGTGTTTTGAGTAGAACCGACCAATCCGTGTTGGCGCAGCAATGTACACCGGCAAGCGCGCCTTCCGTATGGATAGCGTCGAAAACCTCGTCCAGCATTTGAACGACTGCCTCGCGGCTGAGACTGATAAAGGCGGATCCGAAGGATGCCATATAAGGTTCATCGACGAAGATGATGATGTTGGGGCGCACCTCTTTTAATCGGCGGATCTGCCAACGTGCGTTCATCGCACTGTTCTTAACGATTGCATCCGCCAACAACTCGTTGTAGAGGCTGGCGCGCAAATCCTGGTCGGTCACGGTCAGGCCGAAACTGATGGGTCCGGTCACCTGCCCCTTCGCCCATTCCCCCGTTGTGTTTTTGAGCACATCGAGCATCTCATAGAAGCCCTGCGCGTTCTCCTGCGGAAGCGCAAAGGCCTCCATGTCCTCGGCTAGATAAGACTCGTAGAATGGGGTCAGGGAGATGGCGAGGTCTTCCTGGGTGTTGAAGTGGATTTTTTCGGCAGAGTCATCGATAACCAATGCCGGAAGAGGAGCGCTGTATTGAACGTACATATTTTCTCGGAATGACCGGCGCGTGAGTTGAGGCCAAGCGGGGACGTCTAATTCCGCCAGGCGCGCGCACAAGCTGGCGCATGCCTGATGGGGAAAGCTGCCGATGGTAGTTGTGGCGAATGGGGGAAGACCTTGCATGGGTGACACCCTCCGAGTTGGCGGATTTGATGAACTCTTCTTGAAGATTGTGACTGGCCTGAGTAAAACCGTCGTTGTTGTCTCACATTATCACTTGGGCGGTTCAAATCATCAAGGTCATTCTTAGGCAGGAGTTCTATTTGGTGAACCAGAGTGTACGGATTTTGTCTGCTGGTTGACGGTGGAGCTTGACAACTCAGTAACAAAGATATATTCTAGTACTAGAATATAAAGAGGTGAAATGACCAACGCAGAGCTAGCTATTCTCTCCCTGATCGCTGAGAAGGACCGCCATGGCTACGAGATCGAGTCTCTGATTGAGGAGCGCGGCTTGCGCGAGTGGACCGAAATCGGATTTTCGTCGATTTATTACATTCTGAAGAAGATCGAGAAGAAGAAATGGATTACGGGCAAGGTAGTGCGCCAGGCAGGACCCGGACGCTCTCGGGTTGTCTATCACATCTCCGCCGCAGGTCGGAAAGCTTTGCGCGCAAGTACGCTTGAAGCGCTCTCGGTCCCTCAGCGGGTCACATCGCCCATGCAGTTGGGCTTGGCCAACTTCCCGTCAGTCTCGAAGGATGAAGTGCTCGCCGCGCTGCGCCAGCAGAGCGAAGGACTCAGCGAACACAGAGAACGTATCCAGGCCAGGTGGGATTCTCAGCAGCCATTGCCCTTCTTTGTAGATGCCATGTTCGATCTCGCGCTCACAAAAATCAGCACCGAGCTTGATTGGCTGGACCGATTCATTGAACAACTGGAGCAGACGCATGACGAAAATTGATTTTAAAAGAGAATGGAAACACCTATACAACCCTCCGAAAACGAAATTCACGATTGTTGATGTGCCGAAAATGCAATTTCTGATGGTAGATGGTCACGGTGATCCCAACACAGCCCATGAATACCAGGATGCGATCGAGGCGCTTTATGGCGTCGCTTACAAAATGAAGTTCATCAGCAAGAAGACCCTGGAAATGGATTATGTTGTCCCTCCGCTGGAAGGGCTTTGGTGGGCCGAAGATATGGAGACTTTCAGCACCGCGCGTGACAAAAGCCAATGGGACTGGACGATGATGATCATGACCCCAGAATGGATCACGGTGGACATATTCGCTAATGCGGTCGCGCAAGTGCGTGAGACCAAGAATCCATTGTCGTTAGACAAAGTCCGCCTGGAGCAGTATCACGAGGGGTTGTCAGTACAGATTATGCATGTAGGCTCCTTCGATGATGAAGGCCCTGTTCTGGCAGAGATGCACAGCGAGTTCATCCCCGGCAATGGCTATGTTGAAAACGGCAAGCACCATGAAATCTACCTCAGCGATTTCCGCAAGGTTTCGCCGGAGAAGTTGAAGACTGTGCTCAGGCAGCCCGTGTCGAAAGTGAAGTGAGTCAAGAAACCTTCGTTCATTTTCCCCACAACCGACCGGGCCGCGCGGGGCAAGCTCTGCTAAAATAGCTCCATGGGCACGCTCTACCTGGTTTCTACACCGATTGGAAATTTGGAGGACATCACGCTGCGCGCCTTGCGGGTCCTTCGCGAGGTGGACCTCATCGCCGCAGAGGATACGCGCCATACCGGCAAACTGCTCAAGCGCTATGAAATCACGACGAAGCTGACCAGCTACCACGAACACAATAAAGAAGCGCGCGAGGAGCACCTGCTAAATATTCTTGAGGGGGGCGATCTGGCGTTGGTCTCCGACGCGGGAACGCCAGGACTTTCGGATCCGGGTTTTGAATTGGTGCAGGCGGCATTGGGGCGCGGCTATGAGGTCACTCCAATACCCGGTCCTTCGGCGCCGATTGCAGCGCTGGTCGCCTCGGGTCTGCCGACGGATTCATTCATCTTTCTTGGCTATCTTCCACGAAAGGCGAAGGTACGTAGAGCATTCATCGAGGCGCTTTCCAATGAGCGGCGCACGCTCGTACTCTTCGAAGTTCCCCACAGGATTCAGAAGACGCTGGGAGATCTGGTTGTGGCCTTTGGCGAAGACAGGCTTGCTGCTTTGGGTCGAGAGTTGACGAAGATGCATGAGGAGATCGTGCGCGGCACGCTTGGCGAATTGCAGGCGCATATTGCCTCGGGAGAACCGCGCGGGGAGTACACGCTCGTTATCGGAGGAGCACCCGCGTCGGGTAAATGGACGGAATCTAAAGTGGTGGAGGCGATGCGGGAGCGCATCGAATCGGGGTTGAGCCGCTCGTCGGCTGCGCGGCAAGTTGCCGCCGAATCGGGATGGAGCCGGGGGGAAGTTTATCGATTGAGTCTGGAGGAAAGATGAATTTAGACGATATCTCGCAATTTGAGGAATTAGATCCCGGGGGGATGCTTGCCGAGATCGACGAGCTTCCCGACCAGCTCGAATCAGCGTGGAAACTCGGATGGAAGCAGCCTCTCGGGGAGATTTCCGGCGTGCGCAAGGTATTAATCGCCGGGATGGGTGGGTCGGCGATCGCCGCCGACCTCCTGGCGGCGTACGCTGCACCGATGGCGACGGTCCCAATTATCGTATGGCGGGATTATGATTTACCGGCTTTTAGCGCTGACCACGAAACCCTTGTGATCGCCTGCTCACACTCGGGGAACACAGAGGAGACGCTGTCCGCTTTCGCCGCGGGGGTGGAATCCGAGACGCAATTGTTAGCGATAACCACCGGTGGCGAGCTCACGAAACAGGCGAATTCGTCTGGTGTTCCGCTGTGGCATTTCGATCATGTCGGCCAACCGCGGGCCGCGGTGGGCCACTCGTTCGGTTTGCTTCTGGCGCTGATGACTCGCCTGGGTTTGATTCCCGATCCCGAAGGTGAATTGTCCTCTGCGGTGAGAGAGATGCGTTCTCAACAGGGAGACCTTCGTGCGCAGTCACCCGTCGTTGAGAATCCCGCCAAGCGGATGGCCGGACAGTTGATAGGGCGCTGCCCGACAATTATCGGGTCGGAGATTCTGGCGCCGGTTGCGCGCCGCTGGCGGACACAGATCGGCGAGCTGGCGAAAGCGGTAGCGGGGTTTGAAGCGCTTCCAGAGGCGGATCACAATATGGTTGCCGGCGTATTGCATCCCGAGTCACTACTTTCAAACACGATGGTTGTCTTCCTGAAGGGATCGCAGGTGCACGCGCGAAATATCCTGCGCTTGCAGGTCACACGCGAAATCCTGATGGTGGAGGGTTTCGGTACGGACGTCATTGAAGCTCGTGGGGACACAAGACTGGCACAGCAGTGGACGGCGCTGCACTTTGGAGACTATACGTCTTATTACCTGGCGATGGCCTACGGCGTCGATCCCACACCTGTGGATGCGATCGAGGATTTAAAGCGCCGCCTGCGAACATAATCCCAATTGTGAACCCTCTAGAACCCGTGCGGGGCAGGATGTAAATCCTGCCCCGTTTCATATTAGAGCCAGACGTCGGGAGAAGGCTCAATTGCAGCCTGGGTGGTAGCGGCGTGTATAATTCCGACATGTTAAACAAGCAACGGCGGCGATTTCCTCTATGGGGATTTGGCGTACTCGGATTTGTCCTGGGTGTCGTCTTGGTGGGGGTATTGGCTTCGCCTAAAGTGATCGCCGTGGAACCCGGCAAGAATGCGACTGAAGTTCCCTCCACTGCGCCTGTTCGCATTCTCTTCAATCGTCCCATGGACCCACAATCGGTACAGTCCCATCTGCAGATTCAACCAGAGAGTTTGGGTAAGGTCATTCGGCAAGGGAATCAGATTTCCTTTTCACCGCAGGAACCCTGGCCGTTTGGCGAGACGGTGACACTAACGCTTAGAGCCGGGGCTCGCTCGGACCGCTTCCTACCACTTCTGTTTGGGGAAACATGGTCCTTCCAGGCCGGGGAGCCGCGTGTGGTCTATCTTTGGCCGGCGAGTGAACAAGCGGATCTGTACACTCTTTCGATAGCAGAGGATGGGGAACCTCAACAGCTCACCGAGACGGCCGCGCCCGTTCTTGACTACAATCTGAGCGCGAATGGGGTTCAGATCGTCTATGTAACTGTACGGGATGACCGCGGCAACGACCTTAGACTCTACGACCTTCTCAGCGGGGAGGATCGCCTAATCCTGGGGTGTGAACCCGAGGTGCGCTGCAAGGCGCCGAACATCTCGCCCGATGGGGTCTGGCTGGCGTATGAACAGGAGTCGCTGTCAGTCGGGGTTGGAGGTGTGGCGGTTATGGCCCGCAGTCGCGTCTGGGTCGTAGATGTAAATGGTAAGGCAGAGCCAACCCCGATGGGTCCCGAAGAACATGTCACCGGCAATCCCGGATGGTCTCCAACTGGCTGGCTCACTTATTATGACACCAGCTTGCAGGCGATTGCGTTGGTTGACATCGAAGAAAACCAGACGACCTCGCCTTTTAGCTATCTGCCAAGCAGTCTGGGGGTAGCAGGGGCGTGGTCTCCGGATGGTCTCTATATGGTCTATCCAGAGATCGTCTTCCCCGAAGATGCCCCGGGTGATTTTGAGCATACGGAGGGGAGAGCAGAAGGGGAGCCGCTGTTTTACAGCCATCTGTATAGAGTGGAAGCTATTTCGGGTTTGATCGAGGATATATCCCCCGGGGAAGAATTGATGGTGGAGGACGCCTCTCCTGTCTACAGCCCCGATGGAAATTGGATCGCTTTCACGCGGCGGTATCTGGATCCTTTGCATTGGGCACCCGGCCGCCAGATCTGGTTGATGCGTGCGGATGGTTCTGAAGCCCAGCCACTTACCGATGACTCCACAAAACTGCACACCTCCATCGCTTGGAGCCCGGATTCGAAAAGGCTTGTATTTATGCGTCGCAGTGCATCTGATTTCTCCCAGCCGGCAGAGATCGTCTGGTTGGATATCGGCGAGCCGCAATTGAGACCTCTGGTTGAAGGAGGGTTTTTACCAAGATGGATTCCCTGATTCAGATTCATCAACCTGCGCCTGACTTCGAACTGCCCGATATCATGGGTACTCCGCACCGTTTAACAGGTGCTCAAGGGCGCGTGCTCGCACTTAATTTTTGGTCATCAGAGTGTCCCTGGGCGCAGCGAGGTGATGAAATTCTGGCGAAGCTGAAACCGGCATGGGGAAATCGGGTTGAACTATGGTCCATCGCTTCCAACGCCAACGAGACGGATGAGCAATTGGCGCTCGCAGCTGCGGCACGAGAGCCCGGGCTTGTGTTGAGGGATGCCGAGCATGTGGTCGCCGATCTCTACGGTGCGGTGACGACGCCGCATTTTTACGTCATCGATGAAAAAGGCGTTCTTCGCTACCGCGGGGCGCCAGATGACACATCGTTCCGTCAACGCGAACCGACGGTGTACTACCTCAAAGATGCTGTGGAAGCGCTGCTGAATGGCCGCGATCCAAATCCGGCAGATACTGCGGGATACGGCTGTACAATTGTGCGCCATTCTCTTTAGATGCGCACCCCGCCCGGGACGGGCTCTCCCGAGCAAATGTCAGATCCACTCACCAAGCTGATCTCTTTTTCACCCAGGGAGCGACGGTTTCCTGCTGTGTGAATTCTACTTTTCCCATGCTATAATCTTGTCGCCGCTTGGATCGGGCCACGACCGAGACGGCTGGACGCCACCAATTTTACCGTCCCGCCCCAACGGCCTGGGCGGGTCTTTTTTTTTAGGCCGCAAGGCGTCTCACTCTGACAGGAGATAGCCATGTCAGCACAACATCCCCATTCAGATCGTAAGAAATTTACTACCCTATCTTTCCGTGAAAAGAAAACAAACGGTGAGCAGATCACGATGCTGACAGCCTATGATTATGGGACAGCGGCAGTGATCGACCGAGCGCGGATTGATTCAATCCTGGTCGGTGACTCGCTAGGTATGGTCGTATTAGGCTACGAAAATACCCTACCGGTGACGATGGATGACATGATCCATCACTGCAAGGCGGTCTCACGCGGCGCAAACCACGCTCTCTTAATCGGCGATATGCCCTTTATGTCCTACCAGATTGGCACCGATGAAGCCATCCGCAACGCCGGGCGATTTCTGCAGAAAGGGGGTATGGACGCGGTCAAGCTAGAGGGCGGAAGAGAGCGCAGCGAGACCATAAAGGCGATTGTAGGATCCGGAATACCGGTTATGGGTCATCTCGGGCTCACGCCGCAGTCGGTCCACCAATTGGGCGGGTTCCGTGCCCAGGGTAAGTCGGCGACAGACGCTCAGCGGCTATTCGAGGATTCACAAATTCTTCAAGATGCGGGTTGTTTTTCGCTCGTTCTCGAATCGATACCTGCTCGGCTGGCGAAGCTAGTCTCCCAGCAGCTTGAGATCCCAACGATAGGAATCGGGGCTGGACCGGACTGCGATGGTCAGGTCCTCGTAACGCATGATCTACTGGGCTTGTTCGATCGTTTCACCCCCCGTTTTGTGAAGAAGTACGCCGATCTGCACCTCGAGATGATCAGGGCTTTCGAAGCCTATATCCGCGACGTCGAGGCGGGAGAGTTCCCAGAACAACGACACAGCTTTTCGATGGCGGATGAGGCATGGGAGGCTCTCTTGCGAGAACTTGGAATTGAAGTGTGATGTGGAATATGCTTAGTAACAGGTTTGGGTAGGTTTCGATCATTTGCCGGCAAGTTCCAATGAACTACAAAACCTTCATGCAATCGGAAAACCATTGAAATGAAGTGCGAAAAGATTCTCATTGTGGGAACTGGCGCCATGGCCAGTCTATTTGCAGCAAGGCTCGCGGGGGTCGCTGAGGTCACGCTTCTTGGAACGTGGGAGGCAGGTCTCGCAGCTCTCGAAACGCATGGCGTCCGCTTGGTAGAAAACGACGGAACAGAAGAGTCGTTTGCGGTGCGTGTAGCGAGATCCGCGGAGGCATGCCTTGAAGCGAAAATGGCGATTGTCCTGGTGAAGGCGTGGCAGACACGTCGAGCGGCTGACCAATTAGCGGAGTGTCTTCACACGCAGGGGGTCGCGCTGACGCTGCAGAACGGTCTTGGGAATCGAGAGATATTGGAAAACGCCCTGGGTGTAGAGCGCGTCGGGCTCGGCGTTACGACAACAGGGGCCACTATTCTCGAACCGGGCTGCGTGCGATCCGGCGGCGAAGGGCCGATCCACTTCCGACCGCATCCCAGCATGACACCCCTGGTGGAATTGTTGAACAAAGCCGGATTTGTGATGGATCCGGTCGAAGATGTACAGGGATTACTGTGGGGCAAATTAGTGATTAACTCTGCGATCAACCCGCTTACAGCGCTGCTGGAAGTGCCGAACGGCGCGCTCCTCGCGTCATCTTCTATCATGGATTTGATGATGGGCGCAGCGGAAGAAACGGCTGCTGTGGCTGCCGCTCTGGGTGTAAAACTTCCCTTTACGGATCCCGGCGCTCAGGTGCTGGATGTGGCCCGGGGTACGGGGGAGAATATATCCTCGATGCTGCAGGATATTCGCCGGGGTGCGCCGACAGAGAACGAGGCCATCAGCGGGGCAGTAGTGCGTGAAGGGGAACGTGCAGGTGTCCTAACGCCTATTAACTGGACTTTATGGCACCTGGTGCAAGGAAAAGTCATGCTAAAGCAAGGAAGGGGCACATGAAAGTTGTTTCGACAGTAGATGAATTGCGGTCTGCGAAGAGAGATCTCCCTTCACCATTGGGGCTGGTCCCAACGATGGGGTTTTTACATGAGGGCCATCTCTCTCTGGTAAAACGGGCAAAGACGGAATGTAAAAGCGTCGGAGCGAGCATTTTTGTGAACCCAACCCAATTCGGAGAAGGGGAAGACCTTGAAGCCTACCCTCGAGACCTGCCGCGGGATCTGCGGCTGTTGGAGCAGGACGGGGTGGACCTGGTTTGGATACCGACGATCGAGGATGTTTATCCCACCGACTCACAAACATGGGTTGTGGTCGAGGAGTTAACCGCGCGGTTGGAAGGCAGGCAGCGGCCAGGTCACTTTCGCGGGGTCACGACAGTCGTGGCTAAATTATTTAACGCCTTCCAGCCGGATCGAGCCTATTTTGGACAGAAGGACGCCCAACAAGCGCTCGTCATCCGCCGGATGGTAAAGGACTTGCTGTTACCGATTGAGATTGTAGTCTGCCCGATTGTGCGCGAAGAGGATGGCCTGGCGATGTCCAGCCGGAATGCGTATCTGAACCCGGAGCAGCGAAGGGCGGCAATTGTTCTGCACCACGCGCTCGGGGACGCGGCCGAGCGATTCAAAAATGGGGAAAGGGATGCCGAAGTTCTCCGTGGGAGCATGCTCACGGTTATTCAAGATGAGCCGCTGGCGCGAGTGCAGTATGTCTCCGTTGCGGACCCGGACACGCTAGAAGAAGCGCAGGGAGAAATCCAGAATGCGCTGCTCTCAATGGCAGTTTATTTGGGGGATACGCGTTTGATCGATAATGTGATGCTGGGGATTGGTTGAAGCTTTGGCCTGATTGATTTTAGGCTTGTGAAGATGCAGTCCCGAGTACGTTTGAGCGGCGAGATTGGACACCATTATTGGAGCAAGGATTGACCCCATCGCTAAACGAGAGGATGTAAATATGTTGCTGGCAATAGACATAGGGAACACCAATATCACGCTGGGCTTATACAGAGATTCCGAGCTCCTGCAAGCGTGGCGGCTGGCGACCAGGCATGATCGGATGCCAGACGAATACGGGCTGCAGATGCTTGGTCTGCTGGAGCATGTGGGTTGGAAGGGCGCCGATCTGCAAGCGGTCGCATTGGCTTCTGTTGTCCCCCCGCTCACGAGCAACTTTCAACAAGCGTGCCGGAGCTATCTGGACATTGATCCCTTCGTCGTGGACGCAGGCGTAAAGACTGGCCTGAAGATTCGTTATCAAGATCCCAAGCATGCGCTTGGAGCTGATCGAGTTGTAGACGCGGTTGCGGTGCTTCATTTCCATGGCGGACCTGCCTGTGTCGTGGATTTCGGTACGGCGACTACGTTCGACGCCATCTCTGCCGAGGGGGAATACCTGGGGGGTGCGATCGCGCCCGGGATGGGTATCGCTGCAGATGCTTTGTTCCAACGGACGTCCAAGCTGCCGCGAGTCGATATCAGCCGGCCGCCATCCGTCATCGGGCAGAATACGGTGCGCGCTATCCAATCTGGGCTCCTGTATGGCTATGTCGGGCTGGTAGAGGGGATGGTCGAACGCTTTCGGGAAGAATTGGGGCAAGAGATGAAAGTCATTGGGACCGGTGGATTGGCTCCAATCATCGCTGAGGAAACGAAAGTGATTGAGATCCTTGCCCCCTGGTTGACGCTTGATGGATTACGGCTCGTCTGGGAAATGAATCGCTAGGTTCCACGCGAACATGAAGTTATACGCCATCAGCTTTTCAATCAGGCACCTTGGGTTTAAAGAAACGTCCCCCTCCTGAGAGGGGGACGTCGTTGCCAAGGTTATTCACCTTGACAGGGCTGTTTGAATCGTATCTTGGATGCTATATTTAGTCAATATAGAACAAATATTCTCATCCAGTCAAGGGGTTCTATGGAACGTGTAAGTGTGTATGTTGATGGTTTCAATCTCTACTTTGGGATAAATGATAGTGGCTGGCGTCGATACCTTTGGCTTGATATTGGAGCTCTCGCACAACGTTTATTGTTAAAGGACCAACACCTAATCGAAGTTAAGTACTTCACCGCACTGGTTCGGGGCGATATATCCAAAGTACGAAGACAATCGACATATCTCCAAGCACTTCACGAGACCGGGAATATTCAAATCCTCTATGGTCGTTATCAAGAAAAATCCAAAAAGTGCTTTTCTTGTAACTCCTCATGGGTAGAATACGAGGAGAAGATGTCAGATGTAAGAATGGCATCGGAGATTCTTCGTGATGTGTTTCTGGATAAATTTGATACAGTTCTAATCTTATCTGCAGATGCAGACCTCCAACCTCCCCTAGAGATTATTAAAACCGAGTTTCCTCACAAGAAAGTGGTGATTGCTTTTCCACCTAAGAAAGACAGCTATCACCTTCGTAATATTGCGGATGCCCACTTCAGAATAGGTAGAGGAAGACTGTCAAAGTGCCAGCTTCCGAAAAAGATTACCAAACATGACGGGCATATCTTGACCAGACCGGTTGAATGGAGTTAATGGCGTATAAACCATTCGCTGCGCGTCCCAACCGGGGTCTTGGGACAGCCGACCCCGTGGGCTGGGCGAAATGCAGGTAGTAGTTCTGTTTTGAGAATCTTGGAAAGCATGCCAAGGTAAAAGCGGGGCGACTGAGCTCAAAATCGTTCTCTCGAAAGGGGCGCTTAATTCGGTGTCCCCGTTCGTTTCACGAATCGGAGTCTAGGTAGTTATATTAATAGAGACAATCGCTGAGGGAACCTATCCATTGCCGCAACAACCTTTCGAAAAACTCATTGAAATGCATCGTGATGAGATTTTCGCCTACCTATGGCGTCTTATCCCCGGCGATCAGGCCGAGGATTGCCTGCAAGAGACCTTCCTGCGAGCGTTTCGGGCATATGAACGTACGACCCCGGATTCCAATTACCGCGCCTGGCTCTACAAGATCGCCACCAACGTAGCGAGGACGGCGCATACTCGACGGCAGCGGGAGATGACCCGTGAACTTATTCGGCCTGCAGCGCCAGAGGGGCGCACACTACTTGACTCCGTTATCTTAAGCGAGGATCTGAAGGTAGTGCTTCAAGCAGTCGAAGCTCTGCCGCATAAGCAGCGCGCGGCGTTAATAATGCGCAAGTACCAGGAGATGGACTATAAGGACATCGGGGCTGCGCTGGAATGTTCTCCGGTGACAGCCCGGGCGCACGTCTATCAGGCCTTGAAGAAGCTGAGGCTACGATTAGCAGGAGATTTGGAGCGCTCGACGGAGGCAGAATGAACGAGAAACCAAATTCATCCAAACATGATGCAGCCTGGTTGGGGGATGATGACCAGGATCTGGTTCCAGAGCCGCTGACGGAAACGCTGGATCGAATTTATACTTCTGGTCCGAGCGAAACGGCCATGACCGCCGCCCAAATTAAACTTGGTCGCGCCTTGAAGGCAGAAGAGGCGACAGTGGTGTACTACGATCATGTGCCCGCTTCCCCAATCGGGGGATTCTTTGTTGGTCTCTCCGAACAAGGCGTCGTGGCGCTCTCATTCGAAGAGTCAGAGGAGCGCTTCCTGACCTGGCTGCAGCACAGATCGAAAGCAACCGTGGTGCGAGAGCCGCTCAAGCTGCGTGAGGTGGTCTCCCAGGTGTTGGAATATCTCGAAGGGCGCAGGAAAAATTTTACTTTCGCATATGACTTGAGATCTTCAACGCCCTTTCAGCGCGATGTGCTGACCACAGTGCAGGAGGTCCCGCGCGGGGAGTACCTGACCTATGGAGAACTGGCGCGGCGGATTGGTAAGCCCGGCGCGGCGCGTGCAGTCGGACAAGCTTTGGGCAGCAATCCCATCCCGATCCTCATCCCCTGCCACCGTGTGCTCGCGTCAGATGGCTCGCTTGGCGGTTATTCCGGACGCGGCGGTGTGCGAACCAAAGAGGCATTGCTCCGCCTCGAGGGGGCGCTTCAATGAAGGTGGGCGGAGGCAGCGATTCGCGATGGCGGGAGCTTGAAGGGGATATTATCGCCTGTCGGCAGTGCCCTCGCTTAGTGGAATGGCGCGAGGAGATAGCGGCGCAAAAAAGACGAGCGTTCGCCGATTGGGAATATTGGGGCAAGCCGGTGCCTGGTTTTGGCGACCATGAGGCGCGGCTGCTTATCATCGGTCTGGCGCCCGGGGCGCATGGCTCCAATCGCACAGGACGCATGTTCACCGGTGATAGTTCCGGTGACACGCTGTTTGCGGCAATGCATCGCGCTGGTTTCGCAAATAAACCGATGGCGAGAGAGCGCGGTGACGATCTGAAGTTGCCGGATGCTTTTCTAACAGCAGTTGGACGTTGTGCACCACCGAAGAATCGACCCACAACAGAGGAACTGGCCAATTGCCAACCTTACCTCCTGCGCGAGATAGAGCTCCTAAACCGAGTGAGCGTGGTTCTAGCGTTGGGGCAGATTGCTTTTGACGGATATCTGCGGGCATTGCGGGGACAGGGGCTGGAGGTCCCCCGTTTAAAATTCGCACATGGCTTGTGGCATGATTTTTCACCACCCACGCCATCGCTGGTTGCCTGCTACCACCCTAGCCGGCAGAACACACAAACCGGCCGGCTGACCGAGGAGATGATGGATGCGATTTTCTCCCGCATCCGCAGCTCACTGGATATCGGAATTGAGGGAGTATGAGAACCCTGTTTCCCGTAAATCGAGGCCATCGTGACAATTACAATGAGCTGAACCTATGACATCCTCGCCAGGAGAACGGTCGATTGAAGCACGGGGGATCATCAACCTTTTCATCGTCTATATCGTTTGGGGTAGCACCTACCTGGCCATCCGCATTGCCGTACGACCCGGATCGGGGATACCGCCTTTCACGCTCGGCATGGTACGCATTCTTATCGCCGGTATCTTGATGCTGCTTATGTCCGCTTTGCGACGTTCGCCAATGCGCCCTACTCGCAAGGAACTCGCGGTGCTGGCGTGTTCGGGAGTCTTGCTTTGGACCGGGGGGAACGGGATGTTGAACTGGGCGGAGCAAAGAATTGATTCTTCATTGGCCGCGCTGTTGATTGCCACCGTCCCACTGTGGATGGTTCTTATGGAGTCTGTACTGGATCGAAAAAAACCGTCCAGCGGATTGGTGCTCTCCTTGATCATCGGCTTTGCCGGCATAGCCCTGCTCTCGGCGACGACTCTTCAAACCGGGGATATGGGCGATATCGTCTCCCTGTTGGCGTTGGTCCTGGCATCAATAAGTTGGACGCTGGGATCGCTGCTGCAGAGCCGGATGCCCGTCTCACTGAGCATCGAAGTGAGCGCCGGATATCAGCAGATTTTCGGCGGGCTGGGATTCGTGGTCCTGGTTCTACTGACGGGGGAGCCAAGGCCGACGCCGACGACCGACGCGTGGCTGGCCTGGGGATATTTAATCTTCGTCGGCTCATTGATCGGGTTTACAGCCTATGTGAGCATTCTGCAGCTTCTGCCGATGAGCGTGGCTATGACCTACGCATATGTGAATCCGGTGGTTGCATTGTTTCTCGGCGCCGTGATTCTAAGCGAACCGCTCCATGTCACAACGCTTGCGGGAGCGGCGCTTGTGCTGCTCGGGGTGGCCGGTGTTTTTCGCGAGAGGAGCAGGTCGAAATCTCGTGACGTGGCAATATCTTGAGGCTATAAACAAGCACCGCGGCTCCTAAAGAGCCGCGGTGGAGTCTGTTGTAATAAATCCCGATCCTTATGCCGAAATCTCGGGTTGAAGAAGACGTGCGTCCTCCTCGCGCGCAATTCTGCGCCCTTTTTCGACATTGACTGTCATCAGGATCCCGCCGCCGACGATGAAGAAAGCGACCAGGCTGAGCACCGCCGGCCGGCTGGAGTTGAACATCATCACCGCCGCGGAGAAGAGCAGCGGACCGAGAATCGCCGAGAACTTCTCCATGATGCCGAACAAACCGAAGAACTCACCGCTCTTCGCCGCGGGCGACATCGACGCGTACAGGCTGCGGCTAAGCGCCTGGCTGCCGCCCTGAACGACAGCGACCATCCAGGCTAGGAACCAGAATTCGATGACCGAGTTTAGCTGGTATCCCCATGCGGCGATGATGGTGTACATCATGAGGGCGAGCAGGATGCCGCGCTTGGTGTCCATCTTCTCAGCGATCCCTGAGAAGAGCGGTTTTCCGAGCAAGTAGGCAAGCAGCAGGCCGATCGTTTCAACGGCGACGATCAAACCGATAATGACCCCGATATTACTGGTCATATCGGCAGGCAGCAGCCTTAAGCTGAATGAGCCGGCGAGCGGCAGGGCGAAGAGGTTGTACACGATGAAGGCCAGATACATTGGACGGCGGCTCTCCCCCCGGCTGGGCAGGCGCCCGAAAATAAGGCTGAAGGGGATGCCGACGAACTGCACCAGCAGCAGTGCAAGCACCATTTCGGTGCTGCCGAAGCCGAGCTCGGCGCCATAGATCGCGGCGACGCCGATGATGGTCCCGATGCCGTCGTTGTAGATGAGGAAGGCGAGCAAAAATTTAAAGAGGTCGGCATATTGACGGATGTCTTTAAAGGTTTGCCATAGACGTTTGAAACTGACCGTCACGACGCTCTCGCCAGGGGACAGTTTTTCGGTAGCAGAGGGCGGTTCAGGCACACGGCGTAAAACCGGTATTGAGAAAACGGCCCACCAAATAGCTACGCTCAGGAATGAAAACCTGGCTCCCCATGTCCCCGGAAGAAGCTGCAGCATTACCACGTTGAGCGCTAGCAGGATCCCTCCCCCGAGGTAGCCCATCGCGTATCCGCGTGTTGAGACGCTGTCGCGGTCTTCCTCACGTGCTACGTGAGGGAGCAAGGCGTCGTAGAAGACGTTTGCGGCGGTGAAACCCACGCGCCCGACGATGAACAGGATCGAGGCAAGAAGCCAGTCGCCCTCTTTTATCAGGATCATCAAGCCTGTGCCCAGAACGCCGATTCCAATGAAGAAGGATAGAAAACGTTTTTTGCCGCGCATTACATCGGAAATTGTGCCTAAAATCGGCGAAAGAAGGGCGCTGATGAAGAGTGAGATGCTCAGGCCGCGCGCCCAGTAGGCGGTGGCGAGCGCTGGGCTTGCGAGCGTAGCCCCGGCGACCTGGCTGTAATAGATGGGAAGCACCGCAGCCAGGATCGTGGTGGCGAAAGCCGAGTTAGCCCAGTCGTACATCGTCCAGGCTTTAATTCGGCGTTTATATTCCTGTTCGCTGATTTTTCCGGTTATGGAGCTGCTGACCGTTGCCATGATGACTGTCTCCTCTCGAATCATGCAATGGGATCGATGAAAATTGTTGTTTTCCTAGGTGAATAAGTTTAGACCGGTTCGCTGCAGAATGGAAACACGCTGTGGCCATGGGGCGACTAGCAGCAGTGGAGATCCAGATCGGAACCGAACCGAGCTCGGGATCCCCCTGTTCTTTAAACTAGAGGGTTGACCTTAAGCGGTCGAATAGTAGAGAATAGGAATACTGAGCGCACAAAAGACATCCGGCGGCGCTGCGAAGAAATGGAGAGGCGGCATGAAACACGCGGTGAGTGTGAGCCTGGGAAACCCCGCGCGAGACAAGCGTGTGGAGGTGGATTTCGCTGGCGAACGAGTCCTGGTTGAACGGATCGGCACTGGCGGGGATGCGCAGAAAGCCCGGGCGCTCTTTACAGAGCTGGACGGTAAGGTGGACGCGCTCGGTTTGGGAGGAATGGACATGTACGTCCGGCTGGGAAAGAGGGAGTACCCTATCCGGGCAGGGCTGAAGCTTGTCCAAGACGTGCGCGAAACTCCTGTCGTCGACGGCAGGGCACTCAAGTATGTGCTCGAGAGGCGCGTGTTCGAATTGGCTGGAGACGACCTGGAAGATATGCCGCGTTTCCGCCGCGCCTTTATGCCCTTCAGTATTGACCGCCTTGGTTTGGCCGAGGCGATATCCACCATTGCCGACGAGGTTATCTTCGGTGATTTGATGTTTGCTCTTGAAATCCCCATTCCCGTTCGCGGCCTCCCGAGTTTGTATAACTGGGCCAGGGTTTTGCTGCCCATCGTGGGTTTTCTCCCGCTCTCGGCCATCATACCGCCTGGCACCAAGGGGGAGGAGCGCAAACCCAAGCACCTCCGATTTTGGCAGGAGGCGGATCTCATTGTGGGCGACATGCATTACATCTACACATACGCGCCCGAGGACCTTCGTGGGAAGTGGGTGATCACCAACACGACAACGCCTGAGAACATCGAACAGCTTCGAAAGCGAGGTGTACAGCGGGTCATCACAACGACGCCGCGCTACGGTGGTCGGTCCTTTGGTGTGAATATGATGGAAGCAGCGCTCACAGCATACGCCGGGAAGGGTCGACCGTTATCCGACGCTGAACTTGGCGGGTTGATTGACGAACTGGCGCTGCGCCCATCTATCGAAGCCTTGAACGCCTGAGCGCGGCCTGCACACCGGTTTCCCTGCATATTTACCGCTCTTGACACAATCGCCGCATCTTTTCATATGGCTGTGGAGTATGAGAGATTCATCCGACGGACTCCCCCCGAGGCCCGCTTCTGATAAACCCATAAACATCTGGTCATTCCCCAATTATGGTTGCGAATTGAATCTGGATTCGCTTCGAGACCACAGGTGAACTTTTACGTTACGAGAGGGATAGTTCCGTTGTAGAATGAATGCGTGGATCAGCCGGCGATACTGGAGAACGGTCATCTGTACCTGAGCGACTACGATAGCGAGTTGTTGACGGGCGAGCGCGGTCCTGGGGCGCAGATGGCCATGCGCATCATCGTGCGCATGGCGGAGATTCTGGGCGTCGAGCGGTTGATCGACATCGAGGCGGCGCATATCGACAGCTCACTTTACATGGGGGCGGCGACGCTAGAATTCGCAGAGAAGCTGGTCGATCTTGGAGCGAAAGTATCCGTTCAAAGCACACTGAATGTCAGCGGCGTCGATGAGCACGGTTGGATGCGCTGGTCAGTACCACCGGATTGGGCGGAGAAGGCACAGCGACAGATGCGGGCGTATCAGGAGATGGGCTGCATCCCGACGTGGACCTGCGCGCCCTATCAAACCGAGTTCAAACCGAAGTTCGGGCAGCAGATCGCCTGGGGGGAATCCAACGCCATCGTCTTTGCCAACTCCATCATCGGCGCGCGCACAGAACGCTATCCCGACCTGCTGGACATCTGCGCGGCGATAACTGCGCGTGTTCCCGCCGCCGGGCTGCATCTGCAGGAGAACCGCGCCGGGCAGGTCCTTCTCAGGCTGAAGGAAGTGCCCGATCGAATTCAAAAGCATGAGAGTTTCTATCCGGTGCTCGGGCACTTGATAGGCAAGGTCGTTGGCGAAAAAAACCCCGTTGTAGTCGGAATGCAAGTGAAACCTGAGTGGGATCAACTTAAAGCGCTCGGCGCCGCTGCGGCTTCCTCCGGAACGGTAGGGCTCTTTCATCTGGTGGGAATAACACCAGAAGCGCTCACGCTGGACGACGCGCTTCAAGGTAACGAACCAGAGCAGGAGATCGATGTCACTATGGATCACCTGCGTGAAGCATGGCGGGAACTCTCAACCGCGGCTGGTCGAGAGCTGGATTTCGTGGTGTTGGGTTGCCCGCACTTCTCGTTGACGGAATTCGAACGGTTGGTTCTCTTGATCGATGGGAAAGTAAAACACAAGGATGTTGAGTTTCTCATCAACTCGAATCGGGCGATGAGAGCGCTGGCGGATGAGGCAGGATATCTTCGAGCTTTGGAAGCGTTCGGCGGTGTGGTGACCGTAGATACCTGCCCTCTGGCAACTCCAATGCTGTCTCCTGATGTCGATGTGGTGATGACAAATTCGGCAAAATTTTCATATTATGCGCCGGGTATGCTCGATGAGCGGGTGGTGTTTGGAGCGCTCGAGGATTGTGTGCTTTCCGCCATTGAAGGGCGCGTTGTTCGGGACGAATCACTATGGCGTACGTGATTCTGAGCCGGCCGTTAGTGGCGGGCTGTGCTGAGGGGGATGTCTTGTTAAGCGATAAGCCCCTCAGTTTCTGGGGCGGTTACGATGCGAAGACGGGAGAGATTATCGACCGGCGGCATCCGCTTTCGGGCGAATTCGCAGCAGGGAAGATTCTCGCGCTACCCTTCTCACGCGGCTCGAGCACAACCACAGCCGTGCTGCTTGAATCTATGCGTGGGGGAACGGCGCCGGCCGCCATCCTGACGATAGGCGTTGATACATTTTACGCGCTCGCATCGATCGTAGCTGAGGAATTATTCAACGAGACCATCCCGATCCTGTCCCTCTCCCCGGTGGATTTCGAGAGGCTGAAGACCGGGGACACGGCGAAGATCAACCAATCTGGTGAGATCACGATATCCACACAGGCGGAGAAGCAACCGGCCGCTCGACGTTGACGGAAATGCGTATAGGGCATTAAGCTTGTCTAAGCTGCCGTAAGAATCAGGAAGGTGTATATGGAAATTGCTGCGACTATCCCGATACTAGAGAACCGACGTATCCTCCTGGGCGTAACCGGATCGATCGCCGCCTACAAAGCCGCGGATTTAGCATCTAAACTCACACAGGCTGGCATGCAGGTGGATGTGATCCTGAGCGCAGCGGCGCGCAAGTTTGTCACCCCGCTCACCTTCCAATCAGTCACCGGCAGGAAGGCCTATACAGAGTCGGACCTCTGGGGCGAAGATGCGCATGTCTTGCATGTTGGTCTCGTGGAGGGGGCTGACGCGTTTATGATTGCGCCAGCAACGGCCAATACCATCGCCAAGCTTGCCACCGGTCAGGCGGAATCTCTGTTGATGCTCACGGCGCTTGCAGCCCGTTGTCCATTGATCATCGCTCCGGCGATGGATGTCGGTATGTATGAAAACATCGCAACGCAGGAGAACCTGAAGATCCTGCAGGAACGCGGCGTTATTTTTGCCGGCCCCGCCGAAGGCCGGATGGCATCCGGTTTGATGGGTAAGGGGCGTATGCTTGAACCGACAGCGTTGATTGGAGTTCTTAGACAGGTTCTGGGCTACGCGGGACCTCTCAATGGTCGCACGATCGTCGTGACGGCTGGAGGGACGCATGAGCCGGTCGACCCGGTGCGCGTGTTGGCGAATCGTTCTTCAGGGAAACAGGGCTTTTCACTTGCTCAAGCGGCGATTGATCGCGGTGGAAGCGTGGTGTTGATCGCTGGCCCGGTGACGCTGTCGACACCTGTTGGTGCACGCCGGATTGATGTGACTACGGCCGCGGAGATGCTTGTGGCTGCGCAAGAAAGTGTGGAGAACGCCGATGTCCTGCTTATGGCTGCAGCAGTGGCTGATTTTCGGCCAGGCGAGATCGCAAAGGAAAAAATCAAACGCAAGAAGGATGTCCCCGAGATCACATTGGAGCGGACGGACGATATTCTGGCGGCTGTGAGAAAACTCAAGGCAAAGAGCGGATGGCCGCGCGTGATCGTGGGTTTCGCCGCCGAGAGCCAGAAGTTGATTGAAAACGCCCAGCGCAAGCTCGAAGAGAAAGGGCTAGATCTGATTGTAGCCAACGATATCACCGCGGCGGATGCGGGCTTCGCCGTCGACACCAACCGGGTCACTCTGCTCGATCGAGATGGGGGCAGCGAAGAATTGCCGCTTATGACTAAAGCCGCGGTGGCAGAGGAAGTGCTCCAAAGAGTAGTTGAATTGCTGGGCGCTGCAGATGATCGGTCTTGAACTCTGAACGAAGTGGTAAAGTTTATTTAGGAACGCAGGGTTTTTCCTTTGACGATTGGGTTGGCCCTTTCTACCCCGCCGGCACATCGAAAACCGCATACCTGGAGCAATACGCTGAACGTCTCCCTGCCGTCGAGATCGATTCTACATTCTATGGCGTTCCGAGGGCGACAACGGTACAGAAATGGAGGGAACGAACACCTCCTGGATTCCGCTTCGCAGCTAAGTTTCCCAAACTCATTACGCACGAGAAAAAACTCGACCGGGCGCTCGGCGATGCAGAGGCATTCATTGGAACCATGAAGGCGCTGGGTGACAAGTTGGCTGTTCTCGTCTTACAGTTCGCCTACGATTTCACGCCTGATCTCCATGATCGACTTAACTCATTCTTGGCGGCGCTGCCTGAGGGGACGCGCTATGCTGTTGAAGTGCGTAATCGCGGCTGGTTGAAACCCGAATTCCGGGAGATGCTCTCACAACATAATGTCGCCTTGGTGCTGCAGGATCTTCATACCATGCCCAGGTTGGACTGGATCACAGCGGATTTCACCGTCATCCGCTGGTTGGGGCGGCGCAAGGATATTGCCCGCTTCGACGAGATTCAGATCGATCGGTCACAGGAATTGGGGGAATGGGCGCAAAAGGTGAGCCGCTTCCTCTCAGATGGCGTAAACGTGTATGGCTTTTTCAACAATCATTTCGCCGGTCATAGCCCGGAAAGCGTACGTCAATTCGCGGCATTGCTCGGCGTGGAACTGATGGACTCTCCTAAAAAGTCGAATACGGGTACACAGATGGCGATGGGATTTGATGATGAGTGATCTTGGAGTACCGGAATGGACCCTGCCAGAGGAGCTGGGTGTCGGTGAGGTGCTTGAAATTGTAACTCGTACACTCGAGGGACAGGAGAAAGATTCTAAGTATCTCCAGGGGATGCAGATGGCTGTTCCGGGAGCCGGGAAAATCTATGGTGTCCGTGTACCGCAATTGCGCACGATGGCGAGGCAGCTTACAAAGAAATACGGAGACCAGGAACAGGATTTAGACCGGCTCGCGCAAGCGAGCTGGGTGCAAGGGAGCCGCGAGCACCGACTTATCGCGATTTTTGTCCTTGCCGGGATGAAGAAACTGACTCCCGAACGCAGGTGGGAACTGGGTGTGGAATTCTTGCCCGATGTCGAAGATTGGGAGACTTGTGACCAAATGTGCCACGCATTATTGGGTCAGGCGCTGGCGGAGGATCCGAACTACATGGACCAACTCGAGACCTGGATAGAAGACGACAACTTCTGGGTCCGGCGAGCAGCGCTGGTCTCAACCGTGATTCTCCGCAGAGCAAAGTACTCCGAGGCCGCAGCCGAGGGGCTGGATCAACGAACGTTGAGAATGTGTGACATTCTCCTGGAGGATCGAGAGAAGTACATCCGCAAGGCGGTCGATTGGGCGGTGCGGGCGGTGATCAAGCGTCACTACGCACTCGCATATGCATGGATGGTGGAGCAAGCCCAAAGTGGACCCGGCGCTGTCGGACGTTCGACGCTGAAACTCTCTGCAAAGAAGCTCAGTGAGACCGACCAGCAGTATTTTCTCACCGCTCTCAAATAAGATCCTGCTGCTTCGGACTGTGTGAAGCTACTCGACTTCCCAGATTAAATTCCCAATATACAAACCATAGGATTTTGGTCCTCTGACCCATCAGTGGGATGGTCACGGGTCTGGGTGAGTGTTAGATTAAAGGGACTACTTCTAATGTTTTTGTGAGGAGATTGAAATGTCATTGACTACCCGATATAAAAGGACCCTCTCTGTAATCTTGTTTATTGTCCTGCTGCCTGCGTGCAGTATCCCGCTTTCAGACAACAGCATAACGGACTCCACTCGGCCGGACGAACCGATAGTGGAAATTGTCGTCGAAAAACCGACGGCGATATCACCTTCGCCCACGGCAGTGCCCGAGGTTATTGAAGAAGAAATTATCGAGCCGTCTGCAGAGGCGACTGAAGTTGAGATACAGCCCACTCAAACTAGCGAACCTGAACCCGAACAGCCGATAAATCCAATGACGGGCATACCCGTGGATGACCCGGGCGTTCTCCAGCGGCGACCCCTGCTCGTTTCGATTTCAAATTTCCCGCCAACGGCGAGGCCGCAGGCGGGGCTGTCATTCGCATCGCATGTGTACTCCACGTTCATCGGGTTCGGTATGAACCGCTATGTTGCGGTTTTTTATGGTGACTATGCGGAGCACCTACAGGAGATTCTCGCCAACCGGCTCGCGGAGGGCACTAATGATGATTTCGCGATCGGCCCTGTCCGCTCTGGGCGGGTGGCTTTTGAAGATATTAAGAATCAATATCCGCACGCGCTCCTGATCACCGCTGGAGCCTCTCCAGAAGTGCTTTCGCAGCTATCCAATCAGGTTTCGGTGTTCGGGTCGAGCGATGAAAGTGTCAACAGTACCGGTGTTGGGGCGGGTGCGCTCGGACAGCTTGCGAGCGGTTATCCAGTCGATCCCTTGAAGTATGAATCATTGGAGTTTGACCCAGCCCCACCCGAGGGCGGGGAGTCGGCCGAGTTCGTACGTATCATTTACAACTACCTCAACCAGAATGGATGGGAATACGATCCCGGGAGCCGAGCATACCTGCGGTTGCAAGATCAGGCGGACGGCAGCGGAGAGCTCTATCCGATGGTCGATAAATTAACAGGGGAGCAGTTGGGGTTTGAGAATGTGGTTGTGTTGTGGGCGAAACATTCGTATCTCTCCCCGACAGTCGTTCAAATCAACCTCTCCTACGTATGGGATCAGTTCGGTTTGCTCTACCGCGATGGCCAAGTCTACGAGATAAAATGGTCAACTCGCAACGGCAAGTTGATGATCTACGACGGAGAAGGGACGCCGGTGCCTCTGAAACCGGGCAAGACCTGGTTTGAAGTCGTAAGCTTCCAAACCACATGGGATCGTGACAAGAGCATCGTGCGCTTCCATGAACCACCGTCCGATTTCTAGTTCGGCGCCTTTCCGCCAAATGTACTTTACTAGAAATTACAAGTTTGAATCTTGATTATTGGAAGCATGGCAGAGCAATAATTGCCATGCTTTCTTGGTTTTAGCAAGTCGTTTGGTACATTCCCAAGGATTGCGGGATCAGATCGAACAATTGAATGTTCCAGTGCTCGAATGGTAGAGTTTTTGGGCTACAATGGGTATGTTTCCCGAGCCGAGTCGTCTGTTGAGGCAAGCGGGCTTTCACTAACGACTTCGGTAAACAAGTACAGGAGGTGTCCTGATGGAATTGCTCACGGTGAAGATTGAGAAACCGACTGAAGTAAATGTCATCTTTGGCCAGGCGCATTTCATCAAGACCGTGGAAGACGTTCATGAGGCGCTTGTCGGGGCAGTGCCCGGGATCGAATTTGGACTGGCCTTCTGTGAAGCCTCCGGCCCTGCGCTCGTACGGACGAGCGGCACATCGAAAGAGATGATCGATTTAGCGGAGGCCAACGCGCTGGCCATCGCCGCCGGGCACACTTTTATCATCTTCCTGGCTAACGCATTCCCGGTCAACGTTCTGAACGCTGTGAAGATGGTTCCGGAAGTTTGTCGCGTTTTTTGTGCGACCGCGAATCCGGTTGAAGTGGTCTTGGCAAAGACCGATCAGGGGCGTGGCGTGCTTGGCGTGATCGACGGCGAGGCGCCCAAGGGGGTTGAAACCGAGGATGATGTCACCGAGCGCATCGAGCTTCTCCGCAAATTCGGTTATAAGTTGGGCTGAGGATGGGATTGCAAGGTAAGGAGTAGAGCACTATGGCGCTGCACAATACGATTACGGATGTGCCTGGCATTCGCGTAGGTCACGCGCATGATATTGAAGCGATTACAGGGTGTACTGTTGTGCTCTGTCCACAGGGGGCAGTAGGCGGTGTGGATCAGCGAGGAGGGGCACCCGGGACGCGGGAGACAGATCTTCTGCGCCCGATGCACATGGTGAATAAAGCACATGGGATCTTGCTGACGGGCGGATCGGCGTTTGGTCTCGATGCGGCAGCAGGCGTCATGTGTTTCCTTGAGGAACAGGGCGTGGGCTTCGATGTGCATGTTGCGAAGGTTCCGATTGTGCCGGCGGCGGTACTCTTCGACTTAGAAATTGGCCGGGCGGATGTGCGACCAGATAAAGCGATGGGCTACCTGGCCTGTGAGAATGCATCAACGGATCCTCCCGAAGAAGGGAACGCCGGCGCTGGGACGGGGGCGACGGTGGGAAAGATCCTTGGTATGGCCGGCGCAATGAAGTCTGGTATCGGGAGCGCGAGCAGAGATCTGGGCGGGGGTGCGGTTGTGGGCGCATTGGTCGCCGTCAACGCGGTCGGGGATGTAGTCGATCCTGCGAGCGGCGAGATCCTGGCCGGAACGCGCCCAGCCAAGCTGGGTCCCATGCGTTTTGGTGGTGATGCTCGATTTGCAGATACTCTGGCGGTGATGAAGGGAATGGCGGGCAAGCTGGCGCTGCGATTTGCATCCCGGGGCAATACCGTGATTGGCGTCGTGGCGACGAACGTGCAGCTCTCGAAAGAGGAAGTCAACAAGGTCGCCCAAATGGCGCACGACGGCATCGCCCGCGCGATTCGCCCGGCGCATACCATGTTGGATGGCGACACCCTGTTTGCATTATCAACCGGGGGGAAAAGCGTCGATGTGAATATCGTCGGCGCCTATGCGGCGGAAGTTGTAGCAGAGGCAATCGTGCGCGCGGTGTGGGCCGCAGAATCGCTGGGCGGCTTACCGGCAGCGCGGGTTCTCATAAAAAAGGATTGACACACATGATCGCCGATGGTATCGTCTCGCGCCCTGGTGGAGGCGGCTGATGTTTCGAAAATCTACGGAGAAACCAATCGTGAGCGGGCAAACACCGGAGCGCGTGGATTCGATTTTAGGCCCTGGTATCACCTGGCAGGGGCAGCTCAGCGGAGAAGGGGGAGTCCGCATCGATGGTGCGTTCGACGGTGAGATCGCAGTGCGTGGGATTGTTGTGATCGGAGAGCAAGGTCGGGTCACTTGTGAGCAGATCCGTGCCAATACAGTTGTCATCTCGGGTTCTCTCAAAGGAAATGTCACCGCACATCGCGTGGAGATAACCACTACGGGGCGAGTATGGGGTGATGTTGTCACAATCGCTTTCTCGACGGAAGAAGGCGCATTTTTGCGGGGCAAAATCAGGATGGAGGAAAAGCTCGACCTGGGGTTCGCCCCTGAGCTGCCCGCCGATGAAGATATTGAGCAAGAAGCCGCACAGCAGGATGGTGTAGAGGCGGAATAAGAACGATCGTTTAACGAAATCTATCAGGGCTTTCTAAGACATCTTAGTCAGCCCTTTGTGTTATCCACATATTCTCAACTTGATTGCGTGATTTGTATGTGAGGTGTTTCTTATGGAGTTGTGGACTGCTGGTAGGTGAACAGCCATGAGCCAGGGAATGGTTCGCCGTCACCATCCGTACAGGACTCGGCCGAAATGCCAGTTTCCAGCCCATCACCTTGAATTAGCTGCAGAGAATAAGTCACGCCTTCTTGCATGGTGAAGTCTGCAAAACCAGGCCCGAGTTCGGGTTTTAACCCGGTGAAGAACGTACTCTGGCCGGTGTCCCAGACAACAAGTGCTTCAACCCCGGCCACTCCATGCCCGGCTGTATCGAGGACAAGGATCTGGATTTGTGCTTCTTGCAGCGCGGGGTCGCAGATATCATCCTTGTCAGTAAGTGAAAAAGGTGCACTCGCGGTCGCGGTGGGGGATGATGTGGGGTTGGGGGTTGCTGTTGGTGTGGAAGTGGGACTTGGCGGTAGTGGTGTCGTAGTGGCCGCTCCGTGGGGCGTCGGCGTTGCAATCAACGGGGAAGGACGCTCACCAAGCATGGCTGCAAGCTGTGCGAGGGCGCGCGCTTCGGCCTCAGGTCGTCCAGCGGCTAAGCTGCTCTGGGCCATCCGACTGAGTGTGCTGGCTGGGTCGGTGATTTGGACCCAGGCGAGACGGGCGCGAGCACGATCTGCATCTCCGGTTGCGACATAGGCGGAGGCGATCAGGGTCAAATAATCTGATTTAAAGTCTTCGCGGAGCGAGTCCGGGGAAGAATCGATGTACTCAACGGGGTTGATAGTCCAGCTGTAAAATAACCCGGCGGTGAACCCGAGGAGTAAACCGATTATTAGCGAGAAATTACCTAATCGACTCATTGTAGGCCTATCTCGGGCGCAGGCGGGATGGAGCGTAAGTCGACGGCGAGCAGGTTCAGCGTCTGAAGGTCGATTTTATTGAAGCCGTTTTCCACCCCGAAGTCGATAGCATCGATGACGTAGTTTAGGGGCGGGTGAGATCCTAGCGAGGCGAGTTTGTACCTTGCCAGCTCCAAATCGCGATCGACGATGTAGGCTTCGGCGACCATGAGCACATAATCCGATCGGAAATCTTCGCGTAACGCTTCCGGAGCGGTGTCGATATATTCCACAGGGCGAATCACCCAGCCGAAGAGCAAGCCAAGAAGCATGCCGATGAAAACCCCAATTAATAAGCGTGATGTCGTTCTCATACGAAAGTTGCCCTCTGGCGAGCATTGTGCCATAGAGGCGGAATCGTTGCAACAAAGGCAACAGCCCCGACAGGACTTCCGAGTTCCGGGGCTGCCTATGCTATAATCGCTGGTGCCGAAGGTGGGAATCGAACCCACAATCCCGAAGGAACGCGAGTTTGAGTCGCGCGCGTCTGCCAGTTCCGCCACTTCGGCGCACGGACAGTATAGCCAAGTGTAAGATGATGGTCAAGATAGCCTCCCGGTCGTAGAGCCCGGGGGCTTACTTTATACCTTATGCGCTTAGGAATTATTGGCCTCGAGGCCTCTGGTAAAACCACGGTTTTCAATGCCCTTACAGGAGCACAATTAGAGACGGGCACTATGGCCGGTCGTGGACGCGTGGATGTTCATGAGGGCTCGGTAGACGTCCCGGACGCGCGCCTTGAAGCCGTGAGCGAAGTTTTCAAGCCGAAGAAGACAACCTGCGCAAAAGTGACGTATGCTGATATCGGTGGTGTGAGCGTTGGTGCTGCTAGCGACGGATTTCCCGGTCCACTCGTCAACCAAATAGAGCAAATGGACGGTTTGCTGCTCGTCGTTCGGGGATTCCAAGACCCGAGTATCCCCTCTGCGCTGGGGGATGTCGATCCCGCTCGCGATGCCGCCGCTCTCGCTGGTGAACTGCTCCTGAGCGACATGATCACAGTCGAACGGCGCCTGGATAAATTACAGGAAGAACGGCAGAAAGGGGGGCGCGATAGGGCGCAAGTCGAGCGAGAACAGGCTATCTTCCAACGCGCAATGGAGCATTTGAATCAAGAGCAGCCACTTCGGCGTATGAAGCTCTCTCCTGAGGATCTCGCCGCGTTGACGGGTTTTGGATTGCTCACCCTTATTCCGATACTTATTGTTGTAAACTTGGGAGAAGACCAGTCGCTCTCTACTATGGGTGAAATCATGGCGGGGGTATCAGCGCTTGGACTGCAAGGGAAGCTGGAGATGGAGATCGCTCAACTACCTGTAGACCAGGCAGCCGAATTCTTGGTGGAATATGGTATCGAGGTGCCCGGCCGGGAGCGAGTAATCCGTTCCTCGTATGATGCGTTGGGGCTGCACTCATTCTTCACCGGAAATGAAGATGAAGTTCGGGCGTGGACGCTGCCGCGCGGGGGTACCTGCCTGGACGCCGCTGCAACGGTCCATTCCGATATGGCCCGCGGATTCATTCGCGCCGAAGTAATCAATTGGGAGGCGTTGGTATCTCTGGGCGGGCTAGCAGAGGCGCGCGCTCAAGGTAAACTGCGTCTCGAAGGGAAGGATTCCGTCGTCTCCGATGGGGATGTGATCTATATACGCTTTAACGTTTGACACGTTGAGGAATTCCTAGGACACACTTTCAATACACAGGAGTGAATATGGCCGCCGTGAAATATGAACAAAAATGTTGGAGTCTCGACGAATTATTCCCTGGTCTTGGGGCACCCGAGATCGAGCAGGCGCTTGAGAAACTTGATGTTTCGGTTGCTAATTTTGAGAAGCATCGGGAACGCCTTGCTGAGGACATCGCGGAGGAGAAATTCGTTAGTATTCTTCAGGATTACGAAGGGATCACCCGCCAGATATCCAGGCTGGGAGCCTTCGCCTCTCTGAGTTTTTCAGAGGACACGCAGGATCAAAATGTTCTGGCCTTCATGGCTCAAATGCAGCAACTCGGCGCTCAGATCGATAACCGCACCATGTTCTTTAGTCTGTGGTGGAAAAAACTGGATGACAAAGCGGCTGCAAGGTTGCTTGAGGCTTCGGGTGACTACCGTTATTGGCTGGAAGCCCTCCGCCTGCAGAAGCCTTACACGCTCTCCGAACCCGAGGAGAAGATTATCAACCTCAAGGATGTCAATGGCACTAACGCCTTGGTGACCCTGCACAGCACCATCACCAACCGCTACAGCTTTCAACTTGAAGTGGATGGCGAGGAGAAGGAACTCTCTCGCGAGGAACTCCAGGTTTACTACCGCGATCCAGATCCAGCCTTGAGGGAAGCAGCTTATAAGGAGCTCTACCGCGTATATGAGGCCGATGGCCCTATCCTGGGGCAAATCTACCAATCCATTCTGCGTGATTGGCGCAGCGAGGGTGTGGACCTGCGCGGATATTCTGCGCCGATTGCACTTCGCAACCTGGCCAACGATATCCCCGATGATGTGGTGGACACGCTTTTAGATGTCTGTCGAAAAAACGCGCCGCTGTTTCATCGCTTCTTCCAATTGAAGGCTCGTTGGCTGGGCGTGGACCGTCTCCGTCGTTACGATATCTACGCCCCCGTAGCGCAATCTGAGAAGACGTACCCCTATAGTGAAGCAGTCGAGATGGTATTGGAAAGCTTCCGGCAGTTTGATCCGAGTATGGCCGATCTGGTGAAGCGTGTTTTTGACCAGGATCACATCGACAGTGAGGTACGCAAGGGCAAACGCTCCGGAGCATCCTGCTCAACGGTCACGCCTGATTTAACACCCTGGGTGCTCCAGTCGTACAATGGGACGCCGCGCAATGTGGCAACGATGGCACACGAACTCGGCCATGCGGTTCACTCAATGCTGGCGGCGGACCACACCAAGCTGACGCAGCATTCTTCGCTGCCACTGGCGGAGACAGCCTCAACCTTCGCCGAGATGCTGCTGGTTGATCATTTGTTGGAGATCGAGGATGACCCCGATGTGCGGCGAGACATACTCTTCGGGCAGATGGATGATGCCTATGCAACGATCATGCGCCAAGCCTACTTTGCCTTGTTCGAACGCCAGGCGCATGAACGGGTGCACGAAGGCGCTGTGGTGGACGATCTCTCAGAAATTTACTTCGACAACCTAAAAGACCAGTTTGGAGATTCGCTGGACCTGAGCGAGGACTTCCGTTTTGAATGGCTGGCGATTCCGCATTTCTACTTCGCACCTTTCTACGTTTACGCGTATACCTTCGGCCAACTCCTCGTGCTCTCCCTTTATAAACAGTACAAAGAAGAGGGCGAGAGCTTCATCCCGCGCTATATCGACATATTAGCGGCGGGAGGGTCGGCCTCCCCCGATGAGATCCTCAAGAGCGCGGGGATCGACATGCGCAAGGCGGCATTCTGGCAAGGTGGTTTCGATGTGGTAAAAAAGTCCTTGGAGCAGCTAGAGGCGATCGAAATCCGAAAGTAAATCACCATCGGTAAGAATAGCTTTGGGGCGATCCACCGGGTCGCCGTTTGAGGTCAATCATGGCTGACTTCACGCTGCCGTCGAAGTTCGATCGCATGATCCACCAACCGGTCCGCCTGGCGATAGTCGCCGTCCTGACCGGATGCGAGAGCGCCGACTTCACCTATCTGCTCAACGCAACCGAAATTAATAAAGGAACCCTTTCGAAGAATCTCTCAGCTTTGGAAGATGTGGGTTACATCGAAATCACCAAAGGGTATAAAGGAAAAATCCCCAACACTTCCGTGAAGCTTACAGCGAAGGGCAGGCGGGCTTTCACACAATATCGCCGCCAGTATCGCCGCTTTATCGAATTCGTTGGCGATGAGTAGCGATTTCAGTTAGCGAGGTAGGTGAATAGAGAGCCGAGGCTATTCACCCCAACAGCTTTCTGGATAGAATAATTTACCGCGGGGATCATTGATGATGCATGAAGGGCGTCCGCAAAATGGGACGCCCTTTTCTGGCGGAGAGGGTGGGATTCGAACCCACGGTGGCCCAAAGGACCACAACGGTTTTCGAGACCGCCCCGTTCAACCACTCCGGCACCTCTCCAAGGGTTGTTGACATTATAGCCCGGCGGACGTCAGATTTCCACGCTTTCCCCCAACTCGGGGTAGTGGACATCCTGCAAGCCGGCCTGCTTGAGTTTTTCCATGAGCGTTAACGCGGGCCCTTCTTCCCCATGAACAAGGAATACACCTTTAAGCGTATCCTTCGATGCAAGCGCATATTCTATCAAAAGAGGCTGGTCGGCGTGGGCTGAGAGACCGTTGATAGAGGCAACTTCTGCCCTCACTTTGTGTTCTTCGCCGAAGATTTTGATCCGTTTCTTCCCCTCCGAAAGCCGTCGACCGAGCGTGTGCGGGGCCATCCAGGAGGTGATCAAGACGGTGTTGCGCTCATCCTCGATGTTGTTGCGCAGGTGGTGCAGGATGCGACCGGTCTCGGCCATGCCTGAGGCCGAGATGATGATCACCGGATCGTCGATGAAATTGATAGCCTTGCTCTCGTCGACAGAACGCGTATAGGTCAATAGGTCGAAGCCGAGCGCCGCGCCATGAAGATCGGCGAGCATGAAATTCGTTGCTTCTTCATCGAAACACTCAGGGTGATCCCGAAAAATATCAGTGACATTCACAGCCAGGGGGCTGTCGACAAAGACCTTAATGCGGGGGATCTCGTGGCGATCGATCATCTGGTGCAGGTAATAAACAAGCGTCTGTGTACGGCCGACGGCAAACGATGGAATGATGACTTTCCCGCCCCGCTCGATCGTGCGGCTCAGGACAGCTTGAAGTTCGTCGTATGCCCGCCCAGAGCTGTCATGCGACCGGTCGCCGTACGTTGATTCCATGATGAGGTAATCAACATCTTTGGGTAGAACCGGATCGCGCACAATCGGCAAGTCGGCGCGACCGATATCGCCGGAGAACATCAGGCGCACCTTGCGCCCGTTCTCTTCGAGGTCCAGGATCACACCCGCCGAGCCGAGGATGTGCCCGGCTTCAACCAACGTAGCGATCGCACCAGGAACGACCTCAAATTGCGCATCGTAGTCGCGCTGGATGAACTGTTCAGCAGCGGTGGCGGCATCGGCTATTGTGTAAAGGGGTTCTATCGGCGCTTCGCCGCGCTTGGAGCGCCGTTTATTCACAAATTTGACATCCGACTCCTGTATATGCCCTGAATCACGCAGCATAACACCGGCGAGATGGGTTGTGGCGCTCGTCGCATTGATGGAGCCAGGGTATCCCTGCTTAACCAGATTGGGTAAGTTGCCCGAATGGTCGATATGTGCGTGGGAGAGAATGACCGCGTCGAGAGCAGTTACATCGAAGGGGAAGTTCAGGTTCCGTGTATAAGTGTCCTTGCGGCGACCTTGAAAGAGACCGCAATCCAGCAAAAGCTGATGGTCGTTCAGGCTTAAAAGATGACGGGATCCTGTAACCGTCCGGGCTGCGCCGTGGAAAGTGATGTTCATGATGGTCCTCTTGATTTAATCTTATGAATTATTCTAAGGATGTCCTCACCATACCTCTGGAAGCGTGATTCCAATGGAGCCATGATCTTTCTCAGGGTCGCCAGGTCACGAGGCGCTTGAGCAGCAATTTCGATGAGTATATCTCGAGGCAGGATGAGATCTGACTCGAGATTTCTTTTTCTTGCTGCGTTTTTGCGCCATTCCCTTAAATCTTCGTAGCGGGTACGGGTGGCTTCATCTTGCCCCCGATTGCGCGGTTTCTGAGGTAATGGCGCCTTCAAGCCGCGATCAACGGCAGTAAGGACTTCAACGCCGTAACGGTGAACTTTATTATTTGTAAATCCGGGCACACCATTAAGTTCTGCGGAGGTGCGGGGTTCTTTTCTGGCGATTTCCAGGAGACTCTTGTCTCCCAGGATCTTAAAAGGTGGGCGGTTCTGTCGTCGGGCGTAACTGTCGCGCATTATGTAGAGCTCACGCAGGATGGCTGCTTTGCGTAGGGAGAGCTCACGGGAGTGGGCAATCCGCCAGAAACCATCTGGGTTGAAGCCATTCTCTCGGCGGGGTGGATCAGTCATTAGCTCGCATAGCTCTTGAGCTTCTTCCAGACTGCCATTGTTGCGCAATAGTTGATGGAGATGGTCCCGTAATTTGGGCAGGAAGTGTGTGTCAAGGCGAGCATAGTCGAGCATCTCTGACGACAAGGGTCGCTTGCCCCAATTGGCTCGCTGGAAGCGTTTATCGATCTTGACGGAGAAGACTTGCTCCAGAAGGTCGCTCAGGCCGGTGCGTTTCCATCCCAGCGTCCGGCTGGCGACACGGGTTTCGAATAGGTTGACGATCTGAAAGTTAAAGTCACGCGCAAGGCACATTACATCGTACTCGGCTCCATGTAACACTTTTTCAATCTTCGGGTTTGAGAAAAGCGGTGACAGCGAGCCTAGATCGTTAACCGCGAGGGGATCGACGAGGTAATCAAATCCCGGGATCGAAAATTGGATCAGACAAACTTGTTCCTGATAAGCGTAGAGGCTGTTGGATTCAGTGTCCACGGCGAGAAGGGGTTCGCGAGCGAGCCTGTCGGTCATCTTTTTCAGGCTCTCCCGGTTCTCGATGAGTACTGGGGCGGGGAGAAGGGGTGGATTCATGGGGCTATTATACCGGTCTCTGACCGCTATCGATCGGAAATCGGGGAGTGGGCGGCCGTTGGTTTCCAATTGCACGTCTTGCATAAGGTGGGGGAATGGCCGCTCAGGCTGAAAAAGATGAGGATGCGATGGAGTAAATCCATTCCTTGGGCGGTGGCGATTCTACTCGCAACTGTTCCTGAAAAGGATAGGGTGTTGGGTTGAACAGCCAATTAATCCAACTCAACGAAATTGGGGATTTTGGTTGTCGTGAGTCTGAAAGTGTATTATCGTATGCAGCGAGGAAAATATGAAGAGAATCTTGAATGTACCAATTATCCTGCTCCTTTTGTTGGTGCTCTCACCCTCTAGAGGAATTGCGCAGTCCGAGGCGCCTTTGGAGAGTTTGAAGATTTCGCTTTGGCCGGAGTACGATCGACCCGGCGTGCTCGTGTTGTATGAGGCGCGCGTCTCACCAGAAGCTGGGTCGCTGGCAACCATCCGGCTACCCCTGCCGTATGGGGTGGATACCCCTCACGCCGTCGCCGCGCATTACCCCGATGGTCAATTGGATGACAACGTGGAGTGGCAAGTGGTCCAAGAGGGAACGCAGGCGTTCCTGGATATTGAGACTCCTACGACCGGTGTATGGGTTGAGTTCTACACCGATTTAGATGTGCAAGACGCGAACCGAAGCTTTGATTTCCTGATACCGGGTGGGATTGAGATCGCAGAATTAACGGTGGAGATTATGCACCCGGTCGGCGCGAGTGATGTGCGCATAAATCCTGAGGGGAGGGCTGAAGAGGCCGACAATGGCCTCATATTTACAACTATCTCTCTTGGAGAGCGATCTGCGAGTGACGAGCAGGAGATCACATTAAATTATTTAAAACCCTCATCGACCCTGCTTTCAGCGGCGTTGCAGCTTGGAAGTGCGTCTCCCCTGGAGCGCCTTGAAGTAGCGCTGTTGCCGGAATATGACCAACCAGGAGTGCTAGTGATCCTGCGCGGTGTGCTGTCCCCTGCGGTGGAGCTGCCTGCGCATGTTGAGATCCCTGTGCCGGCGGCGTATGGTGAACCATCGGCAGTGGCGATTCAAGGGCCGGAGGGCCAATTATTCACGGCGGATTATCAGCGTCGGGTGCAAGGGCAATGGGCGACGATCGTTATGGAGGCGGAAAGTTCTGGTATCTGGATCGAATTCTACGCCGATTTAACGGTTGAGGGTGACAAACGCAGCTACACGTTCTTCTGGCCGGGCGGGATGGACATTGCTGAATTCCAATACGAGATCCAACAGCCCTGGAGTGCGGACAACATTCGGGTGACTGCCCAGGGTGTAGCCGCGGTTCACACTGACGGCCTGGTTTATCACAACGCGTCTTATGGCCCGCTGTCTGCTGCATCGCAAGCGCTTATCAGCTTCGCATACGAGAATCCGGGGTCAGAACTCACGATCAACGCTCAACCCAAGATCGATCGCCCAGACGAGGTGCGTGGTGAGACGCCGGATCTCTCACAGATGCTGCCCTACATTCTGGGCGGCGTCGGTCTCGTTTTGATCGCTGCTGGCGCGATCGTGTACGTGCGTTTTAAGCGGCAGGAATCCGCAACCTCTCAACCACGCAAACGCAAACGCCGGCGAAAGACGACAGGTGAATCCCGGGAAGAGGTTGATGCCTCGCCAGTTTATTGCCATCTCTGCGGAGCGCAGGCTGGCTCGTCGGATCATTATTGCCGCCGCTGTGGCGCACAACTTCGGCATTAATATAAACTCCCATGGTTCATATCACCCGGGAATTTCGGTTTCTATAAGGACCATCCCCAAAAGGGATGGTTCCTTCTCAACTTTTCGCAATCGTCCCGTAATGTTAAACTGTGTACGATCTAATCCGCGGAGGCACCTCGTCTCATGGACGTCCCCAGCATTGCGCTGATCTTCTTTTTTTACGGCTTGGCATTCTTCAGCATGGGGCTAGCCGTCACGCTGGAGGCCGGTCGTGGCTCTGATGAGCGGTTACGATACGCACTACGCCCGCTTGCCCTGTTCGGATTCCTCCATGGAACACACGAGTGGGTGGAGATGTTTCAGATACTGGGAATTCTCCCTGGGCAGGACACGGCTCCGTTAGCCTGGCAGAGCATTCGCATAGCTAAGAGCCGATCCATGCACGCTTTCCTTATATAGTGCGTAGATCTGAGAATGGCAGCGCTCACATGTTTGCGGGATCCGGCTTCGGGGGATATCAGGATGCTGCGTCCTGTGAGGATCGTGACAGTCAGTGCAAACAGCAGCCTCGAGATTTCCACCCGCGAGTGATTTTTGATGGACGCTGTCGAGAGTCGCTTCGTACTTATCCTGATGACAATCAGCACAGAGGGTATATTGATCGAGGGTGAATTCCCGTATCGAGCGAGCCGAGACAGGTTCATGAGGGAAACCATCGAAGCCTGTGTGGCAATCGACACAAGAAATACCCTCTTGGCCGTGCAATGAAGTAATGTAGGATACGCTGTCGACAGTCAGATAAAGGACCTGGTCTGGGGCAAGCTCCATTTGCATACCGGGAACGTCATGGCAGGCCAGGCAGGCGTCGTTATCGAGGCCTTGCTGGCGAGGGGGGACATCGCCGCTGTCAGCGGAAGCTCCTGTCAAACCGAGAGTTGAAATTGAGATCAGAGCGAGCGTCAGGATAACTGCGACTCGAATGATCGAGCGACTCCTCGTGCAACCGCCCCCACGATTTATTGATGCATCAAAACTCAGAAAAAGCGTTATCATTCCGACCTCTTATACTTTCATCACGAGTCTGTTAAGAATTGAGGCGCAATCTGACCTCATCATCGTTTTCATCGGCCTTTACGCCGTTATACCCAGGGTGACATGGGGTAAACAACCCACTCGAATGGGTAGCGCCGCCCATTCCACATTAACTTTGTGCAGAAAAACACAAGGGTTGGCAGTATTGAGCGATATGACACGTGCGGGGAGAGATGAATGTCGTGTAGTAAAGTGAACCCGAGTAGACGTGTTACGATTGTGATCTCGTGATGCTCTCCCGCCACTAATGTCCACGAGGGTGACCTCGGGCAATCCTCACTTGCGCGAGGATCTGATAATACAGGATCGATATATGGTTTTCGCCATTTAGGCATGCCCCGCCCGAGGTGTTTGCCTCTCATTTAATTCTTGTCAGGGGTTCATAAATAATTAATGTGATTGTGAGAAGATACGCAATTGGAGCCTTGATGACTCTGGTCTGGGATCGCCGATATATTTGTCCAGGTACGATGATCCTGTCAGTTAAGATAACGGTGTTACAATTCGCCGCTCTCTCGTGGTAGGGGGAACGGCGGTCGATTAAATGGAGGTAAAGGGATGGGCGAAGTGACAAAGAAACGTGCTGGCCAAGGGAAGTTTCTCCTGGGCGGTTTCTTGATCGTCGCGGCGATTGTGTATCTAATTGCCTCCTCGACCCAGGCAGCTGCGCAATATTATTTAACGATTGATGAATTATTCGCCAAGGGCGATGCTGTAGGAGATCGGGATATTAAGATCTCTGGCGTAGTAGATGGCGACACGATTCAGTACGATGTCAAGAATCTAACGCTTCGTTTCACCATAGCAAACGTGCCCGCGGATCTGGACGAGATTGAGGAAGCAGGTGGACTGGCCGAGGCGCTGCACATTGCGTTGGAAGATCCGCAAGCCACACGGCTAGAGGTGGAATACATCGGGGTCATGCCGGATCTACTCCGTGATGAAGCCCAGGCGATAGTGACGGGCAGAATGGGTGAGGACGGCATCTTCCATGCCGATGAGTTACTTCTCAAGTGCCCCACCCGCTATGAAGGTGATGTTCCCTTGCAAGCCGAAGACGGATAAATATATTCCCTGCGGCGCTAGTTTCCTCATGGTGAGCGTCGCTTTACGTACATATTAAATGGTGTCTTAAGAGGAGAGACAAAACGTGGTTGCGAACATTGGTTATTATGTGCTGGTACTTACTTTCTTGGCTTCGCTATATGGCGCCGGTGCGGCAACATACGGCGCGTTAAAGCGTAAGCCAGAATTCGTAGAGAGCGGCCGCTACGCAATGCTGTTGACATGGCCATTATTAACTGTCGCCTCAGTGGCGATCATATGGCTGCTCACTACGGGACACTACGAGATTGGGTTCGTAGCCTCAGTGACGAGCAATTCCATGCCCACTTACTTGAAAGTTACCGCTCTTTGGGGTGGACAGGAGGGTTCGCTGGTCTTCTGGGCGTGGCTGATGGCGGCATTTACTAGCGCTGCCAGTCTGCGCAAGTGGGATCGTGATCGCGAGCTTCTTCCGTGGTTCATCATGGTCGCGATGATCACCCTGGCTTTCTTCCTCAGCCTGGTGGTCTTCTTTGAGAATCCTTTTGCTCGACTGTGGCTTTCTGCGGATGGACAGCAAGTGACGGCGATGCTGCAGCCTACGGGCGCTGTCCCGCTCAATCCACCTGATGGTCGGGGCTTGAATCCTCTTCTGCGCCATCCGGGTATGATCATCCACCCCCCAGCGCTTTATCTGGGCTTTGTCGCCTACGTGATCCCCTACGCCTTCGCGATGGCCGCTTTGATCACTCGCCGCAGCGACGACCGCTGGATACGCATCACTCGCCGCTGGACGCTGGTTGCCTGGATATTCCTCTCGCTTGGGCTAATACTGGGCGGACGTTGGGCTTACGATGTGCTCGGCTGGGGTGGCTACTGGGGTTGGGACCCGGTGGAAATCGCCGCCTTGTTACCATGGCTCGCGGGGACGGCCTTCCTGCACTCTGTAATGGTCCAAGAGAAGAAAGGCATGCTCAAGCACTGGAATGTGGTGCTGATCATTCTAACCTACGCTCTGGTGCTCTTCGGCACGTTTCTCTCTCGATCTGGTGTGCTCTCTTCTGTTCATGCTTTCGCCAAGTCCGCCATCGGGCCGATGTTTTTCGTTTTCATCGGGGTCACATTTATTGTTTCACTCAGCCTGTTGATTAACCGTTGGGAGATGCTGAAGGGCGAAAATTTCCTAACTTCGATATTCTCACGCGAGGCGCTCTTCCTGCTGAACAACTTTCTCTTCATGGGTATCCTGGCGGTCAGCTTCTGGGGTGTGATTTTCCCGTTGATATCCGAATTGATTACGGGTCAGAAAATCACAGTTGGCCCGCCCTTCTACGAGCGGGCGAATGGACCGCTCGGTCTTGGGCTGCTAATCCTGATGGCTATCGCCCCTCTATCCGCCTATGCAAGCAGCACCTGGAAGACGATCGGGCGGGCACTGTGGAAACCCGCTCTCGTCTCTCTACTGGTTCCCCTCACCCTGTATTTCAGAGGGATTCAAAATCCGATAGCCCTACTGGGGTTTACGGCGGCGGCATTGGTTGCCTTTGTAACTCTCTACGAATTCTGGCGAGGGGCAATGGCGCGCCGTCGACGGCACGGCGAAAACCTACCTCTAGCGTTATGGCGCATGACGGGGAGGAACCCCCGACGCTATGGAGGCTATATTATCCATCTTGGTGTGGTCCTGATGGCATTTGGCATCATCGGAATTGAGGTATACCAAACCGAGACTCAAGCAACGCTTGCTAAGGGGGAGCAAGTTACGCTCGGAAACTACGTGATGACCTATGACGATATAACGGTATTTGACACTAACGATGGCCGCAATGTCGCCCGAGCCGTTGTCTCTGTTTATCAAGATGGCAAATATGTGGACGAACTGTACCCGCGCAAGGATTACTATTACGACTCGCAGCAAGCGGTGACCATACCGGGCACGCGCTCCACGCTGATGGACGATTTCTACGTGATCCTGGTGGGTTTGGACCCAGATTCCCGGAGCGATGCGACTTTCAAGGTTTATCATAACCCGCTGGTCAATTTAATCTGGATCGGTGGCGTTGTCTTCAGTATTGGAACCATCGTGGCGGTTTGGGTCATTAGTGGTCGGAGGCGGGCGAATAAGACGTCATCCGCAACAAGGAGCACCGGAACGTGAGGAGCAATTTATTACTGCGTAAGCTGCAAATGGCGATGGGAATTACTCTGGGTTTTATTCTGCTCTCACAGGTGTTCGCACTTCCCGCTTTCGCACAAGATGGCGGTCCGACCGACGATGATGTCAATGTCATCGCCCGTGAGCTCTATTGCCCAGTGTGTGAAAACATACCGTTGGACGTATGCCCGACGCAAGCATGCGAACAGTGGCGAGCCACTATCCGCGAGAAGCTGGTGTTGGGCTGGAGCGATGATCAGATCAAAGACTACTTCGTCGATCAGTATGGGCCACGGGTGTTGGCTGAACCGCCAGCGGAGGGTTTCAATGCGCTTGTTTACATCCTGCCACCGGTTTTATTCGCAATCGGGGCATTCATTCTCTTCATGGTTATGCGGGCTTGGAAGGTTGAGCCACCTACGCCTAAGGGTAAGGGTGTGAGTGTAGAGAGTGAGGATCCCTATATTGCCCAATTGGAGCAGGAGCTGCGCCAGCGGGATGAATAGGAGCGAGGGTTTGCCGTATGGAAATTATCGATAACTCAGCAACGGAGAATTATGAAGAATCACCCGGGAAAACATCGCGGCCGAAATGGGGCGTTGTGCTCGTGTGGGTGTTCGTTCTGGGGCTTTTAGCCGTTCTAGGCATAGGTTTAGTGCGTTCCCAACGAGGTTCTATCAAGGTTGGAGATCGTGTTCCCGAATTGGTCCTGAGCACTTTCGAAGGGGAGGAGATCGACTTTGCCGATCTCCGTGGCCAGATTATTGTGGTCAATTTCTGGGCGTCCTGGTGCAAACCTTGCGAGCAAGAGGCCGTTGAATTGGAACAGGCATACCAGCTGTACAAGGATCAGGGCGTGGTTTTCCTGGGAGTGGACTACGTGGATACGGAAACTGAAGCCCGAGGCTACCTGGCGAAATTTGGAATCACTTATCCGAATGGTCCCGATCTGGGGACACGAATCTCGCAGGCATTCCGCACGCTCGGTGTGCCGGAAACTTACATCATCGGCCCTGATGGTCGATTGGCAGCTGCAAAGATTGGCCCCTATTTATCGCTTGACGAGATCGTCAATCAAATCGAAACGGTGATGGCTGAGTATAAATAAAAGTCGCTTTGAGTTTGCACGTTTCCCATCACGAAATAGGCGGATTCCAGGCGCGCAGTGATGGGACGATGTGAGATGAACGAGGAGAAGGTACAAATATGGATATAGGCTCGATACTCGCTGGGCTAGCGTTGACGCTGCTGACGGTGGCGTTTGTCGCCCTCCCCTTAATTCAGCATCGAGGTAAGGGCGTAACCGATACGGAACGGCTGTCCTCTGAGCTTCAAGCCGGCCGCGATCGAGTGCTGAATAGCCTGCAGGAGCTGGAAATGGACTTCGATACCGGGAAGATCCTGGAGGAGGATTACCAGGAGCAGCGGCAAGCTCTGATGAAAAAGGGAGCAGAAATCTTGCGCCGGATCGATGTCTTGAATGCAGGGGGTGATGTGTCCCCTGAAGGGGACGAAATAGACGACGAAATTGAAGCGGCCATAGCTCAGATCAGGAGTGAGAAGGAAGATGGGAACGGTGGGTTCTGTCCCTCCTGTGGATCTGAGGTTAAGGTGGATGATTTATTCTGCATTCGCTGCGGTAACACGCTGGCTGAAGCGGAGGAGCAGGCGTGAAACGAAATGTCTTCCTATCCCTAAGCATTCTTCTTGTATTGACAGGATGTTCACTCTCTGAGGATGTCACACCACCCCCGGAGCTGGCGACCCGTCAGGCTGTTGAACAAATACCTCAAGCGACGCAGCCGCGCCCCGCACCTGAGACACAGGCAACAAAGGTGGAAGAACGCTCAACACCGGAGAATCCACCGGATCTGAGCCAGGGGGAGCTGCTTTATCTGGAAAACTGCGAAGCATGCCATGGCTCAACAGGGCTGGGGGAGGGATCGATGTCCGCGAATCTGGATGTCAGGCCTCCTCTGTTAGGAGATCCAGCCTTCGCCTCTAGCGTGCTTCCTTCCGATTGGTATCTTACCGTCACACAGGGAAGGATGGAACGCTTCATGCCTCCCTTCGTGAATTTGAGCGATACGCAGCGTTGGGATGTTGTCGCCTATGCACTATCTCTGAGCGTTTCGTCAGACCAACTCGAGCAGGGTGCGGTTGTTTATCAAGAGACTTGCGTCGACTGCCATGGTGAGCGCGGGGAAGCCCTGGCGCCTGCTGTGAACCTGCGCGATGCGACGCTTTTCACCAATACATCGCTCGATGATTATTACGCAGTGATCACCCAGGGCAAAGGCTCGATGCCTGCGCTGGATGGGGCTCTTAGCGAGAGCGAACGCTTTGCCGCAGCCGCTTATGTGCGCACACTCGCGTTTAGTGAGGAAACAGCAGCGGCGGGACCAGCCACTGACGTGAGCATAGGGGCAATCACCGGTTCAATCGAAAACGGAACGGAGGGAGCGGATCTCCCGCACGGCTTGATGGTTACATTTATTGCCTTCGATGGGAATCAACTGGTATTCGAAAAGGAAATCCCGGTCGATGCCGACGGCATGTTTGAAGTCCAGGATTTGGAGATTGTCCCTGGCCGTATCTTTGGCGCTTTAACGGAGTATCAAGGGGTGCGGTATTTCAACACGGCAGGACATATGCTGGAGGACAACCTCGCACTTGAACTTCCCTTGACAGTTTTCGAAACCACAACGGATGACAGCCTACTCGTTGTAGATCGATTGCATCTGATCTTCGATTACTCTATCGAAGGTGTGGTTGAAGTTTCCGAATTACTACTCATGACGAATACCGGCGACCGAACGATAGCCGGACAAGACGGGGTAAATGATATTCGGGTATCGTTGCCGAAGGGTTTTAGTAATCTGTATTTCGCTGACTCGCCCGAGTTGATGCGTTTCACAGAAGATTCGGATGGCTTTATGATGCACGAGGCGTTCATTCCCGGGGAGGCAGTAGAGGTCTACTTTAGTTTCACGCTGCCCTATGAACGTAGCCTGGAGTATCAGCAGCCCGTCGACTACCCCGTTGAAGCGATCGTCATTTTGAAGACGCAGGCCCCCCCATCCATTAGCGGTGAGGGGTTGAGCGAAGTGGGCGCGCGCGATATGGGCGGGTTGGTCATGGAAAGTTACAGGATGGACCCGCTTGAACGGGGCGAAATACTGGAATTGAGCCTCTCGGGCAGGCACCCGGCAAAGACGGATTCTTCTTCAACAACAAATCTGATCGTCGGCGCCGTTGCCTTGGGGTTAACCTTAATCGCCCTCTTCTTTATTTGGTGGAAGTGGTCGCGAGGACAGGAGTCAACCGTTGAATACGACGATGAAACCGCGCCCGAGGAACCCGGCGATCGCGAAGTGCTAATACGCGCAATCGCCGCGCTAGATGATAGGTTTGAGGCAGGAGAGCTCACAGAAACGGCCTACAAGGAACGTCGTGAGGAGCTAAAGCGTACCTTAAAAGCACTCCTTGAGTCGGCGGATCATGATTAAGGTCAGGCGTCTGGTAAAGACGTTCGGTCCGAAACCCGTTCTGCGCGGCTTGGATTTTCAGGTAGGGCAAGGTGAGTTTGTCGCTCTGTTGGGCCCTAACGGAGCCGGGAAGACGACTTTTCTGCGCATCCTTGCCACCCTCTCCCGCCCCAAAATGGGCGAGGTGATTGTGGCCGGTCATCATTTACCAGTTGAAGCCGCGGCCGTCCGACGACGGCTGGGGGTTGTATCCCATCAACCTTTACTCTACGGTGATCTTTCCGCAGAACAGAACCTGCGTTTTTATAGTTGGATGTATGGCGTTGGTGATCTGAACCAACGGATAGATGAGGTGCTGCACCTCGTTGGTCTCTATCCCCGCAGGCGGGATCTGGTGCGCGAATTCTCGCGCGGGATGCAGCAGCGCCTGGCCATCGGTCGTGCAATCCTTCACGGACCCGATATCCTGCTTTTCGATGAGCCACATACCGGTCTCGATCAGGAGGCAGCGGCAATGCTGGATAGCCTTCTGCGAGAGATCGCCTCCGCTGGTCGAACGGTGGTCATGACCTCTCACGATATCTCCAGGGCTGCTGATCTCGCAGATCGGGTGGACATTCTCTCGAAAGGGGTCATCGCTGCCTCCGATAGCACGGACGCTCTCGACCCCATCCAACTCACAGAACTTTATCGATCGGTGACCCGTGTCTGAAATGCCTCCAACGACGGAAATTGTTGAGCATAAGATCGAGACCAGTGCGGATGGTTCGCTGCGGGCGTATCTGCGCTCGATTGGGGCCATCGTCTGGAAGGACCTTGCCGCCGAATTCCGCAGCCGCGAATTGATCGGGGCGATGCTGGTTTTCGCCGCGCTGGTGATCCTGATCTTCAACTTTGCCCTCGAGTTGGATATTCGCACCCGTGAGACTGTCACCTCGGGTGTCCTATGGGTCACCTTTGCTTTTGCGGGTACGCTGGGGCTCAACCGTTCAATGGCGATTGAGAAGGATCGCGGCTGCCTCGACGGTTTGCTGCTTGCGCCTGTGGACCGCAGCGCAATATATTTTGGAAAAGCGATAGGCAACTTATTCTTCATGCTCATTGTCGAAGCGATCATCCTGCCGATGTATAGCGTGCTCTATAATGTAAATCTCTTTCAACCGGGCTTGATCCTCGTAATCCTTCTTGGATCGATAGGCTACACTGCGGTTGGCACGTTGTTGGCCTCGATGGCTGTCCAGGCGCGCACGCGGGACATGCTGCTGCCAATATTGCTTTTCCCGGTGCTGATCCCGCTTCTGCTCGCGGCTGTAAAGGCGAGCAATGGCTTTCTCCAGGGTTTTGAGATGGCGGAGATCATGCCCTGGATAAATGTGATGATTGCCTACGACGTGATCTTCATCGCCGTTGCCTTCATGGTCTTTGACTTCGTCGTCGAGGAATAAGGGAACACACTAGCGTGGGGGATGAGTTTAAACAAAGACGGATTTTGTGTCCAAGTAGTTGAAATGGAAATAGCGTGAGCGGAGGAGTGTCATGGAACGCATACCTAAGGCTCTAATAGTGTTGACCTGGTTAACCAGCGCAGTGTTCGTCGTCGCCTTGTACCTTGTGTTCTTCTGGGCACCTCAAGAGGCGATTATGGGCGATGTGCAGCGCGTGTTCTATTTTCACGTCGCCGCAGGATGGGTGGGAGCGCTGGCGTTTCTCGTCACCGCGATCGTCGGGGGGATTTATCTGGCTCGCGGTGATCAGCGCTGGGATCGGATCGCCGTAGCGTCGGTCGAGATTGGCGTCGTCTTCACCTTTATTAATATCGTGACGGGCTCGATCTGGGCTCGGCCGATCTGGAATACCTGGTGGACCTGGGATCCGCGCCTCGTAACGGCGACGATCATGCTGTTGATCTATATCGCTTACATAATGCTGCGGCAAGGGATAGAAGACCCCGATCGGCGTGCCCGCTTTGGTGCTGTATATGGCATCGTGGGCTTCATCAGCGTACCTCTTACTTTTCTCTCGATCCGCATCTTTCGTACGATCCACCCCATTGTCGTTGGTGGTTCAGATCCCACGGCACTGGGTGCCTTTAATATGACCGCGGACATGCGGGTGGCATTCTTCTTCAGCCTATTCACATTCACGCTGATTTATATCACCTTGCTCTGGCATCGCCTGCGGCTGCAGCAATTGGCGGAGAAGATCGAGGAACGCAAGTTGACCACCCTCTCAGCCTGAGAAAACAGAAGCCCATGGGATAGCCATCCAGACGTTTAACCCGCGTTGAACAAGGGATGCAACAGGAGTAAAAACGATGATGTTTCAGGAAGGACCAGCTGACACCTTGAATTATATGATCGCCGGCTACACCGTAATCCTCGGGACCATAGGTCTCTACATCGTCAACATCATCTTGCGCTTTCGCAGCCTGCGGCAGGATGAGGCGCTGCTCGATGAGATCGATGCGGAACGGGCGTGATTGGCCGAGTGAACGAACGTAGTTAGACGGTTTGAAACGCTATCGAAAGAGCGGTTTGAGAATGCGCCCACTACGAATCGCGGCGATAAGCCTGCTTGTTCTTTACGCTGCATTTACGGCATACGCCAGCCTCGGACCCCTGCTCGGTTTTCCGAGAGTGCACGGGCACTCCGTTCCCTTGCTCACACTGATCGCAACGGCTTTTGCCATAACCCATGCATTGACCCACATCGGCTGGCGAAACACATTCCTCTTGTTTGTGTTGACCTACACCGTGAGCCTGTTTTTCGAAAGCGTTGGGGTTGCTACAGGGTGGATTTATGGTCCCTATCACTACACAGAACAGCTTGGCCCCCTCTTCCTGGGTCTGGTTCCCTACTTGATCCCGTTGGCGTGGTTCATGGTAAGTTATCCATCGCTGGTGATCGCTGAAACCATCATAGGTCACCAATCAGCAGAAGACCATCGGCGCGGCTTACGCGTTGCGGCTCTGGCCGCGGTGGTCATGACGGCCTGGGACCTGGTGATCGATCCAATCATGGTGAAGATGGGCCACTGGGTCTGGGAGGTTGATGGCGCATATTTTGGTGTGCCGCTGCATAATTATCTGGGCTGGCTGGTCACGACATTCACCATCTTCATCCTCTATCAATGGCTAACGGGGCGTCAGGAGCATGCAGTACGTGAGGCCCCCGATCAAAGCTTCCTGATGCTCGCTTCCGGTTTTTATGCCAGTTCTGTAGCCGGGAACACGCTGGCCGCGCTGCAGATGGGATTGATCGGTCCAGCGCTGATTGGTTTTTTCGGTGCGGGGGCTTTTGCGTTGCTGAGCTTATTCAATTTGGGCGAAGGGCGATCCTCCAAACCTGATTGACAGCTGGCTCGAAAGCCAGCTTCAACCTCTATCCAACAAACCTACTGAATTCACCCCAACAGCTGTACGTGGCGACGAGAGGGTCCGTATGGGCAACCGGCGTAGATGCCGGTCGATTTCCGGATCGCTGACCTAATCGCCAGCGCTTGAGGAATTCGTACGCAGGCTGCATTATGGGGTCAGATGAATAAAGCAACCCCCACCCTTTGCTGTTTAATATCGACAAGCGCGGGCGGGGGTTGGTCCTTGTGAAAGTGTAGCTGTGTCAGATCGCTATTTCTGTCTGGCGTTATTGCTTTTTATTCTCTGCAGAGTGCCGTATCGCCCTTGGGAAGGTAATATCCAGCGCGGTCCACAGCAATGTGGCCAGGCCGCCCATCGTTAAAATGGAGCCTCCGGCGAGGAGGGGTATTCGCAGGACATGGACCAGGTTCACACCATCAAATGTATGCGAGGGTCCGGCCCAGGACGAAGTCGACAGGAGGATCATCCCGACAAGGATAGCCGTTAACCCGCTGGCGGTCGCCCCGGAAATGGGATCGCCCTCACCGTCGAACTTGATCTGATCGCGCAACCCGGGTGTCCCAAAAATGAGAAAAAGCACCAGGGTGATAACGTTGGTCAGGAGGGTTATGGCTATAGGGATAACGCTTCCGAGTATGGTTTGGGAATAATATACGTGGATTCCGTTCACGATCGTTCCCAGGATTAATAGGATCATGGCGTTGCGGTAGGCATTGCTCTTGCCGCGCACGAGTTGGACAACTGACCAGATCCCGGCGAGGCCGACCAGAAGGGTCACAAAGACGAAGGATTGCCACAACCACTGAAGTTCCGCTACTAGTATGTCCCAGAAAGGTGGGTATTGCTTGGTTAAGAACGCGGCGCAGCTGGTGCCAACGCCGCTGAGGATATTCATCGCCGCGGTGAGGCCCATGAAGATGATGGCGATGATCCTAAGGGTTTTTCCGGTTGAGGTTCTCATCTCTTTTCTCCTGTGTGCATCGATGATACTTGGTTTGTTAAGAGTGGTCTATTCGCGAAGATCGCCTGGAATTCCACTGTTGATGGGCTGCGTCAGAGGTTCCAAACTCCTGGCGTGAGCGACAATCACCCGAGATTAAGCCCGGGTCGAAAACTGTCTTCCGCTTTTTATAAAAACCTTCAATTACCCCGGGTGATTCCATCGTCCACGGCGGCTAGCCGAGCGCTTGTGCCCTCTAATCGCTACTCAACATCCTCCGAAAAGCCCCAGGGGTTATTGGGATAATGGCAGCGGTCACAACTGGCCTCCAGTTGAGTGTTGTGAGAAGTGAACGGGTAGGAAACCCCTTCTGAATCCGGAGGTAAGAATGTGATCCACGTGCCTAGATCCTCGTCGGGGCCGATCGCCATATCGTCGGCGTCGTGGCAAGCCACGCAGGATACCGACTCGTGCGCTTCGTCGTGCCCGGGAATGTCCGCAGCCATGTCGTCGTGGCATCCAGCAGCGCCGCAGGATGCTATCGTGCTGTGAGCGTCGTGACATTCTGTGCAGGAATAATCCGCATGTGCACCGCCCACGACAACAGCTGTATGACCGGGCTGATTGAGATCAGGATCATTGTGGCACTTACCGCACAATTCTGTGGACGAATCCACCTGCTCATATTCGTTGATTAGCAGGAACAGAAGCCAGGCGTATTCAGGCTCCACCTCGTCATTCTTATTAACAAGGTGGCAAACATTGCATTCGATATTGGTCCATGTTTCCTGGGCGATGGAGGCAGGCGGGGGAGCTATCTCGAATTTACAAACCAAACACGATTCTGCGATGTCGTCTATGGATGGAACGAAGACGGCGGGTGCATGGCAGCGAGCGCAAACGTTGTTGTCCCCTTCAACATAAGTATCCGCATGAGGGCTACCTTGCCAGGCAAGTTCGATATCCCCCGGGGATGAAGGCTCCTGTTCACCGGCAGGTTCTTCGCCAGGTGTTTCTTCCCCCCCAGATGATTTTGTAGGCTGGGCGTCAGGCGAGGAAGCTGTAGGAGAGTCAGAAGACTGGCAGGCTGCTAATCCGGCGATCAGGAACACTAGAATCAAGCATTGGGTGAAGAGTTTTGTCATCGCCCGAGCATTGAGACCACGAGAGCTCCTGCACCGATCAGAGATTATTGAAAAGAGAGACATTCTTCTATCCATTTTTTGAAAACCACGGTCCTTGGTTTCTAGATTATATACCTGTGGGGCGAGGAGTCTCCTCACCCCACAGGATACCGTTTACCTTCATTTTCCCAGCGCAATTGTCAGCCAGGAAGACGGTTCTTTCTGACGTAACGATCTACCCCGTCGTTTCTTCAGCGGGTGGTTCTGGTACTTCACCTTCTGCGGTTAAGACGGGCAGTTCGTGTACATTGTCGACGAAGTGGCAGCGATCGCAGGCAACTTCATAGACGATGCTGTGAGAGAGTACGAAGGTCGTCTCTGGTCCAGCACGCCCAACAGTAGTAACCTGGGTTACCCACTTACCACCCTCATCACCTGGAGGAGGTCCTACATCCAGACCGGAGGCATCGTGACAAGCCATACAGGTCAGCTTATCCAGCATGATGGCGTTGTAGCCCATCATGTGCGTGTCTGAAGTCGTCACGTCTTCGTGGCAGTCGACACATTGTGGTGGTGTGAGAGTGTGCGGGTCATGGCAGTCGGCGCAGTAGGACGGCGGGGGTACTTCCCCGATAAAACCACCATAGTTGAGGTGGGCGCTTCCGCCAAGCGTAATCTTATGATCCACAGCAGAGCCGAAGGCGTTGCCGTTGGTGGTTACGTGGCATTTCTCACACAACTCGGTTGAAGTGTTAACTTCAACGTAATCCATCGTGATGGGATTGAGCCAGGCGATCCCTGGAGTGACGGATCCGTTTTCGTCAACATGGTGACAGGTTTCGCATGGCACGCCGACCCACTCCTCTTCGCTTACGAAAGGATTCCCTTCGGCGACCCTCATCTCTTCTTCATGTGCGAATTTACACGTGAAGCAAGATGGTGGAGGTCCCTGGAAAGCTTCCGGATCCCAGTTCTGGGGGGAGTGACAGCGAGTGCACCACGTGTTCGGTCCATGACCGACGTCGTATGTATTGTGCATATTGCCTTCTACGGCGGCAGTGTATTCGGATTGGTCAGGCATTGGCGTCGCTGTTGGCGGCGGTACGTCGGTTGGCGGCGGTGGTTCTGTTGGCTCTGGTGTCGCAGCAGGTGCACAAGCACCGGCAGCCAGTACCAACAAGAGCAAAGCGCCAATTACGACGAGAGAAAACGTTGGTTTCTTGAGCATTGCATTCTCCTCTTTTCCTCTTCGTAATTTGTTAAAAACCGGTTTTACGTAAGGCCTTAGTTGCATAGCTCTACTTTTTTTCTTCACCCTCCTTTCATTTGCGCTTTAAAGCGCGACTTTGTTTGGTCGGAGCAAGACCTCCATTAACCGAGGTAAATAGCGGTTTTATGAGAGCTCTCCTCCAACCGAAAAACCAAGAGTGACACACCACTCATGAGGGGAGGATTTTTCATACCCTGTTTCTAACTGCACGGAATAAATTGCACACGTACGATCCGTGTTTAGGGTACATACCCTCCACTTGTTCAGCTTATCACAAACGATGGTGCGTGTATTTGCCGAGCGTCAAGTATTGATCAACTAAATTTGGCTTGGCCACACGAATAAGTGAGAGATAGCAGGAAAATGTACCTTTAGGAGGAGCTAATGTGGTGTTGGGGGCGCAGAAGATGTTTGTAATAACACAAACTGGACAGGAATAACCCGCCGCCAATGCCTATATAGAGGATCGCTAGATAGGGTTTTGGAATGGGTAACAAATTTCGGAGAGAGAGTCCCAATCCAATCATAACGACAATGAGGGGATAACTCGCCCACTCTTGAAAAGCGAATATGCAGATCTTATCTCCGCCCATGCCGGTGATCCGCTGGATGTTCTTCTTGGCAAGTTTGCTAAAACCGAAGTAGTAGATGGCCGAAGCGAGCAAGGCGCCAGCAAGCGTCATCCAAAAAACCCGAGGAAAGGCAACGGGCAGCAGCCAGCCATAGGCCAGGTTGCAAAGCATTAAACCAACACCGCTCCACATAATACCGGCTGAGGCGATAAGCCACGGCTTACTTGCGTCGGGCTTAAAACGTTCGAGGCTAGACAAATCTTAAGCGCTCAGGCCGAGCACGAATGATGCGCTCATAAGGAGCAATATCCAAGGAAGAAGCACAAAGATCCGCTCGGCGGAGAGGATGGGTCTGCCAGACTTCAAAAATGCGAGCAGCATGCCACCGATCCCAATCAGTGCTCCACCCACGCTCATGAAGAGATACATCGGTGCTTTTACGCCTTGCAGCACGAGAGCGATGGGCAAGCCGACGATTAAAAGCCCGGCGATGCCGTGCACGAAGGCAAGCACGATCGTCGCCCCACGCTCAGGGGCGAGAAAGAGCGTGAGCAGGATGGCGAGGAAGCCGATCACAACGAAGGCGAGATAAGGCAGATGCCAGTCCTGAGGCAGGTTTTCGATTACCATGCCGAGCGAAAGGCCTAAGGGGATGATGGCGGCGACGATGACGACCAGTGGGCTGTCGAGCACATCGAAGCCGTTGATGATCATGAGCAGGATGGCGATCAACAGCACGCCGAACGCGCTGGTATATGCCCATGTGGCCAGGATGGGCAGCCCCTCGACTCCCATCACGATCAGATATGCAGCGAGCAAACCGGTAATCAGGAGTGTGATTCTGTCTAGCGGGGTGATCCTCTTCATTACAGGACGCCGAGGACAACCAAAAGCATCGAACTCAGCATATACAGAGAAGCGAATTTGAAGAGGCTAAAATTCATTTTAAACGAGGGGCGTATCATGCTGCTGATGGCTAAGGCGAGTAAGCCGCAGCTGAGGATGATGAGTAATCTCATGTAGCCCCATGTTATCCCAATCCCGTACGCGGCGAATGCCATGGCGATCGCGGTGGCGATGCTCGACAGGGCAATGATGATACTTGTAGTGCGCTCCCCGTAGGCTGATGGGAAAGTGGGCACGCCGGCTTTTGCATAGTCCTCACGGTACCGCAGGCTGAAGGTCATGATGTGGGTGGGGATCCATAGCAGCACACCCAGCGCAAACATCAGCCCTACCCAATCGATTGCTCCTAAGCCAAGAGCGCGTCCGGCAAGAGCCGGCATCCCCCCGGCGATTCCCCCCCAGATGATCGACCATGGAGTACGACGCTTGAGCCAAATTGTGTACACGACAACATCGAAGAACAGACCGGCGAACACGATCAAACCATACAGCGGTGAGAGAAAGGCGGCCCACCCGATGCCGATGATACTTAACGCGCCGCCCAAGACAAGCGCCTCTACTACGCCGACCTGGCCGCTGGGAAGCGGCCGTTTCTGAGTGCGCGGCATCTGGGCGTCAATGTCTCGATCGTAGACCATATTGATGACTGTGCTGCCGCTGATCGCCAGAAAGAGGCTGCCCGCCAATGCGAGCAGCGTTTGCCAGGTCTGGACCGGGCAGCGGGCGCTCATATACCCCGCAAGCCCAGTAGAGAGCAGCAGACCGGTTTGAAGGCTTTTAGTCATCTGCCAGTAAAGGCGGGTTTTCACGGAAAGTGTTTTCGATATAGATTGCATAGTATTTTTCAAGTAGGCCATTGTAATCTCTTGTGTTTTTCCGTTTCTCTTCTATGGATTGCGGACGGATGTTGATCCCACCCGCCAGCAATCCACTTTCCTCAGATCACGAACACTAGTCCTGTGCGCAGCGGAACCCAGCGTTGGGGCTGAAATAAACCGGCTCCGCATTGTTGGATACCCAAACCCGAATCCTGACGGCGTACACATCCTTGGCGCCGCCCAGCAGCAAGCGATAATGCTGGTAAGGGATTACATCGCCGACCCATTGATAAACGTTTCCAGCCATGTCGTATAGACCATAGGGGCTGGGGGAATCTTCCGTTTCGAAACCGAGATGCGTCTGGCCGTTGTAAAAACCAACCGGGGTTGTGTCGCCCATTCGACCGATCACATCCTCGAACGGGTCATTGCTGTGATAGTAGTTGGCGTTGGTTTGTTGGGTTTCGTTGCCCCATGGAAAAGGTCGTCCGTCGGTTCCGCGGGCTGCTTTTTCCCACTCAATTGCCGAGGGCAAACGCCCATCGTAGTATTCGCAATACGCATTGGCTCCAAACCAGGTGACCATCACCATGGGGTGGTTCTCATAGCCAGGTTTGGCGGTAAACGTCGTACCGTCGAAATCCAGTCTCAGCCCTTTTTCGTCCAACGGCATGAGCGGATAATCTCCAGCGGCGTATTCTTCTTCGTGCCGGTACTCTCGGAATATATCACCAGGATAATACCCCATGATTTCATCGCCCACTATTGAGATGGTCCCGTCCTTCAACGCAACGTTGAGGAAATCGGCGAATTGAGCGTTGGTCACATCGGTAACCATCATTTGATAGTCGTAATCCACCAAGATTTCTTCATTGGTGAAGTCCGCGAGAAACTCGCCAGCGGGAATGAGCGCCCAACTATCCGGATCGACACCGGTATCGATCTGCGGCGGAGGGGTGGCTTCAACTGTGGAGGATGCGCAGCCCGCCGTCAATAATGTGACAAACAAAAGGAAGAAAAATGTACGTTTCATTAGGGTATCTCCTCGCCCAGAATTAGATGCAGGTTGGATATATTCTTTTTTCTCAATTGTCTATAGGTCCGCTTCGGACAGATCTTTCGCCCAGCGGCCATTTTTCTTGAAAAGATCAATCAGCCTATAGCCCATGTAGACGCCGATGACGATCAGCAGGAGTCCAAGCCCAATCTCGGTCAGTAGATCAAGGGTGTCCACCAGGGGTTGTTGGTCCGACTCGCTAACGAACAATCGCTTCAATGCAAAGACAGTTGCAGCCCCAAACGCCAGGTCCGAGGAGATAATCACCAGCCATCCGAACCACTTGCGCGCTTTTCCTTTCAACCCCATAAGATCAACGAAGTAGAGGAGCATGATGGTGGCGATAATCGCAGCAAGGACATGCCAGTGTCCGGTCAGGGTTATCCGTTCTTCGCGCAGTGGAAGGCGGCGGATAATATCATCCAATTTGGCGGCCATGAAGAGGCCGACAAAGGTGACACAGAAATTCATATACACCATTTGCCAGGTTGCGCCCCACTTCACGGGGTCATGGAACAATGCCTTGAATTTTTGGCCAAAGGATGCTTTTTCGATCCCTTGTTCTGCTATACGGTCTCTGACCAACCTGCCCCAGCCGTAAATCACCAGGAGCAACCCGGCGACTAGGACAAACGTCGAGCCGACATAAATGATAAGGTGGGCATAATACTGGGCCGGTATCATCAAAGCACAACCAAGAGCGAGAATGATTGAGCCAAAAATCATGCTCGGCATGGCGATCTTGTGCATGATGCCTTTGAAGTCATACCATTTGCCCACGATCAGGGTTATGGCTACACCTGTAAGGGCGACCATGATGTGAAGGTGTCCGATGACGCCGCGGGCCAGGAGTGCTTTGTTCGGGTCGCGAACCGTGTCTTCGGCCAGAAATGTCACGAAGCCGTTACCGAAGGACGCACCAGCGATAGCGCCAAGCAAGGCTGAACCCAAAGTTGTGATAGCCATTGCGAAGAAAGCCGCCCGCTCCAGGTCCAGGCCACCTTTTATGTGGGCGTATTCAGACTTCGGGTCCTGGATGTAGTATTCCTTCTTCCAAGGCCATAACGCTGCTGCTAAAAGTATCCCGCCGAAGTACATGAGTGTTTGGCCGGCAATAAACAATCCATGGTAAATCCAGTTGTGTCCGAAATAAGCAAAGAGCATGCCGAAGCTCAGCGCAAACATATAACCGACGGTCACCGTGGCGTTAATCGTTGCCCGCTCATGCTTCTTCATTTGCACCACGTCGGTGATATAGTAAACCAGAATGGCGACCACGGTCATGGCGATGCTGTGATATAGCATGATCAAGCGACCTTCCCGTTCGGCAGGCACCAAGTCCATGCCCAACACCCGGACGGTTATATCGTTGATGCCCATTTCAGCCAAAGGGCCAGAGAGTGTGCCCCAAATGGCGGTGACAACGGACACCAGGGCAATGGCAACTAGAGCCAATCCTTTGGTCGATAGGAAGAAATATTGAAATCGTTTTGTTATTGCTTTCATTATCACTACTCCAAGGATTATTTTTTATGGTAACCAGTCAGTTTGTGATACCGCTCACAATAAGTTTGCCACATTTTGGGCCGATAGTCTTTAACAATGGGCAAATTGTATTAAGTTATGGATATTAGGTGTTGCGACTGCTTTGTTCAGGATTTACAGGGCCGCAGGAAGTCGCCTCAGGTAGGTTACGGCTCCACCGGAGGGGCGCAATTATTGAAAGGGTAAGGTTCTAGCTGCGCAGCGACCGATAGTTCAATTGGTTGCAGGATTGTGATTATCTTTCGGGTGCAGTTAATCAAGCCGCGCTCGCTGAGGACGCTGAAGGAACGGCTGAGCGTCTCCGGGACGGTGGCAATATTCGCAGCCACATCTTTAATCGGATACTCGCTGCGACCGATTGTTTTTGTACCGTTATCGCTCATCTCAAGGAGCACCTTGGCTGTCCGCGCTAGCACAGAGCGGAAGGAAAGATCCTCGCAGCGATCGATGAGAAGCCGGGTGCGTCTGGCCAGCACCCGCAGAAGCGCTAAGCCAATAGCCGGGTCGGGGTAGCGCGTGACCAAAGATTGGAAGGCTTCATAGCCAATATTCCAGGTTAGACACGTTTGTTCCGCGATTGCTGTGAATGGATTGGGTCCACCGTCTATCGCCGTCAATTCATTGAACATGATCACCGGCTCAACGATGGAAATGATTTGCACCTGCCCCGATTGGCTGAGTTTGCATAAATGGACCTTCCCTGAGAAAAGCACAAACATGCCCGCTCCGGGCTCACTTTCATGGAAAATTACCGACCCTTTCTGACAACGCTTCAATTGACCAGCGTTGATAACGAAGCGCAGGTCAGCTATGGATAGCTTCCGAAAGTGCTCGACATTTCTAAGTAACTTGGCGTACTTTTCCATTTGTGTCCTTATTGAAATTTCCTCCTAATCATATCATGGGGTTTAGGTGGTTGCTGATGCATGAGTTCTGCTTTATAAGAGACGTTTATAGATGGGGAGAAGAGGCTTGGCTGGTTGGTTCGGGGGTGGCCTCGGGAATCCAGAGAATACCAGAGCTGCAATAGCAGGTAGCAGAAGGGAGTGAGCCAAAGAAGCTAGAAAGTTTATTAATAGCGAAGGATGCCTTTCTATTGAAAGACACCCTTCAATTCAACATTTCGGTCTCTTGGGTTGTAATTGACCCCAGAGCTCAGCGGCAACAGACATCGTTACGCTTGTAAAATGCTGTGCCCTCCCCGCTGGTCAATCGGCGGCAAATTGCTTGACGAACCCCCCGGCGAACGCCAGCGTCATAAGGAGCAGCAGCGGAGCCAGGATCATCAGGATGAAATCCAGGTCAAAGAAAAGCAGCTGTGAGCCGGAGGTGACAAACGCCAGGGCGATCCCACCGATGCCGATGAGCGCGCCGCCGATCCCAACCCACCAGAACCCCTTCGGCGCTTTATCCTTTACCAGGAAGGGTCCCAGGAAGATGATCAAACCGGCGACGCCGTGGAATATGGGTACGGCGAATCTCTTCAGGTCGGACCCGGTGATGCTGGTATAGGCGATCGCTAGCAGGCCGACCAGGGCGAACCAGGAGTAAGCCTTCTTCCATTTGGGGAAATACTGGTTCATAAGGCCCATTGAGATCCCCAACGGAATCAGGGTCGCAACGGTTAGTACATAGGGAGATTCTAAGGCACCCCAGCCCTGCCAGATGAGGATAAGACCGGATACAAGCAGAACAAGGAAGCCCATCATATAGTAAATGTCATAGAGCTTCTTCTCTTTCGAGTAGCGGGTGTAGAAACGCCAGGTCAGGTACAGGGCTGCCAATCCCGTCACCAATAAAATGATTCGGTCTAGCAATGTCATAGGTCACTCTCCTATAGGGATAATGGATCTAGGTGCTTGATTTCAACGTAATTATACAGAATTTGACTAATTGGACACAATAAAAACATCAGCATCGATCCCGGTGTCTCGTGGTGATTGCCGCGGTGATGCTCTCTGGAAAGGGGATCAAATGGATTGCAGCAATAAGTCGGATTATTATCAGGAAGTACACGAAAAAGGGTGTAGTATTTAGGTAGGTCGGCCGTGGTTAAACACTTGTGTATAAGGAGTGTGCCTGGTGGTCGCAAAGCAAGTTGCAGATTTACTTACTTACACTCGCGGGCTGCTTCTCGTTATTTTTCCTTGGCTGGCAGTGACCGGAGGCCAAGAAAGCCTGTCTTTGGCCGTTATGCTGCTCATAGCAAATTGGACCGGGGACGTATTTGACGGTGCCCTCGCCCGTCGAAGCCGGAAACGCTATGACTCATGGATAGGCGATCATGATCTCGAGATCGATATGGCGGTTGCGCTTGGATTGTTGATTTACACGATAGCAACCGGCTATGTGCAACTGACAGTCGGCGTGATCTATATCCTGATCTGGGCGATGTATTTCTGGCGGGTAGGGATCCCCCGCACAATGGGGATGCTCTTCCAGGCTCCAATTTACGGTTGGTTCATCTATGTTTCCCTCAAAAACACACCATCGGCGGGTTTGTGGCTCGTAGTTTGGCTCCTCGCAGCTGTTGTTCTCACGTGGCCGCGGTTTCCGCGAGAGGTGGTGCCGGGCTTCCTGAGCGGGGTGAAAACTCAGTTTTCCTCGGACGAATACCACGACCGCTAATCCAGTAGAGTGGTGGCGAAGCAGCGGTGGTTTGTTCTCGAATTGAATACAATCTATGGGACCTGCAAACCGCGCCGAATACCAAAACCGTCTTTAGCAGACGGGAACTTACGCGGGCGTTGATTCGTCTCTTCATTGTAGACCGATTAGGTTAACATAAACTAAGGCAGAGAGGGTCCCACATGAATCAGAGAACTTATATATTGCCGATCATTCTGGCGATGGTGCTTCTCGCGGGGTGTGCGCTAGGAGCGCCGAAAGGTTCAGGAGAGTTCATTCGCGGGGATGCCGTGGTGGAGGATGTCGAGGTCGTGTTTCTTGAATCTTTCCCGCTTGGAGTCCATGCCGTCGCTAGCGGCTACCTCCCCGATCCCTGCACGGACATTGACGAGATCTCTGTTGAACGGGAGGGCAACCACTTCGAAGTGCTCATCACGACCTTGCGCGAGACGGAAGTTATGTGCATTCAGGTAATCGAAGAGTTTGAGCAGAATATCCCTTTAGATGTTTATGGGCTGCCCGCCGGGGATTACACAGTGACGGTCAATGGGATAGAGGCTGAATTTACCTTCCTCCAGGACAACAGTTTACCCGATAGCTAGGTATGAGATCCGGCTGAATGAAGAATCAAGGGGCTGCCCTAAAAGGACGGCCCCTTTTTGTTAACAGATCGGGCAAGATTACGATTCGAGAAGCTTGTCGAGCTGTGCTTTAGAGTGTGTCTCTACTTCTACATGCACGCTGCCGCCGTGCGAATCCATGGTTACGACAGCGGGGAAATCCTTGACATCGATCACCCATATCGCCTCGGGAACCCCGAAATCGAGTTTATGGACGGTGAGCACCTGCTGAACAGACTGTGCGATTAATGAAGCAGCCCCGCCGATCGCGTGCAAATACACTCCCGGCACCTCGCTGCAAGCCTCCAAAGTTTTTGGTCCCATCCCGCCTTTGCCAATAACGGCCTTGATATTGAAGTGCTGCATCACATCGCCTTGATAGGGCTCCTCGCGGATGCTCGTTGTCGGACCTGCGGCGACGAAGGAATAATCGCCAGTATCTAGGCCGGCGACGACAGGTCCGCAATGGTATATAGCGCCCCCATCAAGGATGGGCTTTAGCGCCTCATAGACCGCTTCGTCGTCGCCATCAGGCTTACGGCTCTTCTTGATGAAGGTGTCGATCATCCATTTGTGCACGGCATCGCGACCGGTAATCATAACCCCGGTGAGGGAGACCGAATCGCCAACTTTCAACTCCCGGATGACATCATCCGTAACGGGTAGTGTGATCTTCTGCATTGGGGCCCTCCCTCATTCGTAGTTTGTTTCGTCACCGCGGACGGTCATACGCCGCCGCCGGTGTGCCCAGCACATATAGGAGACAGAGACGAAGTAGCTGGCCGGAAGTCGGTGCAGGCTCTTGGCTTTCACACCCAAAACCGTCGTCTCGCCGCCGAAACCCATCGGCCCAATGCGGAGCTGATTCGCGTCTTGTGCGAGTCGATTTTCGAGCTTTGCCAGGTCTGAATCCGTGTTTTTATCGTCGAGTTTACGGAAGAGCGCTTCTTTCGAGGCGTAGTAAGACGAACCGCGATCCCCGCCGATGGCCACGCCGAGCACGCCGGGGGCGCAGCCTTTTCCCTGCGCGTTGAACACGGCATCCAGGACCACTTTGCGCACCCCTTCAAGATCACGGCCGGCGCCGAGTCGGCCATTCGGCAGGGAGTATTGTGCGCCAACATTTTCACACCCCCCGCCTTTTAGGATCAGATCAACAATTAGATCTTCTCCTTCGGTTTCTTCGAAGTGAATCGTGGGGAAAGCCGGATCTCCAAGGTTGTTCCCGCTGTTCTTCCCGGTAACGCTGTCGACGGCATTTGGCCGCAGATAAGTCCTTTTCGTGGCATCGGCGACTGCGGCGCGGATTTGCTCTTTGAGTTTCGTTGTACTCCATCCGCGAGGATGCTGAACATAGAAGATAGGCGTGCCGGTATCCTGGCAGATTGGGGTGGAGTTTTGTCGCGCTAGAGCGACGTTTTCGAGGATCGTATCGAGGGCGCTTTGTGCTGCCGAGCCTGAAGCCTCTTGTTCCCGAGCGCGCTTCAGTGATGCTTCTACATCGGGGGGTAGGTCGGTTGAAGTTAAGCGGACGAGTTCGAGGAAAGCTTCGGTAAGATCAGGCATTATTTGCCTCCCTGCGTTGAACGATGATCGATATACCCTGTGAGGTGTTGGATTACATAATTGTGAACGGAAAAGTAGTGACTCTATAGTGATGAATGGCAGATTTCCTGTGAAAGGGTGTAAGGTTTTTTTTTGAGTCGCAGAACGAGGGGTGAAGTCAGTCAAGGCAAAGTTCCGTAATAGCGGGATTGCACTACGGACTATCAGGGCTCACTTTGATGGTTTGCTTCTTGATGATCATGACGGGCCTGTCTGCAGCGGCGACGATCTGATGGGCGAGATTGTCGAGGACGAGCCGCTCCCAGAAACCGTTTTGATGCTCGCCGATGACGATCAGGTCATACTCACCGCTGCGGGCTTCGGTCAGGATCTCGTCAACGACCAGACCATGGCGGACCATCGCTTCAATATCCTGCTGCAATTCATCCAAGACTTGTGTGTCTTGATCTAATATCTCGCCTTCGGGCGTACTGGCTTCGATAAGTTCATCTGCATCGGCCCGCAATTGCCAACCGCTCACACCGGGACCGGCGCTGATTTGGGACATTACGTGCAGGACTGTGAGATATGTATCCTCTAGTAGAAGATCTGAGAAGAGCTGCTTGAAGTTATCGAGAAGGGTGTTGCTGTCGACGCCGCTGTCACAGATCAGGATCCTCTTGGGCAGGACAGCCTGCCCCTTCACCACAATCACCGAGCTTGGACCGCGCTCGAGCACCTGCTCGCCGGTTGGTCTAAGCAGGCGCTGCAGCAGCGTTCCTCCAAAGCACATTCCGATGACCACCAGATTGTACATACCCTCCAGGGTTTCGTGCACGATCTCCTCTGCCATATTGCCAACTCGAGTCCTGGTTTGGAACTCAAGTGTCCCTTCAGGAAGGGATGCCGCTGCCGTATCGAGAATCTTCTCCGCATTAGGGAGATCCGATTCGCGTTTGACGACAGCGAGGATGGTCAGTTTGACGTGGGCAGCCTCTGCAAGTTTGGCAGAAAGATGTACAGCCTGTTCCGAGTGTGGCAATCCATCCGTTGCGATCAGGATGCGCATAGTATCCATTCCTCCTAGAAGAACATCAGAGTGATCGGTATGGCGAAAATGATCAACATGAAAATCAACATATTGTGTTTCTTAGCAATAACCCAATCAACCAATCCAAGGACCGCCCGTTCGTAGCGATGAAAACTTATAAAAAGCAGACCAATGGAGACAACGGCGATGCTGACCATGGATGTGAGAACAATGGTAAACGCGTATGGGTTATCCAGCAGAAGGGCGGCAAACAATGTGTCGATAAATGTAGTGACGTTTGCTCCCATGATGTAAGGCACTACGTTCTCCCGGCGGATGAATCCGCGGTTGCTGAGAGGCACAAGTATGCTCAGGGAAACACTGACGCTCATCGAAATGAGCGTGATGCCCGCACCGAGCAAGAACATTACCCATGGCTGATAAACGATGCGAGAGACTCGGCCCACTCGGCTTTCCTTTATCGCTATTTGTGGCAGGCAGCGATCGAAGAGATTAAAGCTCAACAAGATGATGATGAAGCCGATGATGAAAAGACTCCATGCAGGAAAATAGTGGTCGATCCCTGAGATGATGGGTGAGAAAAGAGAGTCCATCAAGGACTGGACCAGTATATTAGAGTCCAAATGGATCGAGTCCAGCGTTCCCGCCCGCAAGATGGTGCAGCCGAGAGCGAGTGCGACGAAGTAGGTTGAGCCGGTCACCACTAATGCCAGGAGACCCATGCCCAAATTTGTCCCGCGATCACGCCCTCGCAGCACGTAGATAAAGCCGATGAAAAGAACGATGAAACTTGCGCCCATACGACTGCCCGTAATCATGGTGAATGCGGAGAGCTTATCGATGACCCCGCTATTAAAAAAGGTCAGCGCAGCTGCGGCAACAGGCGAGCCGCTCATGATCAGGTAGGCGAACAACCAGCCGAAACCCAGGCTATTTATTGGGTTATCTACCTTGAGTGAATCACGGATGAAGGACGAATAACTCTGGGCGCCCTCCTTCATTAACAGGATGGCGAGGATGAAGAACGTCAGGCTGATGAAGAACAGCAGGATTTTTGCGCCCCTACGGGGGAGGGTTGGCAGAGTTCGCCTGGTTTGAGCACCGGAGATCTTGGATAGCTCAGCGGCGCTCGGGTTAGGATTTGATGAGTCGCTCAAGGACATTCACCTTTTTTCGAGTACGTCCCATAAGCTTTCGGGTTTGTTTACCGTCGGCTCATTCAATAAACTCATTGCCGCGTTGCTCATAATCAAGGATGAAGCGCTTGAGCCGGGGCTATTGGTGTGTGTGAAGCTGGTGATTCTGTATCTAATTTAACGCAGTATACCATCGCGATATTTTTGAGCAATTATTAGCCGCAATAACGCAGCTCCGGGTTTTTATGCACCGGCGCCGAGTTGTCTGCTTTCGACCTTGCAGTGGTTTACAGGCAGATAGGATACTGAAAAGGTGTTACACTGCCGGCGATGGATACCAAAGACCTGCGAACACTTGAGTTGGCGGCTGTTCTTGATCAACTCGCCAACCGCGCCGCGTTTTCCGCATCAAAAGAGCTCGCGAGATCGCTTATCCCAAGCGACGACATCGAGCAAGTGTCAAGCCGTCTAGCAGAGACGACGGAAGCTCGTTTGCTGTTGAGCGTCAAGATAGATCTCACTATAGGCGGTGCGCATGACGTTCGCTCCTTGGCTGAAGCAGCTTCACGGGGCTCTGTCCTTGATGCTTCGGAGTTGCTCGATGTAAAAAGCACTTTGATCGCGGCGAGGACGATGGGCAGGCACTTCGAAAAAGAGGAGGATTCGTATCCTGAACTGTGCCGCATTGCGCTCGATTTTCAACCTGCCCCGGGGTTAATCGATCGCATTTCGAAAGTGCTCGACGAACATGGAGATGTGGTTGATGGCGCGTCGGAATCGCTTGGCGCGATCCGGCGTGACTTGCGCCATGCGCATGACCGGTTGACATCTAAACTGCAACGCTTGATCAGCAATCCCAAAATAGTCCCCATACTCCAGGAGCCGATCATCACCCAACGCGATGGGCGCTTTGTCATCCCGCTGCGGGCAGAGTTTAAGGGGCGTTTGAAATGTGTGGTCCACGATCAGTCCGCCTCAGGGGCTACCCTCTTTGTGGAACCGCTGCAGGTGGTGGAATTCAACAACAAGGTCCGCGAACTCGAGCTCGCGGAACGGGATGAGATTCGGCGCATCCTGGCCGAGCTATCGAGCCTCGTGGGCGAGCAATCTGAAAGCATCCGCAATACGGTCGAAGCGCTTGCGCGAATGGATCTAGCCTTTGCCAAGGCGCGCTATGCCGAGACATTGCGGGCTAACGAGCCTATCCTGCGCCGCTTTGACCCTCGTTCGGGCGGAAAACATCCTGGCTCGACATTGAAACTCATACAGGCGCGTCATCCATTTCTGGATGCCGAGAGTGTCGTCCCCATTGATTTAATCCTGGACCCGGACACGTACATACTCGTAATAACTGGACCCAACACGGGCGGGAAGACGGTCACGCTCAAGACAGCCGGGTTGCTGGTGTTGATGGCGGAGTGCGGGCTGCATATCCCGGCTGCCTCCGGCTCGGAACTCTCGCTTTTCGACGCGATTTACGCCGATATCGGAGATGAGCAGTCGATTGAGCAATCTCTATCAACTTTCTCGGCGCATATTTCCAACATCATCCGCATCCTGGCGAAGGCTGGGGATAGATCGCTCGTTGTGCTCGATGAGCTTGGCGCCGGAACCGATCCACAGGAGGGCGCTGCTCTTGCGCAAGCCCTTCTCCAAGAATTCCTCGATCGCAGGGTAACGACGATCGTAGCGACACATTTCTCTGCGCTGAAGATTTTTGCGCACGGCACCACTGCCGTACGCAACGCGAGCGTGGAGTTCGATATCGAAAGCCTTCAGCCCACGTACCACTTGACGATCGGGCTTCCTGGGCGGTCGAACGCGCTGGCGATCGCCAGTCGATTGGGTCTTAATGAGAAAATCGTTAAGGGTGCCCGCTCGATGGTTTCCCCTGAAGAGCTGACCGCTGATGCGCTTCTGGATGAGATCCACAAAGAACGTGATTTGGCGCGCACGGTTCGAATAGAAGCGGAGGAAGAGCGGGAGAAGGGAAAGCAGCTGCAGGTCGAGCTGCGACGGCAAATCGATGATATTGAGGCAGAACGCCAGGAACTTTTGCAGCAGGCGCGCGAGGATGCGCTGGAGGAACTCGACGTTGTCCGCGATGAGATGACACTTCTCCGGCGCCGGCTCGAAGACGCAGGCCAATCGTTGGAAGGACTCGATTTGGTCGCGGATGATCTTGAGACGCTGGTGGAGGATCTCGAGGAATCGGTCTCTCAACCCGAACCAGCCTATGAAGCACCGCATCGCCCTATCCGACTTGGCGATCGCGTCTATTTGAGAACACTTGACGCCGAAGGGGTCGTAACGGATCTTGGAAACTCAAAGGCGGAGGTGCAGATTGGGCGGTTGCGAGTGCGCGCCAGGCTTAATGAACTCTCCCTTCATGACGAACCTGGACTGGAAAAGCAGGAAATGAACCAGCGCATGGAAGCCACCCAGACGACCGCTGTGCCAACCGCCGCGCCCCCGTTGGAACTCCACTTACGAGGACTAAACGTCGAAGAAGCCCTTGAGGTGCTGGAGCAGCGCCTCGATGCCGCGTATCTGGCCGGCTTACCCTTCATTCGCGTGGTCCATGGCAAGGGCACCGGAAAGCTGCGCCAGGCGATTCGGGCTTATCTTCAGGGTAATCGCTATGTGGCCTCTTTCGAGCCTGGCAGCGCGAGGGAAGGAGGCGAGGGCGTGACGGTGATTCGATTGAAGAGCTAAAACGTTTTTCTTCTCATTTCTTCGAAACCATCACCGGCGATCCCTTTTCGTATCCAGTAATCAAGTCATAAATATTCAAGCCCGCCATGACCTACCGAAGTAGTAAAAATAAACATAAGAGACCAGAGCTTAAGAAGCTTGTACACTAAGGTTACATTCATGGCGACCTTCTTATGAATCACAGTTCCGGCTTGGGACTATCGCCACTTCATCCCTTGAAGAGAAAGGCGGCACCCTGATGAACCCGCTCGTTGAATCTCTAGGTCCAGTCTTCATCGTCAGCTTCGCCCTGTAGCAGTTGATTGAACTGCTTGATCCAATTCTGGATAAGGTAATCAAGCCGCACAAGGAATGGATTCTGAGCGCCGCAGCGCTGGTCGTCGGCTTGCTCCTGACGCTGGGTCTTGGTCTGCGCATCCTACGCCCGTTTGGGATCACAAGTATGGCCTGGCTGGATGTCCTCCTGACGGCGCTGTTCGTCACCGGCGGGACAAAATGGCTCAATGATTTACTCAAGATCATCGCCTACAAGAAGCAGGAAGTGCAGGCAAGGGCGATGATGGCAACTCAGCAAGCCGCAAAGGATTGATGTAGTTACCAGAAACTGACACCGGAATTATCAGGGCGAGTTCAATATCTTTTCGAGCAAGCGGAGGGAAGCTTATCAATGGAAGAAATTCAACGCTGCTTTGGGACGGGCGACCCGCTCATGGAGAAATACCATGATGAAGAGTGGGGCGTCCCTGTGCACGACGACCGCCTGCTCTTTGAGCATCTTCTCCTCGACAGCTACCAGGCTGGCCTCTCCTGGCGAACTATCCTCCACAAGCGGGAGAACTTCCGCAGCGCCTTCCACGGCTTCGACCCCGAACGTATCGCTAATTACAACGATCAGGATCGAGCGCGTTTGCTGGCGAACGCTGGAATCATCCGCAATAAGCTCAAGATCAACGCTGCGATCACCAATGCCCAGGCTTACCTGGCCATCATGGACCGGTCCGGTTCCTTCGCGGATTTCCTGTGGTCTTTCACTGAGGGGAAGACGCTGAAGGGACCCTTGGCGAAGACCTGGCAGGATATCCCAACGACCAATTCGCAGTCAGAGGCGATGTCGAAGGCGCTCAAAGCGGAGGGCTTTAAGTTCGTTGGGAGCACAATCTGCTATGCCTTTATGCAGGCGGTCGGCATCATCGACGATCACCTCGTCGATTGCTTCCGCTTTTCGGGTCGGTAATTGCCGTGTAACTATTGCATTTGGGTGGTAAATGGGGACGATCACTGGCGGTCATGGGTGGATTATGCTCGTTCTGGTCTCCGGTCAGGAGATTTCCATCCCGTCAGCCTGGCATTGGTGAGACCACATGCGGTAGTAAAGACCTTGCGTCTTCAATAGATGATTGTGGTCACCTCGTTCAGCAATTCGCCCTTCTTGGAGCACAAGGATCTCATCGACATCCTCCAACTCGATCAGTCTGTGTGTGAGCAGAAGAGAGGTGCGTTTGCGCATTAACCCTTTTAGCGAGCGCATGACTTCATGCTCTGTCAACGGATCGAGGTTCGCCGTTGGTTCATCGGCGATCCATATTGGCGCGTCGCGGAGTACAGCGCGGGTGATGGCAAGACGCTGCCTTTCACCTCCGCTGAGCATCAGACCGCGCTCGCCGATCTGTGTATCGAGGGAACGAGGCAGGGTGTGTACAAAGGCGAGGAGCTGAGCCTGCTCGAGCGCGGCGAAGATTTCGGAATCACCTGCAGTAGGTTTTGCGAACAACAGGTTATCGCGAATGCTGCCGTGGAATAGGTAGGTATCCTGCGAGATCACGCTAAACAATGAGCGAAGATCTTCGAGTTTAAGTGAGCGCAAATCCGTTCCACCGAGCAAAATTTGACCCTCTGAGTAATCCCAGAATCTGAGCAGCAAATGAGCGATGCTGGACTTGCCTGACCCGCTCGGTCCAATAACAGCGAGAATGCGCCCCGGAGCGACGTCGAAATCGATCTCTCGCAGCGCCGGGGGGAGATCGTCACCGTAGCGAAAGGTGAGCTTCGAGGCGTGAATTTGGGTCGACTCCGGCAAAGGTTTGTGCGATTCTGAATCTGCCACTGCGGGAGGCACGTCGACGATCTCAAAAAGACGCCTGGCTGCAGTGAGGCTGCTCTCGAGGTGTTGAAACGCGTCTGGTAGGGGATCGACTGCTTCGAAACTGGCGATCGTGGCAATTACGACGACGGCAAGCAGATATCCTTCAAGTATCCCGAATTGAACGAGCGGTACTGCTCGCAGTATTGTTGCCATCACGGCAAGATTGGTTGTAAGCCCGATGAGGCCGATGGATAAACCAGCGACCCAGGCGTTCCTCTCCCTCGTACCGGCGATGTCGGTCGTCAAGTTGTCCACCAGATCAAGATGGGAAGGACCTTGTTCGAAGGCCAGGATGTCGGCGTTCCCTTGAACGCCGTCGACGAGTGTGGCATTTAGATCGCTGCGCAGCTCGACTTCCCTCTCACAGAACGGTCTTGCCATTAGGTTTGTAAGGAGGGGTATGGCCAAACCAGCGAAAAGCAGGAAAAACAGCAGCTGCATCGACAGCCAGATGTCGAAGCGTGACATGAAAAAAGTTACCGCGGCGATCATCGCTACGGCAACGCCCGGAGGAACGATCACACGCAAGAAGAAGTGCTGCAGAGTTTCGATATCGGAGATGATGCGGCTCAATAGGTCGCCGCTGCGCTGGGTCATCAATCGTGCGGGCGCCAGCGGTTCCAGGTGTTTATAAAACCACACCCGTAGTCTGGCGAGCAGACGGAAAGCCGTATCGTGGGTCTGAAGCCGCTCTAAATAGCGGAAAACCCCGCGGGCGATGCCGAAGAAGCGTACGCCCACAATTGCCACCTGAAGTTCAGCGATGGAAGGATGGAGTGCTGCGCGGGCGATGAGGTAGGCTGAAGTGGTTAGTAAACCTATTCCGGCAGTAACGGTGAGGGCGCCGAGCACCATAGAAAAAGCGATTCTCCCTGTGAAGGGTATAGAGAGTTCCAGAAGACGGCGGGCTGTGCCTCTCATGACGCGCTTCCCGCGGCAATCATTTCAGCGTATAACCCATTAGTCTGAAGCAGTTCTTCATGACTTCCACGCTCAACAATTTGGCCCCGAGAGAGAACGAGGATCTCGTCGGCGTTTTGCACGGTTCGCAGCCGATGTGCGATGATGAGCGCGGTGCGTCCTGCAAGTAGATCGCGAAGGCTATCCAGGACATCGGCTTCAATCTCTGCATCTAAATGAGCGGTTACCTCGTCGAGGATGATGATCGGCGACTCTTTGAGAAACGCACGTGCGATTGCGATTCGCTGCGCCTCACCGCCGCTAAGGCGCGAGCTTCCCTCCCCTAAAATGGTGTCGTACCCCTGTGGAAGCGCGCCGATAAAACTGTGTGCGCCGGCCCGCTCGGCAGCGGTTTCGATCTCGTCGATAAGAGCCTGTGGACGGGCAAAGCGGATGTTCTTGGCCGCGCTGGTGTTGAAGATATAGGGTTGCTGCGGCACCCAGGAGAGCAGCCTGCGCCAGGCTTCTGCGTCAATATTCTCAAGCGGCATCCCATCGATCAGGATCTCACCACCCCCGGGTTCAGCGAAGCGCAGGAGAAGATGAGCGAGGGTTGACTTGCCGCCTCCGGTGGGACCAACGACCCCCACGATTTTGCCCCGGGGGATGGTGAAAGTCACACCAGCAAGCGCGATACGCTCGCCATCCTCATACGCAAGGTGGACATCTTGAAACTCGATCGATTTATGAAACTCGAGAGGTTGCTGAATGTCGGGCTGATCTCTTTTGGCAGCAGGGGCGGGATGATTCAGGATGTCGAAGATGCGCTGCGCTGCGGCAACGCCGGACATGCCGGAGTGGAACCGGGATCCGAGCAAGCGCAAGGGGAGATAAAACGCTGGCGCGAGCAGCAGGACGAAAAAGGCTTGTTCAAATTGGATGCGGCCATATAGCAGACGCAGCCCGATTTCAACCGCGACAACGGCGGTGCTGATCGTAGCTACCATTTCCAGGACGAATGCGGAAAGAAAGGCCACTCGTAGGACACGCATCGTCGAATGGCGAAAGCGGTCGGAGATATTAGCGATCTCCGCAATCATTGCCTGACTGCGACCGAGAAGTTTGAGTGTTGTGAGACCCTGGATGGCGTCCAAAAAAGTGGCGCTCATGCCGCTGAGAACAGACCACTGACGTCGAGTTTGCGTCTCCGCGGCGTCACCGATGAGCACCATGAAGATGGGTATGAGAGGGGCGGTGAGCAGAAGCACGAAGGCAGATAGGGGATCGACCGGCAGGATGAAGAGGAAAATAGCGAGGGGGACAATCGCAGCCAGTGCTAGCTGAGGCAAATATTGACGGATGTATGCATCGAGTGCCTCGACGCCCTCCTGGATCGTGTTCGTCAGTTCTCCACTGCGCTCAGCGGTTGTGTAGGCTGGACCGAGAGCCAGCAGATGGGAGAGCAGGCGGCTGCGGATATCGGATTTTACGAGATTCGCGGCGCGTTGGGCCGCGACTTCTCTGAAGGTCGAGAGCGCCAGTCGTAGCAGGCTCAGTAAGAGAAGCAGGATCAACTCTGATTGGACTTGCGCTATACCAGCGCCAGAGAGAAATACTGCACTGACGATCCGACTTATGGCCCAGGCTTGGAAGACAACAGCGATACCATCTGCTGCACCGAGGGCGATGGTTATCGCCAGCGGCTTGTGCGCTGTCTCTGTGCTGGGTAAGAGCCTGCGATCCAATTTCACAAGGGTGCTCCACTGCCAGATCTGTGACGAGTGGGCGGGGGTGCGCACTCAGTTTCAGCGAGGAACCCCCAAAGGCTGTTGTCAATGAGGATGCGAAGGTCCCGATGGCAACGATTGAATCTTCGCGTCAGGGCCTCGGGACCGAAGCGGATTAAGTTGCGGGTTAGCATTTCTGGGTCCGATAACCGTTTAGTACTCCAGCTTGCTATCGCGCGTAACCCTCCCTCGGAAGACATAGTAGGACCAGCCCTGGTACAGTAGGACAAGTGGGAGGAAAATCGCGGCGATGATCGTCATCACTTTAAGTGTATAGGGGCTGGAGGAGGCGTTGTAGATTGTCAGACTCCACTCGGGATTGAGGCTGGAAACCATAAGCCGAGGAAATAGTCCCACGAAGAAAGTGATAGAGGAGAAGGCGATGCATATCCCACTCATCACGAAAGCCCAACTGCTCTGTTTCTTGCGGATGAACCACCCCGCAGCCACCATGGCTGCACCAGCGCTGATGGGCACCAATCCGGGGTTGATACCCAGACGTTCGTACATATCGGTTACAAAGTAGCCGACGCCAAAGGCTAAGAAACCCACAATCAGGGCTACTGGCCAAATTCTTCGCGCGGCAGCGAATGCCCGATCCAGAATCGGTTCATCTAGTTTTAAGCTGAGGAAAGTCGCGCCATGCAGGGTGAAGATCGCCAGGAACGCCAGGCCAGTGACCAACGCGTGGGGGTTGAGCAGGTTCCAGAAACCGCCTATGTAGGACATATCGGCATCAATCGGGGTGCCGAGCAGCAAGTTTGCCATGGCGATGCCCCATAGGAGTGGAGGAACCAGACTGCCGCCGAAAATCAGCCAGTCCCATGTGGAACGCCATTTCGGGCGGATGTCCTTGTTGCGGAATTCAATGGCTATGCCGCGCGTGATCAGGGCTACGAGCAGGAGCAGTAGAGCCATATAAAACCCACTGAACATCGTGGCGTACCAATTTGGGAAGGCAGCGAACATCGCGCCCCCGGCAGTGATGAGCCAGACTTCGTTTGCGTCCCAATGCGGGCCAATGGTTGCGATGATCCTCCCCCGTTCTTCCTCGTCTTTGCCTAGTAAAGGCAGCAGGATTCCCACACCGTAGTCGAAGCCTTCGAGAAAGAAGTAGCCGGTAAACAACACGGCGATGAGGATGAACCAGACAGTGTTCAGATCCATGATAGACCTCCTAATAAAAGGCTACGCAACGGTGTCACCGAGGCTTTCGTTGGTTGGCACTTCTTCTTTTGCATATTTCGCAAGCAGGTAGACATCGACCACAATGAGCACGCCGTAGAGCAATGTATAAACGACGAGCGACGTCAGCAGCATACTCACGGACACATTTGGTGATGCGGCATCCTCTGTGCGCATGAGGCCGAAAACGATCCACGGTTGGCGAGCCACCTCGGTAAATATCCATCCGGTTGAAGTGCCGATAATGGGCAGCGCAATGGCAAAGGGTAGCCAGCGCAGGAATCTCTCTGCCTTTGGCAGACGTTCGGTCAGCACAAGAAATAACGCATAGAATGCAAGGAGGAGCATCAGGGAACCTACTCCCACCATGGAGCGGAACGACCAGTAGCTTATCGTCACTGGTGGGACGTAATCCCCTGGTCCATACAACGCCTCGTACTCCTGCTGGATGTCCTTGATCCCTTGGACCTCTCCATCGAAACGATTGTGGGCCAGCAGGCTGAGTGCTCGAGGGACGCGGATGTCGAACAAATTGCGCTGCTGGTCCTCATCTATGATGGTCACCAGCGAAAGATCAGCGGGATCTTCTGTCTCCCAGAGCGCCTCGCCCGCAGCCATCTTCATCGGCTGAGCCTCAACCATGTACTGGGCCTGGCTGTGGCCACTGAGACTCACCATACTAATGCCGATCACACCGGCAACTGCGCCCCACTTGAACGAGCGCAGGAAAATCTCTGAGTCACGCTTCTTGTAGAACAACTGATATGCGCTGATCCCAAGGATGAAAAACGCCGCGGTCGTTATTCCTGAAGTGATCACGTGGGGGAATTGGACCCAGAGGTGGGGATTGCTCAGAAGAGCAAAGAAACTTGTCATTACCGCTCGACCGTTTTCTATGGCGTATCCGACAGGTTCCTGCATGAAGGAATTGGCAATCAAGATCCAAAAAGCGGAGAGATTCGATCCGATCGCGACCATCCAGATTGTTGCCGCATGCATGCGGGGCGAGAGGCGATCCCAACCGAAGATCCAGATTCCAAGGAAGGTGGACTCCAGGAAGAATGCAAGCAGAGCCTCGATCGCAAGCGGTGCACCGAAAATATCACCGACGAAACGAGAGTACTCAGACCAATTCATCCCGAACTGGAACTCCATCACAATGCCGGTGACCACACCCATGGCGAAATTAATTAAGAACAATTTTCCCCAGAATTTAGTCATCCGTTTGTAGAGCTCGTTCCCGGTCCGGACGTACATGGTCTCCATCAATGCGATGAGTATGGACAAGCCCAGCGTCAGAGGTACGAAAAAGAAGTGATAAACGCAAGTGATGGTGAACTGCAGGCGGGCAAGTGTCACTGGATCCATAGTTTTTTCTCCTTTACTTCGGCTGCAGGAGGAAGCTGCGGTTGGGAGCCTTGATGTGGCGAGGCCTCCAATGGCAGCTTAGAAATATCGATGAAAGGCGGATGGGAAATCCGCAATGAGGAACGTTGGTCGACATGTTGTTAGCGGGTAGAGCTAGTTCGTCGAAGTTAAATTGAGAGTTGTCCCCGCAATACGGCTCGTCCAGTAATTATTATGAGTAATGATATATGCGTTAATGAAAGGAAACAAATAGGTCATGATGATTGAATGGGGAAGCCACTTAATAGTGTCTTTTTAATTCGCTGGTCTGGCTTCAGGTACCGATGTCGTTGAAGAAGTCAGACTCACACCGGTAAACGAATCTTTGGATTAGAAGCATCGCTCTCCCTGTGCTGGTCGCTTATGGTTTCTATAATCAGGCTACGGGCAGAGGCGGCAGCGTTCCAATGACATATATGAAAGTTGCGCTGTGGAACATCCTGCCCAATGGTTGAAAGACCTCTTTCTTTTCCATCTGCAGTCTGCGTGATAAGAATCCCGAATGGTTCAAGGAAGACTTGGGGCGCTCTTCGGTTTGTTGAAAGAAGGCAAGATCAAACCATCCATCGAGCGGCAAAGAATCCACCCTTTGTTCGTGCCACGAAGGGAGGGACGAATCACGTCGATGCTTAAATGAACCCTAATGTTGGGCGAGTAATTACGTCGCGTGACGTACATCTTGAGCCTGTCGAGGGGCTGCTCGGAATGATAGTGCCAAGATGGACTTGAGTAGTTACAATAGAACAGCATCTGGGGGAAAAAGCAGAATGCATTTACCTAAAAAGGGATCATTACAAAAACCATGAGAATAATCGGTAACTGGCTCAAACCTCTCGCGGGGTTGTTTATTCTCATTGCGATGTTTGCCGCTTACGTACTGCTTGGTAGGGAGACGCTCCCATCGTCATCAGGTGAAGAGACAACCGAAGGGGATTGGTACGAGGTTTACTTCAGCCAGCCGGATGACCCGGGGTCGTCCAGCCTGCATGGCGGTCCGGATTCGGCTCTGGCACAGGCGATCGATGAAGCGCGCTTTTCTGTCGATGTCGCCGTGATGCGTCTGGACCTATGGAGCCTGCGAGACGCGCTGCTAGACGCGGACCGGCGCGGTGTCAACATTCGGGTTGTTGTTGACAGTGATTACATCCTCGATAATGAAATTCAAGATTTGATTGACGCCGGGATTCCTGTCATCGCCGATCGTCGGGAGTCCTTGATGCATCATAAGTTCACAGTCATCGACCAGTTGGATGTGTGGTCAGGCTCGATGAATTACACGATCAGCGGGGCATACCGCAACGACAATAACTTGAACCACATCCGTTCCAGCAAGCTCGCGCAGAGTTACACTCGCGAGTTTGAAGAGATGTTCATGGATGACCTCTTCGGCGCGTTGTCAGAAGCGGATACGCCTTATCCGCGTGTGAACATAAATGGGACGGAGGTGGAGGTGTACTTCTCCCCGGACGATCGTGTTTTGCACAGGCTTTTGTCACTCGTCGCCGCAGCAGAGGAGAGCATCGAGTTTCTCGCTTTCGCTTTCACATCGGATCCACTGGCCGAAGCTTTGATCGCGCGGGGCGCCGATGGAGTGCGCGTGCGGGGAGTGATGGATCGCGATCAAGTCAATAACTCGGGGGGTGAGTTCGGGAATCTGGTTCTGGCTGGATTGGATCTCCGGCTCGATGCCAACCGAAATAAGATGCATCATAAGGTAATTTTGATTGATGGTGAAATCGTGGTCACGGGGTCTTATAATTTCTCCCGAAATGCAGAGGAAAAGAACGACGAGAATGTTTTAATACTTCATAGCGATGAAATTACACAGCAGTACCTGTTAGAATTCGAGCGGATTTATCTAGCTGCAAGCAAGTGAGTCAGCGACAGACCGCGAAGGAGTGTGTTTTGGTGGATTATGACGGCAAGTTCTACCTGGGTCGCCCCTACGACCTGAAGAAGGGAAAGACCGGGACAAAGCCATTGCTTTATGACCCTGATGATCTGACGACTCACGGCGTGGTCGTAGGAATGACGGGTTCGGGAAAAACGGGATTATGTATCGACTTCCTGGAGGAGGCTGCACTGAATGGCATCCCCGCGATTTTGATCGACCCAAAAGGGGACATGACCAACTTGCTGCTCCATTTTCCGGATCTGGCTCCCGAAGATTTTCAGCCCTGGATCGATCCGGACGAGGCCCGTCGGGAAGAACAGACCGTAGAGGAGAAATCTGAGAAGATCGCCAAAATATGGGAAGGCGGTTTAAAAGAATGGGGAATCGGGCGGGAACGAATTGAAGCCGTCAGGAATGCGGTTGAATATGCAGTTTACACGCCTGGATCAGATGCCGGGATTCCTGTAAGCATCCTGGCTTCGCTAAAAGCGCCGCAGACCTCGTGGGAGGAAAATAAGGAAGCTTCTCGCGAGCGGATTTCAAGCACGGTCACCGCACTCCTCGGGCTTGTAGGCATCGAGTCCGATCCTGTTCGATCACGCGAGCACATCCTGCTTTCTAACCTCTTTGAGAGCGCCTGGAAAGCCGGTCAGGATATGGATCTCACAGAGTTGATCCATCAGATTCAGTCCCCACCCTTTAATAAGCTGGGTGCTTTCAAGATCGAAAAATTCTTCCCCGAGAACGATCGGTTTGAACTGGCCATGACGTTAAACAATCTCCTGGCTTCTCCTTCCTTCGAGGCCTGGATCCATGGGGCTCACCTGGATGTCGGTCAATTGCTTTGGACGGCGGATGGCAAACCCCGTCACAGCGTGTTCTACCTCGCCCATCTACCAGAGAGCGAGCGCATGTTCTTTACCACATTGTTGCTCACGGAGGTGGAAGCCTGGATGCGAACGCAACCGGGATCATCAACTTTGCGGGCGATTCTGTACTTTGATGAAGTCTTTGGTTACATGCCACCCGTAGCGAACCCGCCTTCAAAACCGCCGTTGCTGCGTCTGTTGAAAACGGCACGGGCTTTCGGGTTGGGGGTTTTATTGACGACGCAGAACCCCGTCGATCTCGATTACAAAGCCTTAAGCAATGCGGGTACGTGGTTCGTCGGGAAGCTACAGACAGAGCAGGATAAGTCTCGGCTCTTGGATGGGTTGGAATCTGTTGACACTGGGAAAAGCGGATTTAAACGTACCGATGTGGACAAGTTGATCTCAACCCTCGATAAGCGAGTGTTCTTGCTCCATAATGTCCACGAACGGGGGCAGCAAGTCTTTATGACTCGCTGGGCTATGGCGTATCTCAGGGGGCCCATCACGCGCACGAAGCTGCGGGATGTAAACGAATTAGTCGGTGCTCAAAAGCCGCAAATCTCAACGACCGCCGGGGACGTGTCGGATGGGGAAGTAAAAAGTGATCGAGTGGCGGCAGTTAAAGTAGCTGTGGAGACCACCACAAGGCACCCAAAAGTTCCCACGGGCTTTTCCGAGTTCTTCCTCCCGAACATCATCACTTCCAGCCAGGCGTTGAAGGGTGCAAAGCAAGACCCCGAAAAATCGGAAGTTCTTGGCTTAATGTATCGCCCCGCGCTGCTCGTCCAGGCAGATATCCGTTATCTTGACCGGAAAAACAATCTCGATCATGTTGAATCGAGCGCGGCGATAGCTGAGGAAGTGGATCCAAAAGGATTCATCCGCTGGGATGATTGGACGATCTCGCCTCTTGACCCAGCCTCGTTTGATTCTGGCCCAAGCCCTGACGCTCAGTTTGCGCCATTGGAGGCGCCCCTGAACGACGCGAAGAGGCTTAAATCGTTAGAGAAGGATTTTCAGGATTACCTATACCACGGCGCGGGCTTGAAGATTCCATCGCATCCAACTTTAAAGATATTTGCAGCCCCGGGGACCACGGAGGCCGAGTTCCAAAACCAATGCAACGAGGCCGCAGAGGAGGCAGCAGACATCGAGGTACGAAAATTGGAGAAGAAGTATAAGACCAAGATCAAGCGCATTAATGACCGACTGACCAAGGAACAACGTGAGTTAGCCGAGGATCAAGCCGACCTGGGTTCCCGTAAAGTTGAGGAGTTTGCAACGCTTGCAGAAAACGTCATCGGGCTCTTCTCCGGGTCACGCAGCACTCGCCGGATTTCCACTTCGTTGACGAAACGCAGAATGACTTCAAAGGCAAAAGCCGACGTAGAGGAATCTCATGAGGTCATCGAGGATTTTAAGCAGGAGTTGGATGACTTACAGGGGGAACTAGCCCAAGAGATCGATGAAATCCATGAGCGTTGGGATCAGGTGGCTTTAGATGTTGAGGAGACCGTAATTGCGCCCTATAAGAAGAATATCCGTGTGGATTTGTTCGGGGTCGCCTGGACTCCGTATTGGCGAGTTAAGGTAGGGGAGAAGGAGCTCGAGTTACCCGGCTTTGGCGAGGGGCTATGAGTCTGGTTGATGATCTGATTGCTCAAGTGCCGGAAGGTGAGATTGAGCGAATCCAAGTGGGCCTCCATTGGACTGCGGTTGTAGTTATCCAGGGAGGAGAACGAAGATGCGGTCTTGCTTCAACACTCTCAGAACCCCACCAACGAGGTGAGCCGGCCGTCCCGGAGGCGGGTGAGTTGACGCGGTATACCGGTCGTGAGCTAATTAAATTAGCATTTGAGGAGGATAAACCCGTCCTATCCAGTGTAGGGGTCGCGACGCTCAATGCATTATTGCCGGATCCTCACCCTGAGAAGATTGAGGAAGAACAAGCGGAATCACTCCTTGCACGATATGGCGCCAACCGGACCGTTGCCTTGATTGGGCATTTCCCTTTCGTGCCACGCCTTCGAAGCAATGTAGGCAAGCTTCAAGTACTGGAGTTAAGGCCGCGCCATGGTGATCTGCCGGCAGATATGGCCTCTGAGGTTCTACCGCAAGCGGACGTTGTGGCGATCACGAGCATGGCTCTAATCAATCGCACGCTGGAGCCTCTGCTCGAGTTGTGTGCGCCAGATGCACTGGTCGTCGTGCTCGGACCCAGCACACCGATGAGTCCGGTGCTCTTCGAATATGGCATCGACATCCTCGCCGGATCGCAAATTTACGATATCGAGGGGGTTTTGCGAGCCGTATGCCAGGGGGGGAATTTCAGACAGGTTCACCGCGCCGGAGTTAAGTTGATTGCGCAGCAACGTGAAGGCTTAGAAGAAGCAAAAATGATGGAACAATTATGAGACCTATCGTGATACGATATGCCATCCCCTACGAGGGAATTTGGAGGCTAAAACATGAGAATCGTAATTTCAACTGAGGATAACAAAGGGTTAGAGAGCAATGTGAGCCAGCACTTTGGAAGATGCCCTTATTTCGTCATCGTGGATTTTAAAGACGAGGCGGTTGAGGAAGTTCAGGTCGTTGACAATCCCTATTTTGCGGGACACGGCCCCGGGCAGGTCCCTGAGTATATCGCCTCGCTTGGAGCGAATGTGATGATCTGTGGTGGAATGGGTCGGCGGGCGGACGAGTACTTCGATCATTATGGGATACAAACCGCCACTGGAGCTGTCGGCATGGTGCAGGAAGCACTTACAAGTTTTCAGGAGGGAAAACTGTCCGAAGGTGGAAACTGCGGCGGTCATGGTGAGGGACATGGACACGGTCATGGCCATGGTCGTGGGGACTGCAAGGACCATGCAGAATCCGAACAATCTGATACAAAACCGTTGAATATATAAAGAGCTTCGGATCTTCGCCTTCGTTCATTCAGTTTCGCAATTGATGTCTGATGGAGGCGAAGATTTTTTATTTAAGGATGAGGGCTGAGCACGGAGAGATGATCAACTGGTCAGAGGCCAGTTAGGGAGAACGTCGATGTCGAGTGCGTCACGCTGCCCGTTCAGGAAGCGACGATGGCCCACAGCGGCGATCATCGCTGCATTGTCGGTGCATAAAGCCAGGGGTGGAACTCGAACTGGGATTTTCGATTTTGTCTGCAGGGAGGATCGTAAAGATTGGTTGGCGGATACCCCGCCGGCGACGAGGATTTCGTTGGCGTTGAACTCCTTTGCCGCCGCGAGCGTTTTCCCGACAAGCACGTCCACGACCGCATCTTGAAACGAAGCCGCTAGATCGGCAATCGGCAGATCCTCTTCAGGGGCTTCCACACCCGCTTCGAGATTGGGTTGCAGCGAGCGCACTTCACGCAAAACTGCTGTCTTTAGTCCACTGAAGGAAAAATCCCAGGTATCTTCCATCCAGGCGCGCGGGAATTTGAAAGTGTCAGAGTCTCCATCTTTGGCAATTTTTTCGATTTCTGGACCCCCGGGATAGCTGAGACCGAGCAAGCGCGCAACTTTGTCGAAGGCTTCACCAGCGGCGTCGTCGAGAGTGCCGCCCAGCCGTTCATACTGGAGGTGATCGCGCATTAATAGCAATTCCGTATGCCCACCCGAGACGATCAACCCAAGAAGAGGGAATGTGGGTTCATCCTCTTCAACGAGCCAGATGGAATACAGATGGGCTTCCAGGTGATTAATTCCCAGAAGAGGCAGGCCAGCTCCCATCGCAAGCCCTTTCGCCATATTCAGCCCGACGACGAGCGAACCGGCTAAACCGGGTCCACGCGTAACGGCGATAGCATCGATTGACTCCAGGCCTACATGCGCCTCAGCGAGTGCGCTGGAAACAACTTGATGGATAGTTTCGATGTGAGCGCGCGAAGCCATCTCCGGGAAGACCCCCCCGTATTCGGCGTGAATCTCTGCCTGTGAAGCGATGATATTTGAGGCGATATGACGGCCGTTTTCAAGAACAGCCGCTGCGGTTTCGTCGCAGGAAGTCTCTATCCCTAGAATGCGTGTCTCTTCGCTCATGAATTTCTCGCCTTCACTTTTCACACCAGGCTGGTTTGTCTCTATGCTCCCTGCATCTTGAGGACGAGGTCCTTGGGGAACTCGACCAGAGTTTCAAGTACACCATCCGGGCGCATCCAGGCAGTATCCTCGATGCGAACACCCAGTCCGCGGTCAGGGTAATACAGCCCGGGTTCGACGGTGATTACCGACCCGGGCAACAACGTATCCTCGAATGTTGTGTAGAAGCTAGGAGCTTCATGAACATCAAGCCCGATACCATGGGCGAGGCTGTGAACATAGCCATCGGTTGTCATGGGATTGGAAAGGATGGATGGGTGCCCTTTAGCTTCAAAGAGTTCGCAAGTCTGGATCTGGTAATCGCGGCAGGGTTTGTGGGGCCTGATCGCCGCATATACTGTCTCGTACACATCAAAGACATCCTCGTAGATTTGCAGGACCTCATCCGGGGCGTGGTCAAGACACCATGTCCGTGTGAAGTCATAGAAATAGCCTCCACCGGCCTCGCAAGGGTAGATATCGAAGACGATGGTTTGTCCAACCGGAATGGGATCCGAATCGGTTCCGGTGCTGTGGGGAATCCCGGCATCTCGTCCAATGGCGAAGATCGAGCCTTTAGGATTTTCAGCGCCGCGCATCGCCAGCCAGAGGTTGATTTTGCGTTTGACATTTCCTATTGTGAGCTGCTCCCCCTCGCGGTTCACCAGGTAGCCATCTTTGACCCTATGGGAGGTTAAAAACCCGGCTACATCTGCTACAACGGCGGTGGTGATGCGACCCATGGCGCGGATACGCTCGATCTCACTGTCATCCTTGGTCACCCGCGCTTGCGTGATCACCGAGTGCCACATGTCCTCGCCCAATATTTCGACATCGGGCAATCTGCAGCGCAGGAAATCGATGGTCCTAAGCCAATGCCCGAATTCGATTTTGCCGTAGATGCCAATGCGACCGTGGACTTTATACTCAGCAAGGGCTTTCTCAAGAAGCAGTGCCTGAGCCATGTTGCTGTCTCTATTCGCTTGTTCGAGCAGCGCCGGAAAATCGTAATCCGCGTAAATATCCTTGGTTTCCAGCCCCGTGGCCGCGGCTTCCTCGCGCTCCATCGGGTAGTGGAAGTGGATCGCCTTCCCGTCACGTAATTTAAGTAGAAAGCCAACGGAAAGATGTGCGAGACCGGTGAAATAGGTCATCGGAGCATTGTGGGCTGCGGGGCCGAGGACGAGCAAAGCGTCGAGATCAGCTTCTTTCATCAGGCGGTCGATGTCGGTTTTCATGATTTGGCTCCTGATATTGGGCTACGTGTGATGGAAATGCAAGCGTCCTGCGATTTCAAATGCGCCCTCTAGGCGCTGCGACTTTCAGCGCTTGAGAACAAGCTCGATTCCCGTTAATAGCTCGTCTTCTTGGTCTGCAAGTACCGTTCTCGGGTCCAAAACGACCCGGTCATCCTCCACTCGAGCGATAATCGGTGGGTCTACATCGCGCAAACGACCAGCGAAGGCATTCGGGTGCTTCACATCCAGGGCGAGAAGCGTGGTGGGCAGAGTTTCCTCGGGAAGGCTGCCCCCGCCTACGGTTGAACGACCCGGGATGATTTCCCCCTGTCCCAGGTGGTTTCTCCAGGCTGCAGCGCGTGCTTCTGTAGAATCCTCGGTGGCGGCGATCATCTGCCACACAGGGATTTCCGATGTTGCGTTCCCTTTCAAGTAATGCAGCAAGGTCGCGGAAAGCGCCGCCAGGCAGAGCTTATCGGGTCGCACGGCACGGGCGAGCGGTTGACGGCGAAGTTTGTCGATTAAAACCTTCTCCCCCACCAGGATCCCCGCCTGTGGACCACCGAGCAGTTTATCCCCCGAAAAGGCTACGAGTGAAGGCCCTATTTGGAGTGATTCTTGCACGGTTGGTTCATGTCCCAGGCCGAATTGTGCTGTGTCGATCAACGCTCCGGAACCGAGGTCATCCAACACGGGGATGCCTCGACGTTTGCCGAGTTCGACCAGTTCGGTGAGAGAGGGTTCCGTAGTGAACCCCACAATCTTGAAGTTGGAATGATGAGCACGCATGATCAAAGCGGTTCGATCTTCGATTGCATCTTCGAAGTCTCGCAGATGGGTGCGATTTGTCGTCCCCACTTCGACCAGCTTGGCGCCGGATTGTTTGAGCACGTCCGGGATGCGGAATCCGCCCCCGATTTCGATGAGCTGGGAGCGGGCGATCAACACCTGTTTGCGGCGAGCGAGGCTTGTGAGCGCCAGGAGAACGGCGGCGGCGTTGTTATTCACGACCAGCGCAGCTTCTGCTCCTGTAAGCCGGGTGATCAGCGCTTCGGCGTGCATATCGCGTTTGCCTCGACGGCCGCGCTGAAGCTCATACTCGAGCGTGCTGTAGCCGGAGCTGACGGAAAGTATCGCCTCCCGGGCGGCGCGGCTCAATGGGGAGCGACCCAGGTTGGTGTGGATGATGACGCCAGTGGCGTTGATCACCGATCGCAGCGTTGGTGCGAGCCAGGAGGTAAGCATATCGCCTGTTTGGTTGATGATGGTTTGTTCATCTGGCGAGGGGGCACCCTCAAGTACAGCCTGGCGGGTGAGCGCGAGCTGCTCCCGGAAGGCTTGAACGCTAAGAGCATGACCGTAAGTAGAAATTAGAGAAACAGCTTGTGGATGGTTCAAGAGATGGTCGACAGAGGGTATGTCTCTCAAGCTCACCGATTCGGCCTCCATTTGCTGCGATCCAGCATTCGTAGGAATAACTCGATCGCAACCAGACCAAGCCCAAGCAGGATCGCGAGCGAGAGATTTAGACTGCGGTTGATCTGCAGCCAGACGCACAACTCGCCGTAGAGTGCGATAAGCAGCGCCCTGCGCAGAAGGATCATCGCTGGCAGATCGGGCCCCTCGGCAAACCGGCGGTGAAGCATCCAGATGAAGGGAAGCGTGGTGCCAGTGATTGCCAGAGCGAGCAGGAAGAAGAAGAGCCACCGTGGACCCACGGTGGGGAGAGTGCCAATGAGCAGCAGAAATAAACCCAACCAGCCGATGACGGCCAGAATTATGGCGGCGATCAATAGACTGCGATAACTTGAAGATGGTAGATCAAACATTCAATAACACCCTCTTAGGGTTTGTGGGAATTATAGCCCAGCGTCCATCGACGTGGAAAATCGCCGCGCGCGACTTGTGGGAGGGCCTGGGTTATAATCTCCCGCGGGATCCCATGTCACTTCTACAAGCGGTTGATCTAAGCAAGTCGTACGGAGGCCAGGACGTCCTCCAGGGACTGACACTTTCTGTCTCCCACCAGGCTCGTATCGCCCTGGTGGGATCGAATGGTGTTGGCAAGAGCACCTTGCTCCGCATCTTGGCCGGGGTTGAGTCTTCGGACGAGGGTTCAATTCAGCGCCCGCGAGGTCTGCAGACTGGTTATCTCCCTCAGGCAACAGTGGACCGAGCGCCCGGAGTTGGATCTGATGTTCAAACGCCCTGGGAAATTGGCTTGGAAGCCTTCCAGGACTTGCGATCTCGCGAGGAGAAGCTTGCCGAACTCGAGATGTCTATGGCCGACCCACAGCTTGTGGATCAGGCGATGACGCGCTATGGGGCACTGCAGGAAGCGTTTGAGCGTGACGGCGGGTACTTGTATCAAGCACGCATAAGGCAGGTTCTAAGTGGTCTGGGTTTTTCCATTAAGGATGATTTTCACCGGCCTATGTCCCAACTTTCCGGCGGAGAGGGAACACGTATTCAGTTCGCTCGACTGCTGCTGGAGGATCCGGACCTGCTTGTTTTGGATGAGCCGACCAACCATCTAGATATCGATGCGATTGAGTGGCTTGAGGGATGGCTGCGAGATTGGCCAGGTGCTGTGATTGTCGTTTCACACGATCGATTCTTCCTTGATCGGGTGACCAATACAGTTTGGGATCTCACTCCCGCAGGACTTGAAACCTATCGAGGCAACTACTCCGCTTACGTCCAGCAGAGAAGTGAAAGGTTAGAAAACCTTTCAACTAGCTTCAAAGCCCAGCAGGAGCATATCCGCAAAGAGCGCGATTATATTCAACGCAATATCGCTGGACAGAACACCCGTCAGGCGCAGGGGCGACAAAAGAGGTTGGATCGCATGCTGCGCGATGGGGAAATCAAGCTCCAGAAAAAACAGAGAACCGCCCACATTGCATTTAAACAACCCAGCCGGTCAGGCGATCTTGTTTTAAGGACCAATGATCTGGTCGTGGGTTTTCGAAAGGATAATCAGGCGCTATTCGATGTTCCAGATATCACCCTCAGGCGCGGGGAATGCGTGGCGTTGATTGGCCCCAATGGCTCGGGTAAGACGACCCTGCTCAAGACTCTTCTAGAAGAAGTAGAACCATTTACGGGAGAGGTCCAACTTGGCGCAAGTCTCCAGTTAGGATATTTTGAACAGGCGCAAGGGGGCTTGCAGCCGGAGAGGACAGCTCTAGAAGAGGTGATGTCGGCTTCTTCGGATATCACAACTTCAAAGGCGCGCAGCCTGCTTGGCGGATTTTTATTCTCCGGTGGTGATGTGAAGAAAACCATGGCAGTGCTTTCTGGGGGAGAGCGCGGACGCGTGGCGCTGCTCAAGCTCATCGTGCAGGGAGCGAATTTCCTTTTACTTGACGAGCCTACCAATCATCTCGATATTCCCTCTCAGGAAGCACTCCAGGAAGCGATTCGCTTTTTCCCGGGGACGATCCTGCTTGTCTCCCACGACCGCTATCTGGTCCAGGCGCTGGCCAGTCAGGTATGGGTTATTTCAACGGATGAGCGTTCATTGAGAGTATTTCCCTATGGATACCAGAGCTATTTAGATGCCCGCGAGCAGGAACGAGTCAAAGGCTCTGACAGAGAGCAGGCTTCCACGCCAACCCAATGGAAATCTAAGAAACGATCTCCCAAGCCGCCCGATATTGCCGCCATTGAAACGCGCATTGCCGCCATCGAAACCGATATGGCGCAGGTTTCCTTGTCCCTGGAACACGCAGGGACCGACATGAAGGAACTTGTGAAGCTGGGCGAGAAATACGCCTCGCTTGAAGCGGCGTTAGAGGCGGAGATGCAGTTCTGGGAGCAAGCCGCTCGTGGGCAAGAACCAACGTGATATAATCCGCCGGTTCGATGGAATGTTTTCCGATAAAAGCCTGATAACCCAGATAACCTAGAGAAAAATGTCTGTTAAAAAGCACACTAACTCGAGTAGAAAATCGTTCCCGACCTGGATGATACGGATCCTGGCCGGCACTTTTCTCGTTGGGGCATTGCTATCCGCCTATCTCGTCTATGTTCTTGTGCGCGATTTGTCCGCCTCGTGGTCCGGGATGGGATTGCCTTCTTTCGGAGTTCCGAGGACGCAGTCTGTAGACGATGCAGCGACGCCCACGATTCCAGTTCTGGAGACGCTCCCTGACCCGTGGAGCGGCAATGAACGGGTTACCATTCTCCTGATGGGGATTGACCAGCGTGACTGGGAGAGCGGAGAAGGCGCACCGCGCACTGACTCGATGATGTTGGTAACTCTCGATCCGGTTTCCAAGACGGCGGGCATGCTTTCTATCCCCCGCGATCTGTGGGTTGAAATCCCGGGGTACGGCCACGGCAGGATCAACACCGCATACGTCTTGGGTGAACAAGATCGCCTGCCGGGGGGTGGGCCCGAGTTGGCGATCAAAACCGTAGAGAAGTTCATGGGTGTGCCCATTCATTACTACATGCAGCTCGATTTTGGGGCGTTTGAACGCATGGTGGATGAAATCGGCGGTGTGGAGATCGACGTCCCAGAGGAGATTGAAGTCGATCCGATTTTGACTCCAAACATAACTCTCGAGCCAGGGAAACAAACGCTCTCCGGTGAGGTCGCATTGGCTTATGCCAGAGCCAGGCATACCGAGGGCGGCGATTTTGACCGCTCAGCGCGCCAGCAGCAGGTTGCTTTGGCAATCCGCTCGCAGATACTGCGCTTGAACATGATCCCAACGCTTGTTGCCAAGGCTCCGGCACTCTACCAGGAGCTGGCTTCCGGCATCCATACGAATCTAGCGCTAGACCAGATGATTTCACTCGGTTTAATGGTCATTCAGATCAATCCAGAAAACATCGGCCGTGCGGTGATCGGTCCACCGAAAATGGTGACTTTTGAGCGGGTTATCTATGGCGGAGAAGCTGCGGATGTCCTGAAACCCGTTCCGGATCAAATACGCATGTTGCGCGACGAGATTTTCACAGCGACGGGAGCGATTGGTCCATCGGTTGACACAGGAGATTCGCAAGCTGCCGCAGAGGATGAATTTGCACGCGTGATTGTCTTGAACGGCGCAGGTCAGGAGGGGCTGGCCGGGCAGTTTGCAGATGCATTGCGCGATCTGGGGTTCAATGTCACGGAGATTGCGAATGCCGATCGCATGGATTACCCGACGACACGCATTATCGATTACACTGGAAATCCTTATACAACCCAATACCTTGTTAACCTAATGGATTTGACCCAAAGCCAGGTGCTCTTCCAGACTCTTCCAGATGGCGAGGTCGATGTTGCCCTTGTCATCGGGTACGATTGGCAGGCGCTTTTGGCGAAATTGTCATCCGATTAGGAATTAATCCCAGCGGCAGTGAACATGTAGAGAAGAGCTGGTAAATTGAAGGGGTAACCAATGCGGACTGGCAGGGAGCCAGTCCGGTTCTTGTGTACGCCCGGCATGGGCGATAGCTAGGAGGTGAAAGTCCTCTGCGGGCGTTGATCCGACGAACCGCTAGCCGAAGGCAACTGCGCTGGTGTGAACCAGCGTGGAGAGGAAGCCGGAGTGCAAAACCTGGACTTGATGGACAAAAACTGCGTAAGGAGGCGTGAAGCGCCGGGTGAGCTGGCACGAGACGGTGAAGCCCTAAAAGGATCAAAGCGGCTTTACGTAAACGCAGCGAGGATCAGGGAAAAGCTATCGTACCTTATCCGGGGAGATCTGCGGTGTGTCTCGGAGACGAGACTGAGGAGATCGAGAGGTCTTCTAACCGCATCGCAGAAGTCAGCAGAGGCCGTAGTAGTCGATGGAGTAACGACCATCCAGGGCGAGCAGGGAAACCTATTTACAGGGCGAAGGGCCGAACGGTCAAGAATTGGGTAGAAGGCCAGACGGGCAACAGCGAAGACAGTCGAAAACTGGCAAAGACCAGGCCAGATACGGAAGTAAACACTGAAGGTGTCAGGTAAGTATCAGGGACGAGAGGCTGTTACCAGGTCTACCGGAACGAGAAATCACCCAATGCGAAGTTCTGCTTTGCTAACTTGGCCGAACCGCCGGATGCGGACCCGCATGTCCGGTGGTGTGGGAGGGGGGAGCCGTGAGGTTTCCCCCTATCCCGATT
>CBDAFF010000078.1:0-55975 GCA_965195195.1 uncultured Anaerolineales bacterium | reverse complement strand
GCTGATAGACCGAGCGCTGCTTCCAATGTGGAGTAATTCATGATTGCTGCCTCCGTGGCGAAAGTATGGGAACTGGTCTTGATTCTAACCGAACTTAAAAGCTGCTTATTTCAGTTTACCCATACAAAACAGCGAGGAACCTCTTTAATAGGAGTTCAAGACCGTGATTGTATCGCTCATTCTGTGTCTAAGCACACTTTCCAGAACGGATGTCCTTTTTCGGCCACTACAGGCGCCGGCTCGTTCCATCAATTTATTTTGCCGCCGCTTCCGGCGTCCGCTTCAGCGAATGGTTAGCATTCTCTCAGGTATAGGTTCAGGACATAGGTGACACTTTATTATCAGGACATAGGTTACACTCTGCTGGCGTGGTCCACCCTTTTCACAGTCAATCCCACTTTAGACACAATATCGTGGATCTTGTTCGTTTGCAACTCATAACGGCCAATGTGATAGAAGCAGAAGAACAAGTCATACACCCCGTCGTCCACTTCCTCTAAGCCCACATAATCCTCTTGTAATGTGTTGCTGATAAAAATCTGCTTATGAAACACACGGATCGTTCCTGCTCGACTCACGCGACGCACCAGGTAATGGCCCGGGTAGTCGTATGTCTCGATCCGCTTCGGCATCGCTCGTCTTGAGGATTGATAGATCTCTGCAGGCCGCTTCATGCCGATCGCTTCGTGCGGACGCACCTGATTGAATTCTTCTCGGAAGTCATCAAACTTACGTTGCTGTGCCCTCATGCTGCTGGCCGGCGGGATGGTGGCCTCCTGCTTCAGCGTACGGTGCATCCGCTCGTGCACGCCATTCTGCTGCGGTTTCCCCGGCTCTATAAGCTCGGGGTAGATCCCCAGCTTGATGAACCACACCGACAGCTGCGAAAGCCTTGCCAGGGCATTCGATGCGAACGGCACCCCATTATCCGTTCGAATGCGATTAGGCAGCCCATAAGTGTCGAAAAGGACCGTGAAGTGCCTAACAGTCTTCTCCAAAGAGATCGCCGGATGTGCGTCAACTCCCAATATGAAGCGGGATGAGAGATCGCTGACGGTTAGCGGGAAACAGTAGTTCCCATTCTTCAGACGGAATTGTCCCTTGTAATCGGCTGGCCAAATGTCGTTTGGCCCCTGTGGGACACTCTTCGGGCAGCCGGGATGCGACCGCCGGTAGCGCCGCCTGGGCTTCACCAGACCCTCCCTCGCCAGGATCCGGGCTCCTGTCGATACCGACGGAAGCTGTCTTCCGGGATCTCGGTGCTGCATCAGATCAATCAGCTTCTTTGGTCCCCAGCTGGGGTGAGATTTGCGAAGCTTCACCAGTTCGTCCGAAAGCGCTTTATCGGTTTGCCAGGGGCAGGTGTTGGGACGGCGAGATAGCTCGTGAAATCCAGCCTGGCCTTGCTGCTTGAAACGATTGATCCACCGGTATGCGGTGTTTCTGGAAATCCCAAACCGCTCAGCAAGATCGGAAACGGAGTAGTAGTTCAGTTGGTAGTCTTCGAGGAATCGCTGTCCCTGTTCGCTCACGGTAACACCTTTCCAAGGCATGGGAGCACCTCCTCCAGGAGAAAGTGTCACCCATGTCTTGAGAATATGTGTCACCTATGTTGTGAGAATATTTTGTAACCTATGTCTCGGTTTGGTTCATAAGGGTACATTAGTCTGGGCGTAAGAATAGAACACCACCTTTCTTATCAACTTGAGTTTTGACAAAAAGTCGGGCGGCTAGCGACTCGCGCTATACCGCCCATCGGTGTAGACTTTTCTTATGACAAAAGAAATCAACACCGAAAAGCAGATTAGCAAACTAATCGAGTTTCGTCAAGCTGTTTACGAAAGCGGCTTCGTGCGCCGGAAGGATGCCCAGTTTGAGCTTCTAGATGCACTATTGCTAAAAGATCAAATTGCATCCTTCCCGATGTTGAGCTGCTCAACAGCCTTCACTCGACGCTGGTCCAGTGCCTATGCTGCACTGGAAAAAGGGCAGCAAGACACAACCTGGGTGAGAAGTTATCTGGCGAAGCAAGTTCCCGAGACAGGTATCCAATTCTTCTCTCTGGATTGCACTGCATGGGCGAGACCGGAAGCACATACCTTGCCTGACCGGCAGTATGTGTACCAACCAAGCAGGACCAATCAAGGATCTGTGGTAGTGATTGGACACGCTTATTCCCTCTTGGACTGGGTGCCTGAGCAGAACAGCAGTTGGTCGCTATCGGTAGATGTAGAGCGTGTTTCCAGCAAGAAGACCGATCTGGAAGTCGGAGTTGGGCAGGTCAAGCGGTTGTGTCAAGCCCGTGGGGAACGTGAGCATGGATTGGACATTGTGTCTGCAGACGCTAAATACGGCAATCACCACTTCTTGGATGCGCTCAAAGACCAGCCCTGCGGAAAAACGGTTCGGCTCAGGAAAGATCGGGTTCTCTTTCGCCCAGTTCAAGAACGAAAGACGAGAAAGCGGGGGCGACCCCGAAAGCACGGGCCGCGCTTCGCATTCAAGGAACCTGAGACCTGGGGTGAACCCGATGAATTCGCCGCGCTTCAGCATCCGCGTTGGGGCTCTGTCGAAATCCGCCGTTGGAATGATCTGCATGCCTGGCAATCGGTGGATACCTGGTTTGATGTCCTTCAGGTGCAAACCCATCTGGAGAAAGAGGAACCGCCTGCGCCATTATGGCTCGCCTGGCAAGCGCCAGCGATCATGCCCGAGGGTATCCATGTGAATGCAGAAACCATCTGGCAAGCTTACCAACATCGATGGCCGATTGAGTCCAGCATCCGCTTTCGTAAGCAGCGGCTGTGGTGGACACTGCCACAATTCCAGTTGGTGGAAGCCGCTGATCGTTGTAGCACTCTAGTCAGTCTGGCAATGTGGATGCTTTATCTGGCAAGACCGATCGTGCAGGATCAGCCCCTTCCATGGCAGCGACCGCAGAGCGATCTTACGCCGGGGAGAGTGAAAAGAGGCATCGGAACGGTTTTTCGCGCGATTGGTAACCCGGCATCATCGCCTAAACCGCGCGGAATTCCTCCAGGATGGCCAAAAGGCAAGCCAAGGAAGAGGCGAGAGCGTTTCCCGGTTGTGCGAAAGGACACCAAACAGCCAATTCCCGCTGTGTCTCCGGCCTGAAACTCGGTTGTTAAGGTTCAAGTGACTTGCTCGCAAATTTCGAGCTTGTTAGAGTTTGTCTAAACTCAAGATTAACAGTTCCATTGGATTATTAATTATAGATACTGCCGTAATAAGTGCAGAAAAGCTCCAAGGACTCATTAATAATCCCTATAGTGAGCATGGTGAAAGAATCCTCTTCGCACTTGAAATAGATGGAACTGGTGTGCTTAATCTCCCATCCCCCAAATTTGTCTTTATTCATGTTGTTTCTCCTCATTTCCCCTACATTTTTTCAGTAAGGGATGAATTCGTGGACCAAACGGAACCATTCACGCTTCTTGAAAATGAGGGCAACACACTGTCGGAAAATCATCGAGGATACCGGGATCAAGTTGAATTTATCAATGTAAAAGTTCTCAAAATGGTGAGAGATATAATGGACGCCTCTGAGATCCCACCTATCATCATTATTCAGGGTGATCACGGACCCCGAAATAGTATTCGAGACCGAATGGCAATCTTGAACGCGTATCACCTTCCCGACGGTGGTGATCAAATGTTATATGAAAGCATTACTCCCGTGAATAGTTTCAGGATAATCTTTAACTACTATTTTGGAGGAACTTTTACGTTATTAGAGGACCAAAGTTATTTCTCTGATCATGATGATGTCTACAATTTTATTAAGGTGCAAAATTCTGCTGATTGAGTGTAAGCAATAGTTCAGATATGCTCCTGCTAAGTTGATCGGCGTTATGAAATGATGATGTCTGGGGTGGGTGCTGGCGACGCTCGTGGGGCTATTCGCAGCGAGCCCTAATGTGATCTGAGTCGTGTAATTGGGCTCCATGCCATCTTGCTGGCGAAGTGGTACTCAACGGACGTAGGCTGGTTCTTGGCTTTATCCTGTGAAAAGAGCTGGCGGATTTACACTTGTCGAAGCGCTGCGGTACGAGTGAGTGGAGCGGTTTTATGACATAGTATTCGAAAGGGAAAACCCACCAAATCTAGTGGCTTCCTTTTCTTCTACTTCTTGTATTGATCAAATCACCACTGTTGTCTTACCCCACAATGCTGTAATCATACTGCCCGCGGATGGGCTTGCCTTCTTCATAGCGGGTTCGGCGAAATAGGTGCCGATCCATTCCCGATGTCTCTACACCGGTGACCATGTCCGCGGTCATCATGCCCACGGCCGGACCAAGCTTAAACCCATGGCCGCTGAAACCTGCGCAGACGTAGAGCCCGCTCCCTTCAATCAACTCATCGATGATGGGGTGCCAATCCGGTGTGATTGCATATAACGCCGCGAACCCGCCTGCGCTTTCGCTATCCTCGAGTGCGGGGAATCGTTTCACCAAGCGCTCACCGGCGTCGGCGATGAAATCGAAATCGACATTCTCGTTGTAGGCGTCAGGATCGACAATGTAATTCTCCTCTTCGGGATCGATCAAGCCGACCAGTGTCAGATCACCGGTTTCTGGGCGCCAGTACACGGCGTGAACGAAATCCGCTACAACAGGATGATGGTCTCTGTAAGGAGAAGGCCGGCGGAAGAATGCAGCCTGCACCCGGCATGAATTAATGGGCAGTTCAACGCCGGCTAATCGGGCGATCCCGGCACCCCAGGGACCGCCGCAGTTGATGACCACCGGGGCGTCGAAGTTCTCAAGTGGAGTATCTACTCCGTTCACCTTTCCCCGGGAGAGGCGTATTCCTGTAACGAGGGTTTCCTGATAGACACGTGCCCCGTGATCTTTAGCAGCCTGGACATAGCCGTTCAATGTGAGGTTAGGGTCCGCATACCCTGACTGCGGTTCGTACGCGGCGAGGGTCGTTTCGCCAAGTGCGATGTAGGGCCAACGCTTCTGAATTTCATCGCGGTTGAGGATCTCGGTTTCAATGCCCAGCTTTCGATGGAGGGCGACATTTTCCTGCAGCCCTTTCACATCGCTCGCGGAGGTCAGGACAAGGAAACCGGCTTGTGTGAAACCACACTCACCGGCCACTGCGTCCCGGAAATTCTGAAAGACGCCCAGGCTGTGATATGCCATTCGGGCGGTGACTTCATTCGAGTAATGCTGGCGTATGATTGCCGAGGACTTACCGGTTGAGCCGGTGCCGATCGTGCTTTTCTCCAGTACAGCGACTTTCAACCCTCGTTTTGAGAGCTCCAATGCAGTGCTGCAGCCCATGATGCCGGCGCCGATGATGATGACGTCGTATATCTGACCCATTTTTCTTCTCTCCTGTCGTGATGTCTCCTAATCATATATTCAGAAGGGTATAACCGGCAACGATACCCCTCAAACAACAAAATATCCGCAAACCTCCCGCAGGTTCAAAACCTGCGGGAGGTTAAGTTACAAGCCTCAAGGCGCAGGTTTCGCCTGCGACCGGAAGCAGAGCTTCCGCACTCCACAATAAATCAAGAACCCTTCATCAGCGTGGGACGAAATGGTTCCAATAAACATTTTCCAAAAATAATTTGGAGGAGAACAGAAATTATTTCTTAAGGTGCGGTTTTAAGAATTTGCCTGTATAGGACGCGCTATTCATCGATATCTCTTCCGGTGTGCCCTCAGCGATGATCCGACCACCCCCATCGCCGCCATCAGGGCCTAAATCGATGACCCAATCGGAAACTTTAATGATATCTGGATGGTGTTCGATAATCAGGACAGTGTTGTCCTGATCGACGAGGCGCTGCAGAACTTCGATAAGTTTGTGGACGTCGGCGGCGTGTAAGCCGACGGACGGTTCGTCGAGCACATAAAGCGTATGCCCGTTCCCTCTTCGGGAAAGTTCCCGCGATAATTTCACGCGCTGGGCTTCGCCACCGGAAAGAGTCGGAGCTGGTTGGCCGATTTTTAAATAGCCGAGACCGACGTCATTGAGCGTTTCCAGTCGGCGGATCATCTTCGGGAAAGCCGAGAAGAATTCGAACGCTTCGCTAATCGGCATGTCCAGAACGTCGGCGATGGTTTTCTCTTTAAACCTAACCTGCAGGGTTTCACGATTGAAGCGAGCACCCTGGCAGATCTCACAGGGTACGTAAACGTCGGGAAGGAATTGCATCTCGATGCGCAGCTGTCCCTGCCCCTGGCATGCTTCGCATCTCCCTCCGCGGACATTGAAAGAGAAACGCCCGGGCTTATATCCTCGAATCTTTGATTCTGGAAGCTCTGCAAATAATGCGCGGATGTGATCGAAGAGCCCGGTATACGTCCCGGGGTTGGAGCGCGGCGTACGACCGATGGGGCTCTGGTCGATGTTAATCACTTTGACAATGTGTTCGAGACCTTCGATTTGGTCGTGATCCCCCGGTCTGGAGCGCGCTTTCTGGAGTGCTCTGGCCAGGGCTTTATATAGCACTTCAACCATCAGGCTGGATTTCCCCGATCCAGAAACGCCTGTGATGCAGGCGAAGACGCCGAGCGGGAAATGAACTGTGATGTCCTTGAGATTGTTTTCACGGGCGCCGATCACGGTCAACGTATTCCCATTCCCCTCTCTGCGAGTTTTTGGAGTTCCTATCTGCAGTTTCCCCGCCAGATATCGACCGGTGATTGAGCGCTTGTTTTTGGTGACTTCCTCGACTGTACCTTCCGCGACCAGCCGACCGCCTGCTTCTCCCGCGCCAGGTCCAAGGTCGATAATCCAGTCCGCGGCGCGGATTGTAGCTTCATCGTGCTCGACGACCAGAATCGTATTGCCCAGATCGCGCATACCTTCCAGGGTTTTAATAAGTCGCGTGTTATCGCGAGGGTGGAGACCGATGGATGGCTCATCGAGTACATACAAGACACCCATTAAACGAGAACCAATCTGGGTTGCGAGGCGGATGCGCTGCGCTTCCCCTCCGGAGAGACTGCCGGCAGTGCGGTCGAGCGAGAGATATTCCAGGCCCACATCCACCAGGAAGCCTAACCGATCCTCGACCTCTTTTAAGATTCGACCCGCGATCGTCTTTTCGCGCTTGTTGAGTGGGCTCTTGCTGCCGCTCAACCTCCGGATCCAATTCAACCCTTCTGACACGGGCCAGTGTGTGGTCTCGACGATGTTTTGCCCATCCACCGTGACTGCGAGCGCTTCCACTCGCAAACGTTTCCCGTTGCAGGATGGGCACAGGCGTTCAGACATATATTCCTGGATCTTCCCGCGGACGTAGTCCGATTGCGTCTCCTGGTATCGCCGCTCGAGATTGCCTATCACGCCCTCGTAGGCGGTCCACCATGTGGAGGAGCGACCGTCACGGCTTTCATAATGAACTGGTACTTCCTTCCCCTCAGTGCCATGTAGGAGGACTTGAAGTTTATCCTCAGGCAGATCCCCGATGGCGGAATCTAGGTCGATTTCGAAAGCTTTCGCGGTGGCTTCCAGCATCTGCCAGTAGTATCCCTTGTGATCACGGCTCTGTTTGGACCACTCCATTGCCACCAAAGCGCCTTCGGCGATAGAGACAGATTTGTCCGGGATAACTCGATCGGGGTCGATTTCGAGTTTATTGCCCAATCCCTGACACTCTGGACATGCGCCGTGTGGTGTGTTGAATGAGAATGTGCGCGGCTCGATCTCCGCTAGAGTTGTGCCATGGTCGGGGCAGGCAAGGTGTTCGGAGAAGGGGATATCGACCGGCGGATCAGAACTCAAGTCGGTGATATAGAGGATGCCCTCGCCCCAGCGCAAAGCGGTCTCAATTGAATCGGTTAGTCTGGTTAGAAAGGCGTCTCCATCCTCGGTTGCGTCGTGGTGGATGACGAGGCGATCGACGACAGCTTCAATGTCGTGTTTCTTGTAGCGATCGAGTTCAAATTCCTCATCAAGCGCTTTGACTTCTCCATCAACGCGGGTTCTTACGAATCCAGAGCGCCTGAGTTCTTCAAAGACGGCCAGGTGAGTGCCCTTGCGGCCACGGATCATCGGCGCAAGGATCATGATACGACTGCTGTCCGTCATTGTTGAGACGGCGTCGACGATCTCCTGGGCAGATTGTTGTTTGACTTCTTTACCGCAGATAGGGCAGTGAGGTAGACCAATGCGGGCGAAGAGCAACCTCAGATAGTCGTACACTTCTGTAACGGTCCCGACAGTCGAACGCGGATTATGGGAAACACCGCGTTGGTCGATCGAGATGGCTGGGGAGAGACCATCAATATAATCAACGTCGGGCTTATCGAGCTGCCCCAAGAATTGCCGCGCATATGCCGACAATGATTCAACATAGCGTCGCTGTCCTTCGGCGAAGATTGTATCGAAAGCAAGCGATGATTTCCCTGAACCGGAAATACCGGAGATGACGACGAGCTTGTCGCGAGGTATCTCGACAGAGATATTCTTGAGGTTGTGCTCGCGAGCACCAACGACTGTAATTTTCTCTTCTGCCATGTGTTTTTGACCCAGGCCGTTGTTGGAATAGACGAATCGTTATTATATCAGGCGCTTGAAATTACCTGTTCGATTTGCCGAGGAAAGGATACATGAGGTCGCAGACAACTAGGGTTATGAGACTGACAGAAACGAGAAGTTGGTTATCAAGTTGAGGTCTCGGGTCCTCAAGAGACGGCCGGGAATTTCTATGGTGACAAATAAGCAGTTCCATGTTTTCGTTGGAACAGGAGCCAAAAGGGGAAATGGGGTGAATTCAAATTACGCTGCAGATTCGCCGCACCACTGGCAGCGCTCATCTCCATGAGGGATTAAAGCGTCGCACTTCTTACAGCGAAGGAGTTCATCTGGCGATGCTAAGCCGCCCTCCATATCCGCGGCCATGCGGATAACGTCGTATGGGCTCATCGCCGTGGGTGTGCCGCCTCGACCAACAAGGGCACCCCCGAGATGCATACCTTTTTCGTCTTCATGGATGACATATCCCTGGTCGCGCAGGGCATTAGCGAGGTCGTCGCTCAACTTAGGACCCAGACTTGGACCGGTGGGAAGTTCATGATCTGAAAGAAGTCGCCGGGCTTCCTCGGGAAGCTCATCCATCATCCAACTTGGAAGAGGGTCATCTTTCGTTCTTTGCTCCTCCGCGAGGATTTTTCTGAATCGGCTGCAGGAGTCATCTTTCGAGGATAGAGGGGGATTCAGATTGGGTCCAGAAGATTTAAGTCCGGATTTACCTTCTTTTGAACACTGGAGGCAGATAGGGGCATCGTGGGAGCCGTTCATTGCGGGTAACAGCTGCATAGGCTCGCCGCATACAGGGCAAGGAGCGGTTTCGTCAGGGGGATTGGGTGGTGATGACATTATGATCCAGGGTCAGGCGATCGAGTCAGCCGAGGTCTCTGGGTGTAGCTGTCCGGTCCTTGATCTTGGAGAGCTTGCCGAGCGTGTGAGCCTCGTTCGCTTCAAAGAATCGTTCGGCATATTCCGGGTTGCGCCACTCGAAGGCTGTCTCGAGCCCCTGTGTTTCCTTGGGCACGAGTAGTGTGGAGCGTACGTACGAAGCGCTGGCCGGTGGTGGGTGTTTTCCAACACGACCCAGCAGGAAAAGGGCTGGTAAGGTGTAACCAACGATGAATAGAATGGCGAGGATGAGAATATCAAAGAACTGTAATTCGGCTGGTTTGATGATTCCGAGCGCGAGTGCGCCAACGACCAGCAGCATCCCGCCGATCGCAGATAGCAGATGGGCCTGCAGCCTTGCCTCTTTAGCCTCCTCACTGAGTTGGCCAGCGCGCTTTCGACATTCGCCGCAAAGCGGTATCTTGAAGGTTGCGGTTTTTCGATGAGTGATGTTCTGGCCATCGGGCAGTGATCCGACAACTGCGAGGTGACCTTTGACCGGGGTCCGACCGCAGTGGGCGCAATCGCCGCTCGGGAAGACAGCTTTCTCGCCACGGATTACAACCCGATAACGATGACCCCGCGGTGGATCTGTATCCAGGAGAGCAGCTTCCTCTTCTTCGACCACTGCGGCAATAGCCATATCAACTTCTTGAGAAGGTGCTTCCGGCTCGCTCGGCGTTTTCTCGATCGGTTCCAGGTCTGTTGGCGGTGTCTGGGCAAGCGACTCGATTCTTGAGGCGAAGGATTCCGGTTCCACCGCGCTCTCGACTGCCTCAGCATCCGCTAGCGGTGGGAAGATGGGCTGAGATTCGAGTGGAACCTCGGAGATGTGCAGATCTGGGATGGGCTCGGATTCCAGCGGAACGCCGGCGGATTGACGTAGATTCGCGAGGGAATCTTGTTCGGGCTCCTCGGGTGAGGGCAGGTTGTCGAGGGATGTCTCAATTTCCTGGGCGAACTCCGCGAGCGAGGGCTCGACGCTGTCATCTGCGGGTTGGGCCCAGTCCGGGAGTGGGATTTCATCCGCTTCAGGGACTTCTGGTTTGATGGGTTGGTCCCAGGGATCGTCGGGTTCCCTGAAGCTTTCTTCGCTTTGAGCATCTGCAATCTCTGGCAGCGCCTGATCCTCAGTGAGTTCAAGCCCGATTCCGCCCAAGATTCCCGCGCTTATGGGCAAATCTTTTTCTTCTGGAAGGGATGGCTCGAGATCGGTTTCTGCATCAGGGGTTATCGACCGGAAATAAGAGGCGAGATCATCCGTTTCTTCGGAGACTTGATCCGTTGAATCTGCCTCGAAATCGCTCACGCCTGGGATCGCAGCCGCTCCTAAACCAAGATCTAGCTCTCCAAGTCGTTCTTCGAGGAGGTCAACAGATTCGGGTTCTTCCAGAAGTTCGGCAGCTGTCTCCGAAATGGGCGCTTCAGGGCTTTCGATTTCGGTTTCGAGTGGAGTGATTTCTTCCAGTTGAGGTTCAGCGTAGGTTGGGGTTTCCTGTTCAGGCGAAATGCGCTCCTCGCGTGCTCTGTTATCGACCGCCTCCAGCCAAACCCACTGCTTGAGTGCGAACCGCTCCGTCAATGGGTAGCCTTCGCTGATCAGACCGTAAAAGACACGTTCGCCACCGTCTTCGGAGAGAAACGCGGATTTACAGCTCTCACAACCGACGTAATCGGGCAGATTCTCCATGTGAACGACATGGAGCGCATCCGCGCCGCATATCGCGCAAAGGAGGCCTTCGATAAGACCATCATCGAGCGTGGATTTTGGAGTCGAAGCCATTCCCCTTCCTCAATAAACGAGAGGTGCATCGAATCTAACATATCGATCGGCGGATAGCAACCAAGCTCTGGTCCCAGAATCTATTTTTTATTGCAGCGGGGACCAGTTTATATCTATAGATGTGCAAGATTTGTTCTCGCTCTCATTTGAGGAAGATGTGGGCGGGGATTTCTCCAACTGCATGCGTTGTCATCCGACAGGTAATAATGAAGAGGGGGATGATGATTGATCGATCGGTGATCAGGTATCCACCGACTTTCGGATTCCGATCCCTACTTCTCAATCCGGACCCATTACAATTTACTCGGAAGCGGCACGGAATGAGCTGTTATCTTGTGTCGATTGAAATATCGATGAATGCCCCGACATTGTGAGATTCAGAATCCGATAGATTAGAAGTCGTTCCGACTACTGCTATCCGAAGAATTACATAAGTATGGATTTCAGGAAGATCAGGAGCAATCGTTAGATAGGCCGCCCAATTATCTGAGCCGCTCGATTTAGATCCCAGGATGTCCCCATCCCCCACGTACTCTACTAGGTTCTGGATCTCAATCCAGGTCTTCTTGTCCCCGTCGAAGGCAAAGAGCTTAACTCCGTAGCCAGGAGGGAATTCAATGTTGTAGTCGCTATCGTTTGTGATAAGCAGATCAACTGCTGAGCCTTTATTCGTACACCGCAGAATACCTGGTAGCTTGCTGCCAGGATGAATGCGGACAAATTAGGACGGCAGAAAGAGAAAAAGATATAAGGTAGGGGTATGAGCCCAATAAGACGAACGAAACACGCTGTCTATGATGTTAAGTACCACATTGTATGGGTCCCGAAGTATAGAAAGAAGATCATGGCAGGCGAAGTCGCGGAATATGCCAGGCAGGTCTTCCTGATGATATGCGCGTGGTGTAACGGAAATCAAGCGGCGTTGTCGCCGGGTTTATTGATTTCATCGTTAGTCTGATTCTTGAACTGCTGATTGAGCCTTTTTTCGTTATTGGCGAAAAATGGATCAACGAAAGAGGAAAAGCCCCATGAAACCCATTTATCAACGTGTAACAGGCATCGCCTTGATGACCGCAGGCGTCATGGGCATGCTATTGGTCATCGCCGGGATCATCTTCATGGTCCGTGTTGGACCGCGCGTTGAGGTGTCTGCGACAGAATCGTTGGAATTGATCGACCGGACGCTGTTGACAACCGAGGAAGGGTTGGTCCTGGCCGAAGACTCAATAGAGCAAGTCGTCGAAACGGTCGAGTCCCTGGAAGCGACTATGGCAAGCGTGGGTCAAACTATTTATGGTACGGTGCCGCTCGTCGATAGTGTAGCTGACTTGCTGGGTGAACAGTTGACCGAAACGATCAAAGCCACACAAGATACCCTATCGTCTGTAGTAAAAAGTGCGAAGCTCGTGGATAATGTTCTGAGTATCGTGACAGCCATCCCGTTCATAGGAACTGATCGCTACCAGCCCGAGGTACCCCTGCATGTAGGCCTTGAAAGGGTAGCCACAAGCCTTGACGAGATCCCCGATTCTCTCGGAGCAGCGCAAGAGGATTTGACATCATCGAGCGAATATCTGGATGCGATGCAGGATGATTTCACGACCATGGCGGACAATATCGGTCAGATTGCGACAAGCCTGGAGAGCGCGCAGTCGGTCTTGGCCGAGTATCGGGACATTGTCACTGACTTACAGGAGCAAGTTTCCTCGGTTCGCCAGGATCTACCCGTGTTGTTGCGATGGCTCGGGATTGCCTTTTCATTCGTGCTTGTCTGGTTGGGCATCGCCCAGATTGGGCCGATGATGCAGGGCTGGGAGTTGATTCAGCGCAGTCGGCTTGTAGATGAAGAAACAAGCAAATGAGATAGGAGAGCGTGTGATTAGGCGCCCTCAGTAAATTTAATTCTATTCGTTGTACATGCGCTCAACCCCTGCCCATCATGAAGGGATGGGTTTCCTCGATCGTAGAGGATGTTCGGGCGGTCGACTATAATTCGATCAAGATACCTCAATAGCGCATCTGATCATTGGTGTCATCAACCACCTGAATGGCCTGGAGCTGGCACTGGTCTCTACATTGGACCTATTGGAGGATTAAGCAAATTCATATGCTCAATTTGCTGCTGGTACTGCTTCCACTAGCCATCGCCGCCGCCCTGCAGCCTTTGCAGATTTTCGTGATGATTACTATGTTGCAGGCCCGGCGCGGCGTGGCCAACGGGCTGGCTTACATCAGCGGTATGACCGCTTTTCGATTAGCCTTGGGCGCACTGTTCTGGGTATTTCTAAGCGGCGTGGAAGAAGCGGTCGAGTCGGAGGGCGGTCAGTTCGATCTCATTGTCAGTACCGTCCTGATCGTGCTGGGCATTGCACTGTTGTTCTATGGACTGCGATACGCCTTTTTAGCCAACGAAGGGGAGGAAGCGGCGCCCACCTGGCTTAATAAGTTGGGGGACGCGACGCCTGCGAAGGCTGCGCTGATTGGCTTCGCCATGCTGGCGCTGGATCCCAAGGACTGGCTGGCGGATCTGGCAGCCGTCGACATGATTGCGGCGGCCGATCTGAGCGGCCTGGCCAGTGTCGTAGCTTATCTATGGTACGCTCTGCTGTCGCTGTCGCTGGTCTTTATTCCGTTGATCCTGGTGCTGGTTGCACCGCAAAAATCCGATGAGAGTCTCAATTCGCTGAACGCCTGGCTGGAACGGCACTCACGGACCATCGTTATCGCTGTTGCGATCCTGTTGGGCGCCTATTTCCTGTATTCTGGCCTGGAGATGGTAGGTGTGTTTTCGTGAGTTTGTCGATTTACCGCCAAAGCGTGTTTCTGTAGGTCTGACCGAGGGCGGGGGTCTAAAAGTTCGAGGGGATAGGTTCGCTAGATGGCGCTGAAATTGGGGGCGTGCAGACGTCTATCCTACTGGTCGACCCGCATTATGCCAATACTTCCGGCCAGGAGTGCGGGGCTGTGGCTTGTTCCTTGTCGTCAATGGTATGTCCAAAGGAGAACAAAATGAATGGCAAAAGATGGACGGTGGGTCTACTTATCATCATCCTCAGCCTTGCTGTGGCTGCTTGTGGTGGCATTCTGAGCGTCAATACGGCTACCGGTGTGGAGGTTGAAGTCAACAATGTAAAAATCCTCACCGTCGGATCTAACCCGGCCGAATACTTCGCGGATGTCTCGGGCTTGCTGCCAGACGGGTGTTCAAGGATCGGCGAGAATGTTCAGGAAGTCAGCAATAGCACGATCGAGGTCACCTTATATAGCACCCGAGCAGATGATGACTGCTCGTTTTTGAATCCAACGCCCTTTAAGGAAAAAGTACCTTTGGACGTCAGAGCGATCCCGGCTGGCACCTATAATGTCGAGGTCAATGGCGTCATTGCGCGTGGCTCCCTGACTAAAGAGTAACAGGTACGAATCACCTTTCAAGGCGCGTGATGAGCCGGCATCCGGGATCACTCCGCGAAAACAGGATCAACAGGATACAGCCAGAAAGTGGGTCTTCTGCGATTTAAAGAGTTCAACTTTTTCCCCTATTGTCCCCCAATGCCCCCTCCACTCTGCTTCGGGGATGCGCGCGAGGGGACTGTGGGGGATTTATCATCCCGAGCTCGTTGAGGGACCACTCCCCCACCCTGGTAAGAACATTCAGGGCGAACTGCACCCCCTGGATCACCTTGATTGTATTTCGAGGAAGCTATTCTTCCCATGAAGCGCAATTCGGAGCGGATTGTCCAGAGCCCGGCATTGGAACTCGGGCGTATATGGATTGCATTACCCGCCCATACTTGCCTTGGTTAGAGATTGGGATTATGAAAAGACAGCTTTCAACACCGACCATACGACGATATAAGCGACTAGGAAAAACCATATTGAATAGTTGTCGATGCGCTGTGCCAAATCTCCTCGTCCGCTATTTTCCAAGCGTTTAAAAAACACATTAAGGGTGACAATCAGGACACTCATGGAAAACGCGCTTATCAGAACGGTATCCATGAAGGTCATGTAGCCCAGACGAGGTAGATCGTCAGAAATCGTGAAATTAAAAGCAATGAAGAGCAGAAGGTTTCCTGCTCCAATATCGATACGCTTTCCGAAATCTTTAAGGAAGAACGTGATCCAAGAGATGAAAATTATCAGCAGGATTGGGGCGAAGATGCGGAGAACGTAATAGTCGATATGTCGCTGAGCCAGGAAGCGAAAGGAAAATTGAGAACTAGATTCCAGGCTATCTATTGTTGTGTTGAAATCGGTGATGAGCCACTCCTCTTCACCTGGAGCCTCGCCGAACTCGCTGAATCCTTCCAGGTCTTGAAGGACGTAGAACTCTTCGGGGTAGAGAGAGACGATGCGAATAAAGAATTCCTGGGTATCGAAAGGGTATTGCCTGAAGTTAAAATCTGGAGCCTGCAAGGTGGTTGTGAAACGCTCAAAATAATTAATTTCTCCATCGGTGAACACGACGATGTGCTGGTTTTGTGTCCAGCGATTGTCCTGCTGGTTCAAGATGGAGAATTCGGGCCACCTGGTCCCATTTTTAGCGATGAGCAGCCGAAACTCAGGCAGCGTTAAAACCTTGAAAGCGCACTGGCAGCTATCGGGACGGAAAGCCAGTTTTGGATCAACCCAGCTCATCTTAATGGAAGCTACTGCGCTAAAGTTCTCGCTGACCTGGTCGACATCGGTGATCTGTTCCAGCTTAACACCCACCTGTACGTTGGTGGGCTCCAGGAATACGGGCTTTCCCTTTGTCGCCGCTTCACCCATCAGAATTTCTGGCGTGTTGACCCCTGCTAATAGCCGGTACTCCCCCTCCGAAGCACCTCCTTCCTTGAAACTGCCGGAGATCTCAAGCGCGTAATTAAGACCTCGTTCAGGAAAGGTGAACTCCAAGGTGGCACTGCGCTGTTCACCTGATAGGTTGCCCGTACGCAGTGTCTTGTGCCCGAAGTCTTGTAGTCGGATTGTGGGTGCAAGATCCCCAGAGGTCGCTTCAATGAAGATATATAGTGTGTCGCCGGCTTCGATGGGGTTCAGGGTGAGGATCGATGAAGGTCTATCGACAGTTAATGAGCCGGTCATTTCCTGCACCGCAACGCCCATCTCAGAGGCCGCTTTATCAAGAATGGCGATACCATCATCCGTCGGCAGAGCATCTCCCGTCAGCACCTCGGGTGCATTGATCCCAATCAGGAGCTTGTAATCCCCAAAGGTTTTTCTGCCAGGTGAACTGCTTATAAGGAGCTGGTAGTCGCCATCTTTAAGTATTATTTTTGAAAAGACAGCGTCATAGCCTCCCCCGCTGTCATCATCCCAAGCGACGAAGATGGACCTAGTAATTTGGGGTAAAGCTACGAAGGGATCTTCCCCGTTGGCGACTGCTTGTTCGACCTCCGCGAAGAAGGATTCCTCCAACTCGCTGGGTTCGACCCCCCCGTCAACTAGCGCTGTAAATGGGTCGAAATTGCCCGAGGTTCCCACCACGTAGACACTGAGCGTTTCCCCCGCATTGAGATCCGGAAGCTGATAATAGTGGATATCCCCGGCTTCAATCCGCTGGGTAAGCACCTGAACCGATATCCACTCCTGCGCATGACCTGGGACAACGCCGGCAGCTAAAATCAGTGTAATGACCAGGGAGGAAACCAGGACTGTAGGAAGTAGATATTTATGAAGAATGGGCTTTGGTTCTATCATGGATACCCCGCTTGGGAAAAAGTCTAAGGGTCAAGCGATGGATGCAGATACGAACAGATTCGGTGTTTATCCAAAAGAGTTCCAGAGATGCCGCTGCGGGGCTGACCCGAACGCGTATTAACCCTCGATTGAATTGTTTGGAAAGCTTCAAGCCATAAATGCCGAATTTCCGTAAGTATACTCAACCATCTCTGAAACGAAAGGACAACACAGAATAGGTTTTTATTGAGGAGTTTAATATTGAAGGTGCGGGTGACTGAGGGAGGAAATGGCCGTGAGTGTGCTTTCCTTTTAATTAATTCCAGATGACATAATTATTCAGCGTTAGAAGAATTGCTTCAATGACACAATCGCGAGGATAATGGGTCCCCTCTAATCATGCACAAACCAGAATCGCAACTACGTGAGACCTTAGGCATCCCCCCGGAGGCGGCAAAGATTATTGTCTTCGCCGAATCCAGCCACTGGGATCCCAACTGGTTGAAAACATCCGAACAATATTTCGATGACTTCATCCAGAACAATCTCGACCAGGCTTTGGCGTGGCTGGATAAAGAACCTCGTCGCCGCTACTCGGTTGAATGTGTTTTCTTCCTGCGGATGTATTGGCAGCGCAACCCCCATAATCACGAACGAATCCGTGAGTTGATGAACACGGGTCGGCTGTGGATGACGAGCAGCGGGGTGACCACCGCCGACACCCTCCTTCCTGGTGAAGAAGCTCTTCTGCGGGATTTCCTGCTCGGACAGGAATGGCTGCGCTCAATAGGTGTGCATCAGGAACCGCGCACCGCCTACTTCACCGACAGCTTTGGCTGCACTCCCGCTCTTCCCAGTTTGCTGCGAGCGGCGGGTTTTGAGCGCACCGCCATTACGCGTATCGATGGTATGTACTTTGCCGGCTGCGATTACGAATTAGCCAGGAATTTCCCCAGAGAAGGCTCCAGCGCGGAATTGCTTGGAGAACACATCAAAACCCAGGACTTCATCTGGCGCGATGCCAACGGTGCGGAAATACTTTGCCACTGGAACGCATTCAACTACGGTCAGGGGGATTTGCTCGCCGCGCGAGGCATCACGCGTGTTTATCTGTTCCCCCTTTATTTCAAGGATGCTTCATCTAGCAATGTTTGCAAAAAGATCGAGAGTTTTTACGCACAGCTTGCCCCGCTGGCAAGGACACCCTACCATTTCTGCCCCATTGGATTTGATTTCGTCCCACCGATTGAGAACCTGGTTGAAATCCTCGACCGCTACAATCAGCAGGAATATCCTCGTTCCGGCATCTGGGCGGTGAATGCCACGCTTGATGACTACCTTGATTTGGTGGATTGCCATCGGGATCAACTGCCCATTGTTCAAGCGTTGGATCCTAATCCCTATTGGACTGGTTTTTACACTGCCCGCCCCTATTTAAAAAAGATCGCACATCAAGCACTTGATCAACTGGTATTAACGGAACGATTAGCTTTTCTGGAAGGTCAAGATGCACACATTCAAGAGCAGCTTGCAGAAGATTGGTGGTCCCTGGCGGTATCCAATCACCATGATCTCATCACCGGCACCTCCCCCGATGCCGTCATGGAGGCCGAATCCTACCCCTGGCTGGAAGGCATTCTTGACCATACGAAAAGACTTTGTGAGCAGCTCTCGCCATTGGAGTCACGCTGGGCGTCTCCAAAAACGAAATCGGAAATGCCGCTCTGGGATAAGGAAAATCACATCGTCTGTATCAACACCCCGCACTATCAGATCGAACTGGACGAGAACCGGGGTGGTTGCATCACGCGTGGGGTGTTTGATGGTCAGGAAATATTCGGTGGCATCTCCAACGACGTTGTCACTTATGCCGATTCCGGCGGTCTATGGCGTATGGGGCATGAGTTCAAAGGCGGGCACTTCAAAAAGCTAAACGCAGCCAGCGACCAGTTTATCGCTTTAAGTGTCGATGAAGAAGAAGATTGTCTGCGGGTGAGCAGTAAGATCGAAATTAGAGGAGAAACCTTTCTGCGGGAAGCCTTGTTCTTTGCAGATTCCCCTCTTGTATTTGGACGGATTACTGGAAGAGCGCCCGCGAAATGCACGATGACCATCCGCTTCCATCCTGCCGCCCCTCATCAAGAATTGACGATGGCTCAACCTGGCGGTGTGGTGAAGCGTCCCCTGGAAAAGAACTACCGCCCAACCTACTGGTCGATGCAGTCCTTCGCGCATGCACACAGTAATCCCGATCAACCGGGCTTTGCCTTCTTCGCTACCCAGCCTACTGCGGTCGCCAGTCTTCAGGGCGAAGCTGTCGAGTTCGTCGCCCTGCGCAATGCTTTGCACGAAACAGCATTCGGGGTAATGGGTATCCCGGCTAATCCTGCTAAGGGGTTTGAGAAACAGCCATGCGCGTTTGAATATGCTTTTGGCTACACAAAAGATGGTGGCTGGAGGGAAAACAGATTAGATGCGATCGCCGATCAAGTGAAGGATCGCTACTTGGGGAAGAAGGATGCCTTCCTTTATCAAGATCATGTCCAGGGACAGATCGAAATCAACGCGCCCAAGCCAGTTCGGGTTACGGCCTTTAAAGCTGCCCATCGAGGAGAGGGATTCATCCTGCGTCTGCGCGCTTATCAGATTCCACAGTCATCGGTCACCATTCACCTCCCGCAGGGACCAATAAAAGCAGCCTCGCTGTGTGATGCCCGGGAACGGGATCTGAAACCGTTGGAAGTGGAAAAGGGAATGATCACCCTCTCGCTCACCGATACCCTTACAACTCTTCGACTAATACTCGACTAACAAAGGCTTTTAATCAATCTAGGGAGAGGATGTGTCCGAAGCGAGAACGCTTCGGACACCTATTTCGGGGTTCTTCAATCCGTGCTTGACATTGACGTAACGTTAAGGTGTATGATCGGCGCTGTTGAGTGACATCATGGCATACACGACTAAAGAAATCGCCGATCTGGCTGGTGTTACAGCACGAACGATCCGCTACTACGATGAGATCGGGTTATTGGATCCAGCCCTAATCGGGGATAACGGCTATCGCTATTACGATCAAGATAGCCTGCTGCGCTTACAGCAGATCCTGTTCTTCCGTGAGTTGGATGTGCCCTTGAAAGAGATCGAGCTCATCATGAATGGGCCGAATTTCGACATGATGAGCGCATTGGAAAATCACCGTTCGTCATTGCAGACTAAGCTGCAAAGGCTGGAGAAGCTGATCGATACGCTCGACAAAACAGTTGCATCATTAAAGGGAGATGGAACCATGTCGGATAAGGATGTTTTCGAAGGTTTCAACGAAAGCCGATATGAAGATGAAGCCCGCGAGCGGTGGGGGGATGACCCCAAGTATGCCGAGTCGCAGGCGAAGTGGTCCAGTTATTCCAAAGAGCGGAAAGAAGCCATCAAGGCGGAGGGTGGGCGGCTGACGGTTCGAATGGTCAGTGAGAATCCCGATGCTTCCCCTGCTGACCCGGATGTCCAGGCTGCAATAGGCGAATATCACACTTATCTCAATCAATACTTCTACACCTGCGAGTTCAACTTCCTGCGCGTTTTAGCAGATAACTGGGTCCATGATCCTCGTTTCGCCATCAATTATGAGAGGATCCGTGAGGGTGGGGCGGCCTTCGTGCGCGAGGCGGTACAGCTTTACTGTGACCGGAACGAGTAGTCCATTAAGTAGAAGTAAGATGTGAAAAGGTAAGTACAGCTTATGCAAGAGCAGAAGCGCCAGCGAGGGCGCCTTTTTTTTAATAGAACGAACAGATGTGTAATAGAAAATATTGTTAACTTGACAATACAATGTAATACACAGTATAATGCGAAGCATGATGAAAGAAAAAGAGCTGCATGAACTACACGCAAAGCTTACGCAGGAACTCCGCCGAGGCATCCTGGTCTTGGCCACACTCAGCCAGCTAAAGGAGGCGAAATACGGGTATGCGTTAATTAACAACCTGGCTGAGCGCGGACTGGGCATCGAGCAGGGAACGCTCTATCCACTGCTGAGGAGGCTTGAATCCCAGGGGCTACTGCAGAGCGAATGGAATGTTGAAGGCTCGCGCCCTCGACGCTACTACGTGATCAGCCCGGCTGGTTCGAGGCTGCTGGAATTGCTGAGTGTAGAGTGGCGCGATCTGACAACTGTAGTGGATGGTTTGCTGGACGGAACATCCATGAGAGGAGAAAATAATGAGTCTGATTGATCGATATGTCTATGAGGTAGGGCGGCACCTGCCGCGCAAGAACCGGTCTGATATCCAAGCCGAACTGCGTTCCTCGCTGATCGACGCGTTGGAAGACCGAGCGGGTCGTGAGCCGACCGAAGATGAGGTTGTCGAGTTGCTGAAAGAGTTTGGTCCCCCCAAAGTCGTGGCGGCCTCCTACTATCCCGAGGGACAGTATCTGATCGGACCCCCGCTATACTCGTTGTTCCGACTGGTTGCCGGGATTGTCTTGGCAGCGGTACTGGGAGCGCAGTTGCTGGCCTGGGGGATTGGGTACTTTATCGCTCAAGAACCATTTGCCCCTCTGCAGGCCGTGGTAAGTCTGCTGAATAGCATTCCAGCTGCTTTAGGAATGTTGGTCATCGTATTTGTGATCCTACAGTGGTTTGAAGTCGATCCCGAAACTGAAGACGAACCCTGGGATCCGGACAGCCTCCCCGAGATCAGCGAGTCTGAAACCGTTAACAGGGGTGAGAGAATTTTCGGCATCACGATGGGCATCATACTCCTGGTCGTCCTGGGTTTCTTCCCAGAGAGCGTTGGGTTCGTGACGACTTTCGGCAGCGAACTCTTTACCAATCCGGTGATCGCCCAGTACATTGGATTGATCACTTTTTCGCTATTGTTCGGCATCGGGTTGGATATCTACCTGCTCTGGCAAGGGCGTTGGGGGACAACCACAAGGATCGCAAAAATTGCCGCTAATTTACTGAGTGTTGCCATCCTTTTCCTGCTGGTTCAAGGACACACTGCCTGGCTGGCGGAACACGGATCGACCGGTTTTTTCGCAACACTTGAACTGCTCCCTGATATTATCAACGGTGGTTGGCAGGTTATCGGAATGGAGGCGTTCCGATTAGGGTTTGGCGTGGCGCTGATCATCACGTCTCTTGAGACAGTGGTAATGATCTTCCGCCTGGTTCGAGCGAATTTGAAGAGCGGATTCTCTCCAGAAATGCTGCCCCCTAGTTAAGTTTGGCCCATCTGTATCAAGAGATCGGTTTGTTGTGTGTGAACGCTAAGGTACAGCCCAATCGTGGTCGGGGCGGTCCTTATTTAGTCATCCTCCTAAACCAAGACGAACCCATTGATGTTTGGGCAATCACCAGGAGCGGCGTTTGCCTGGGTTGTTCAACCGAGTGCAACGTGGAATAATTCGTAAAACCCGTTGATATGCATTATCGAAGGCTCTAAGCGATCGCCCACATCTCTTAGAGAATTGGCAGGTCGGAGATATGGACACGATCTATTTGGATTACAACGCCACTACACCCATCGCCCAGGAGGTTGCCGAAGCAATGGCACCCTACCTCTATGAGCACTTCGGAAATCCCTCGAGCAGTCACCCATACGGGGTTGTCACCAAACGGGCTATCGAGACTGCACGCGCTGATGTTGCCGCGCTGATCGGCTGCAAGCCCGTGGAATTGATCTTCACGAGCGGCGGCACTGAAAGCAACAACTACGCGATCAAGGGCGCTGCGCTGGCGCTTCGGGAACGGGGCAACCATATCATCACGTCGGCCGTGGAGCACCCAGCGGTCACCGAGGTCTGTTGGTGGCTGGAAAAGCAGGGGTTCCGTTTGACAGCTCTGGATGTCGATGAGCATGGCCTCGTCGATCCTGCCGACCTGGAGCGGGCTATCACGCCGGACACGGTACTCGTGACCGTGATGCATGCCAACAACGAAGTGGGCACAGTTGAGCCCATCGCCGAACTCGCCGCGATAGCCCACCAGCACGGCGCCTTGATGCACACCGACGCCGCCCAGTCGATTGGAAAAATCCCGGTAGATGTAGACGCGCTCGGGGTGGACTTGTTGTCGATCGCCGGGCATAAGGTATACGCGCCCAAAGGGATCGGTGCGCTCTATATCCGCGGCGGCACCGCGCTTGCTAAACAACTTCACGGCGCAGACCACGAGGGCGATCGCCGACCTGGGACCGAGAACGTGCTCGGCATCGTCGGCTTGGGCCGGGCTTGTATGCTGGCCGCCCGGGATCTGGACAAGAACGGGGCACACTTCCTGGCGATGCGCGATCGTCTTCACGATGCTTTCGTGGCGGCGTTGGGCGAGCAGGTGTTCAAGTTAAACGGCCACCCCCAGAAACGCCTGCCCAACACGCTGAGTTTGAGCTTCCGTGGCATCGAAGCCAACACGCTTCTAGCGGAGATTGGAGAGCAAGTGGCGGCTTCAGCTGGAGCCGCCTGCCACGCAGATGGCATTGACGTATCAGCCGTGCTTGAAGCGATGCAGGTGCCGATCGACTGGGCGATGGGCACGATCCGTTTTTCGGTGGGGCGAGGCACGTCATCCGAGGACATCGATAAGGCTGCCGGTATCGTGTCTGAGGCTGCCCAACGTTTGCTGCCAGGGTCAGCCGAAAGTATTGCGGAAGGCACGCTCGAGAAGGGCGAGTACAAGCTCACGCATTATACGCACGGCCTTGGTTGCGCGTGCAAACTGCGCCCCCAGGCATTGGAGGAAATACTGGCTGCTCTTCCCCCGGCGATGGATGCTGATGTTCTCGTCGGGACGGACACGGCAGATGACGCCGCAGTCTATCGTGTCAGCGATGAAATCGCGATTGTCCAGACGGTAGACTTCTTTACGCCCATCGTAGATGATCCCTATATGTTCGGTGCCATCTCCGCGGCAAACTCGCTCTCCGATATCTATGCGATGGGCGCCCGCCCGTTGTTTGCGCTGAACATCGTCGGCTTTCCCGATAAGCGTCTGCCGTTATGGGTTCTCGAAGAGATCCTGCGCGGCGCGCATGATAAGGCTGCCGAGGCTGGTATCAGCATTATCGGTGGACATACGGTTGAAGACGTAGAGCCAAAGTTCGGTTTGGCTGTTACCGGAATTGTTCACCCCGATCACGTGATCCCCAACAGCGCAGCCCTGCCGGGAGATGCACTTATCCTCACCAAGCCGCTCGGTGTCGGCATCATCTCCACCGCTGTAAAGAGTGGTTTGGCTGACGAAAGTATCGCCCGGGAAGCCGGCGAGCTGATGGCAACCCTCAATCGCTCAGCCTGTGAAGCGATGGTGGAAGTCGGGGCAAACGCATGCACGGATATTACGGGTTTTGGACTTCTCGGGCATCTGCGTGAAATGGCTGCAGGCAGCCAGGTGGATGTGACCCTCTCCGCGAGCGCAGTGCCCACATTGCCCGCTGCGTGGGACCTGGCCGGCGCAGGGGCTGTGCCCGGCGGTACGCTCAATAACCTGACGTATGTCTCTGACCACGTGACATTCGCGCCCGCCATCTCACGAGTGGAGCAGCTAATCCTCGCCGACGCGCAAACATCCGGAGGGCTCTTAATCAGCTTGCCAGAGAGCCGTGTCGATGATCTGCTGGCGGCACTGCAGCTGCGGGGAGTACAAGCTGCAGCGCGCATCGGTCAGGTGACGGCGAAAGGGGCGGGGCACATCGAAGTGCAAGTGTGAGTATTAAATGATTTCAATCGCCGTCGACGGTCCGTCTTGATGCAGCCATCCCAGGTGCGAAGCGAGGAAGTCTGCTAGCTCCGGTCAATCCCTAATGCCAAGCCTGCGTGTAGTGTCTCGAAAACCATTTCCCGCCGAGTCGAATATAATAGGCAACTGCCTTCCGGTAATTCCGCGTCGGCTGAAGAATGAAAATCTCTTGGCAAGTGTTCGTAATAATGCAGAGATAAAAAAACAGAATTCACATACAAAGGATAATACTAACTATGGAACGAACTCGTGTACTCATCATGGGCGCTGCTGGCCGCGATTTTCACAACTTCAATGTATATTTTCGAGACAATTCCCAATACGAAGTGGCTGCCTTCACTGCGACTCAAATCCCAGATATTGAAGGGCGAGTCTATCCTCCGGAACTGGCAGGCGAACTTTACCCCGAGGGTATTCCTATTTATTCTGAGGACGAACTCGATGCCCTCATTCGCGATCAAAAGATCGACCAGGTAGTTTTCGCCTATTCTGATATTCCACATCGGGAAGTGATGCACAAGGCTTCTCAAGTTCTCGCTGCAGGGGCGGACTATCGCCTGATGGGGCCGAAGACAACCCAGGTAGCATCCAACAAACCCGTGATCTCTGTGTGCGCTGTGCGTACCGGCTGCGGAAAAAGCCAGACGACTCGCCGCGTAAGCGACATTCTTCAAGCTATGGGGAAACGCGTTGTCGTTATTCGCCACCCGATGCCCTACGGTGATTTGCGCAAACAGATCTGGCAGCGTTTCGCTGATTATGATGATCTGGACAAGCATGAATGTACGATAGAGGAGCGCGAGGAATACGAACCGCATATCGACCGGGGGGTCGTGGTTTATGCGGGTGTTGATTATGAGGAGATTCTAAGGCGCGCGGAAGAAGAGGCTGATGTCGTCCTATGGGATGGCGGTAACAACGATCTTCCTTTCTACAAATCTGATCTTCAAATCGTGGTGACCGACCCGCATCGTGCCGGGCACGAGATTGATTATCATCCTGGTGAGGTCAACCTGCGTATGGCGGATGTTATCGTCCTCAACAAGGTTGATACAGCAAACATGGCCGATGTCAGCACTGTCCAAAACAATATTCGGTCGTTCAACCCCAAGGCTACTGTTGTCTACGCCGCTTCTCCGATTACCGTAGAAGATCCCACCGCTATTGCCGGTGCGAGCGTGCTTGTGATTGAAGATGGACCGACCTTGACGCATGGCGAGATGACGTTCGGAGCTGGCACTGTTGCCGCTGAACGTTTCGGCGCGGCGGAGATTATCGATCCGCGTCCCTACGCTGTGCGCTCTATCAAAGAAACTTTCGAGAAATACCCCGATATTGGCGTGCTGCTGCCGGCGATGGGCTATGGCGAAAAACAAGTCAAGGATCTCGAAGAGACGATTGCCAGCACGCCTGCCGACTTGGTCATCGTGGGCACCCCCATAGATCTACAGCGCGTCATCAAGATCAAGCAGCCCAGCCAGCGCGTGCGCTATGAACTCCAGGAGATAGGTCAGCCGACATTGGCTGAAATTCTTGACCGGCAATTTGCGAAAGAAGGGTAGGTTGACCCAGGAATTAATTGCCTTTAAATAATTCCTTCAAGTTCCTCAAGTTGAGAACGGAGTGCTGTCCCTAAGGGGCAGCACTTTTCGTGTTATTCGCATCGAAGTGGGGCTAGATTTGCTCAGTCTATGAAGAGGGGCCTGATGAAAATGGGGGAAGGGTGCGCTAGACCTGAGTGTTCGCGCTTTTTTATTATTGCCCTGTCGGTTACACAGATTTTCGTTCACGGCGCGAGTTAATGAATTCAACGACCATCGGCAGTACAGATATCAAGATGATTACGATGATGACAATCTCAAAATTCTCTTTCACAACAGGGATATTGCCGACGAAATAGCCACCGAAAACAAAAAGAGAGGTCCAAAGGAAAGCGCCAAAAATATTGTAAAACACGAAATTCCGATATTCCATTGTGCCCACCCCGGCGACGAATGGAGCGAACGTGCGGACGATGGGGATAAAACGAGCCAGTACGATGGTCTTTCCGCCATGTTTCTCATAGAATCTTTGGGTCTTTTCAAGATGCTCCCGATTTAAAAAGCGGCGCTCCTTCTCAAAAGCGCGCATGCCAACCACGCTCCCAATCCAATAATTAACGGTATCCCCTAGTACGGCCGCTGAAAAGAGTAGGAAAAAGAGGAGAACAGGGTTGAGTGAGCCCAGGGCGGCAAAAGTGCCAGCGGCAAACAGCAAGGAATCTCCTGGCAGGAAGGGAGTCACAACAAACCCTGTTTCCATAAAAATGATCAAAAATAGGATGGCATAGGTCCAGCCGCCATAATTGCGGATGATCTCACCAAGATGTACGTCCAGGTGAAGAAAAAAATCAAGCAGGGTTAGTAGAAAATCCATAAACAACCTCTTTACAGACGATAGGTTTCAGGTGTTAGATAATGTCTGAATTCAACAAATAAATGCCGCGATAAATTGTTTCTCTCGATCGATATTTGATTATTGGATGTTAACATGAGTATCAGGTTTTTTTCGTCAGATTGCACAAACGACAAGTATAACAGCCCAAGGCCACAGTTGGGCGAACAATCATCAGGCGCGCTAACTATCACTAGAATCCCCCGTTCTTTTCTAAATTGACTTCCTGTCTATTGACTATAGGTCATTAGTTGGGTAAACTGTTAATTAATGAACAGAAGGGATGCACGTGAGGGGCGATCTAGGGGACGCGGCCGGGGCAGAAAGCGGCGGCGGGTTATGCAATTCCTGCAGCCCTGCCTGCTGCTTCTACTGCAGCGAGGTGAGGCGCACGGCTATGCCCTACTGGATGAGTTGGAACGATTTGGCTTCGACCGTGAAAAGGTTGACCCGACTCTAGTCTACAGGGCTCTGCGAGAGATGGAAGAAGCTGGTTGGATCCAGTCAAGCTGGGATGAAGAGAGCCAGGGACCGCGGCGCCGTGTCTATGTTCTCCACAACGAGGGCAAGCGACAACTCACAGTATGGATTGAAGACTTGCGAAGAACACGGGGGGAAATCAACCATCTCTTGAGTGAATATAAAGATCAGGAAGATATGCGTGAACCATGATGCAATTTATGAAATGGATTATGGCGCCACTGCTTTTGGCAGGGGCGCTTACTAAGAAAATCGGAGGATGGAAATGAAACTGGCAATCACGGGGGGAGCCCCACAATTTGAAACGCAACTTGAACGTCGTTTCGGGCGATGTGCCTACTTTATTATTGTGGACACTGAAACCCGAGCGTGGGAGTCCTTTCCAAACCCGGCAGCAGATGCCAGAGGAGGAGCGGGAACTCAAGCAGCTCAGTTCCTTGCAAATCAGGGCGTTGAGGCTGTTGTCAGTGGGGATTTCGGGCCCAATGCTTCCACTGCCCTAGATGCGGCGAGCATCCAAATGTATTCGGCCCAAGAAGGGCAGGCTGAGACGCTGGTAGACGATTTCCTGGCCGAGCGCCTCGAGAGGGTCACCGGCAGCACTGGACCAGCGCACCATGGAGGACGACGGTCAAAAGGTGGTCGCCGGCGATGATCCTCACGGTTGCCAGTGGAAAAGGTGGCACCGGCAAGACGACTGTGGCTACCAGCCTGGCTCTTGCGATTGCGGACATCTCACCGGTGCTCCTTGATTGCGACGTCGAGGCTCCAAACGCACACATATTCCTGCAGCCGCAATTTGATCAACGCAGGGAAATTGGGCTGCCTATTCCCGAAGTAAACGCGGTCCGCTGCACAGGCTGCGGTCGATGCGCTGAGGTCTGCCAATACCACGCGATCGTGGTGATGGGGGGAAAGGTACTCGTATTTCCTGAGTTGTGTCATGGCTGTGGCAGCTGCACCCTCCAGTGTCCGGAGGGGGCCATCGAAGAAGTCCCGAATCTGCTGGGGGTGTTAGAAGCAGGACCGGCAAAAGACGGGATCTACTTCGCTCAAGGCGTTCTAAATGTTGGTGAGCCGATGGCCGTGCCGGTCATCCGCGAACTTAAGCGATGGCGACCGTTTCCGGAAGGACGCACAATCATCCGTGATGCTCCGCCGGGCAATTCATGTCCGGTCGTTGAAACGATCCAGGGAGCAGATTTCGTACTCCTGGTGACCGAGCCGACCCCCTTCGGTTTACACGATTTGAGATTGGCTATTCAGCTTACGCGTGAGCTCGGCATCCCCGCAGGTGTGTTGGTAAACCGCGATGGGGTTGGAGATGATGGTGTAGAAGAATTTTGCCGCAAAGAAGGAATACCCATCCTGATGCGAATCCCGCTGGACCAACGTATTGGTAAAGCCGTCGCGCGCGGGGAGGCGCTTGTCGAGGCGTTCCCGGAATACCTCCCCCAGTTTCGCGAACTGTATGCTCAAATTCAGTCCTTGATTGACAGTCGCCAGGATGAAGCTCTCCCGCAAGCGATGGGAACCCGCCCTTCCAACGATGCGAAAGCGCGAAGATCATGAAGCAGCTTGTGATTTTAAGTGGTAAGGGAGGCACGGGGAAAACCAGCGTTGCCGCTGCCCTCGCACATTTGGCTGCCGAAGGGACACAAAAGATTTCAATCGTGCTCGCAGACGCTGACGTGGATGCCGCCAATCTGGAGTTGGTATTAGCTCCACGAAAGATTGCACAGGAAGATTTCTGGGGAGGGAAAGTTGCGGCAATCGACCAGGCAGTGTGCAGCGGGTGCGGTGAGTGTGTGGATGTATGCCGCTTCGAGGCCATCCACGAAACTGACGGTGTCTATAAGATAGATCCGATTGCCTGTGAGGGTTGTGCCGCCTGCGTATACGTTTGTCCGGATGAAGCAATCTCGCTGACGGATCAGATCGCAGGGGAGTGGTACCGATCAGAGAGCCGTTACGGGCCGTTGTTCCACGCTGCGTTGTATCCGGCGCAGGAGAACTCCGGAAAATTGGTGACGCTGATAAAACAGCACGCCAAACTGCTGGCGCTGGATGATGCCTATGATTTGGTGATCGTGGATGGGCCGCCAGGTATTGGCTGTCCGGTCATCTCGGCCGCTTCTGGGGCGGATTTGGCATTAATCGTCGCCGAACCGTCGGTGGCTGGTGTACACGACATGCGACGGATTTTACAGACGACGGAACACTTTGGCGTACAGTCGATCGTTTGTGTAAACAAGGCGGATCTATACGCGGAAGGCACAAAGGAGATCGAGACCTATTGTCACGAACACGGGATTGAGGTGATTGGTTCGATCCCGTACGATTTGAATGTGACCAGGGCTATGGCAAACGGTGATCCAGTGACAGCCTATGAGGCAGATGGAGATGCCAGCCAGGCGCTGCGAGAAATCTGGAAGCGAGTGCTTTCTGTATTAAGGGAGCTGGAGTGATGAACGAGAAAGCCCCTTCTCCATTGCAGGAGGCAGTCATTGCTCGCCTGCAAGAGGTCATCGACCCCGAGACGAACGTTGACGTGATGCGGATGAGGTTGATCGAAAATCTCACTGTCGACTGTGAAGGGAAGGTTAGTTATACCTTTCGACCTTCGTCACTGCTCTGCCCACTCGCTGTTTCCCTGGCCACCCGGATAAAGCAGGCTGTCGCTGAAGTCCCAGGTGTCACCGATCAAGAAATCTTAATAGAAGGCTACATTGCAGCCGAGGAATTAACCGTACTTATCAATCAGGAGGTATAAAAAAATGAGAATTGCCATTTCAGTTGAAGATAACAACGGGTTTGACAGTGTGGTCAGCCACCATTTTGGCCGCTGCCGATATTTCGTACTAGCGGATGTAGAAGGAGAGGAAGTACAGGAGATCCAGGTGATCGAAAATCCTTTCTTCGCGGGACACGAACCGGGAATGGTGCCTGAATTCATACACAACCAGGGAGCGGATGTGATGATCAGCGGTGGAATGGGCCGCAGAGCGATCGACTTTTTCCAGCAATATGGAATTAAGCCGGCAACTGGCGGTTCCGGAACTGTGCAGCTGGTGTTAAATAAGTACCTCGGAGGCGGCATGACCCTGGCTGAACCCTGCCGGGAGAGTATTAAGCACGCTCATGAGGGTGGTCATCACGATTAAGAAGGGAAGAATTGAGTACATCGAGAGTGGAAAAATCCTATTTAGCTGGAGATAGCAGGAGGCGTAACTATGTTTCGAGGTCGAGGAAGAGGTCAAGGGAGGGGCGGCGGACAAGGACGAAAAGACGGGTCTGGTCGTATGGGGGGAGCCGATGCAGCCGGTCCTGATGGGGAATGCGTCTGCCCGAAATGTGGACATAAAGTACAGCATGTAGCCGGGCAGCCTTGCTACGAGAAGAAGTGCCCTGAGTGCGGCGAGGCGATGATGCGCGCCTGATGGAGGCCATGCATTGACCATTGAAACCTAAAGTAGGTTCTCAATAGAATAATAGGACCTGAGAAGAGGATTGTCTACGCGCTGAGAGAACAGGAAGATGGGAGCGGTGTCATGGCCGAGGGCGAACGAACGTTGGCAGGGGAAAGGATCGGTGTGTTTGGAAAGGGGGGATCGGGAAAAACAACTACATCGGTCTTGATGGCCAAGGTTCTGCGGAAGCAGGGGTATGAGGTCTGTGTCCTCGATGCTGATTCCACAAATATAGGTCTGCATAAAGTTCTGGGAGTTGACCATCCGCCCGATTCCCTGATTGATTACTTCGGGGGAATGGTTTTCAGTGGGGGGATGGTAAGTTGCCCGGTGGACGATCCTACGCCGTTAATTGGTGCGGAGGTTTCGCTGGATCAACTATCTACCAGGTTCTACTCAAAAACTCCTGAGGGGATCACCTACCTATCTGCCGGGAAGATTGCGGGTATGGGGCCGGGCGCAGGCTGCGATGGTCCGATCAACAAAATCGCCAGGGATTTCAGGTTGCTGACGGATCGAAAATCCCTAGTTACATTAGTGGATTTCAAGGCGGGTTTTGAGGATTCCGCCAGGGGAGCCATAACCAGTCTGGATTGGGTAGTTGTTGTTGTTGATCCCACCAGTGCTTCGATCCAGATGGCGATCCACATGAAGGAAATGGTGGAAAAGCTCAACGCTGGCCAATTACCGGCGACGAGTCATCTTGAAAGCCCAGAACTTGTGGAGATTGCGCAAAAGATTTTCAGGGAAGCGGAAGTTAAAGGTGTTATGACGATATTGAATCGCATCAGGGATGATGAGATGGAGAGCTATCTGCGCGAGAGACTCTCTGATGGTGGGATTGAGCCTATTGGGATCATTCACGAAGATCCTGCATTGACTATCTCCAGTCTGAAGGGAACATATCTCAAGGCAACGAAGTTGATGAGTGATGCGGAAAAGATTATCAGAGAGATGGAAGCGGCCAAGAAGCGCAGCGCTTCGCAGAGTTAATCAGTAGCTTAGAAGGAAGGGAATATGTGTCAAGCGAAGATCATATTAATGCGTGACGAACACAAAGAAGTCATCATGGAAGACGTGATCTATTTACGGATCGATGGAGACCAGGTAGAGGTTTCTCGGTTCTTTGAAGAACCGGTGGCGCTGCGCGCTTCAGTTACGGCGTTGGATTTCCTGAAACACACCGTCACCTTGGTCCCGCTAGATGGAGAGAAGGATATAGGCTTATGAACGTCAAGACGGAAAAAGACAAGCTGCGCATCCTCCTGCCGCACTGGATCGAGCACAATGCTGGGCACTTAGCCGAGTTTCGGGAGTGGGCAGACAAAGCAGGAGAGGCTAAGCAGAACATTCTTGATGCCGCGGCACAGATGGAGGGTGCAAACCGTGCCCTGGAAGCCGCTCTTGCGCAAATGGGTGGGGCGCTGGAGGACGAGCATCACCATCATTGAAATGGAAGTGCTGTTGAGATGATTGCATTCGGCCCGGTTCCATCAAGACGCCTGGGACGGAGCCTGGGCATTAATAATATCCCACCGAAGATATGCACGTACGCCTGTGTCTACTGCCAGTTGGGGCGCACCATCAAGATGCAGGTTGAGCGTCAGCCTTTCTATGAACCAGAGGAAGTTCTCAGCGTGGTCCGTGACAAGGTGACCAGTGCTCTGGACCAAGACGAGGCCATCGATTATCTGACCTTCGTTCCCGATGGCGAACCAACGCTGGATCTCAACTTAGGCGTTGAGATCGCTGCCTTGCGCGAGCTGGGTATTCGTATCGCCGTTATAAGTAACGCCTCCCTGATATGGCGTGAAGATGTGCGCGCTGAACTCATGAGCGCCGATTGGGTGTCGTTGAAGGTGGATGCTGTGCGTCTCCCAACGTGGCGACAGATAGACCGACCTCACGGCAGCCTCACTCTACAAGCTATTCTGGATGGTATACGGACATTCGCCGATGATTTCAAGGGCGACTTTGTCACCGAGACGATGCTCGTGGAGGGGGTGAATGACAACGAGGATGACTTGGTTGAAATCGCGGAATTCCTCGGCGAGGTCCAGCCTGCCATAGCTTACCTCTCCATTCCCACGCGGCCTCCAGCGGAGGACTGGGTGCGGGCTGTGAATGAGGAGTCCATTAATCTGGCCTACCAACTTGTTGGTAAAAAGGTGGATCATGTCGAGCTTCTACTGGGTTATGAAGGGAACGCATTTTCCTCGACTGGGGATGCCGAGGAGGACATATTGAGCATTACCGCTGTGCACCCCATGCGCGAGGATGCACTGCGCCATCTGCTCAAAGAGGCGGGATCGAGTTGGGATCTCGTTGCCGAGCTCATCCAGCAGGGTAAGTTGGTAGAGCTGCAGCATCTAGGGAAGAGCTTCTATCTACGGCGCATACACCCGCATGGAGATAAGAGCCGTTGAGCCTGATAAGAAAGCCTTCAACGGAAGGCTCTCTGCTGCTTTCTGCGTTTAACCCCCCTCGCTTGTGTGTAAGAATGGTCTGCTTTGTGTATACTGCTGACAAATGAGGGGACGAGGCGTTAATCCACATTAAGGGAGAAGCTCATGACTTCGAAAACAAATATCGGCATTATTATCTGCGATCGATACCGTCGATGTGCAGGGGGAAAATGCCTTCGCTCAATGAAGAAAAGAGAAGGCGCATTCAGCATCTACGCAGACACTGAAATCGAATTGGTCGGGTACACCACATGTGATGGCTGTCCAGGTGGCAACATTGAATATGCCGGCGAAGAAATGGTAAAAAATGGAGCACAGGTGATCCACCTGGCGACAGGCATGGTCGTCGGTTACCCGCCATGCCCGTATATTGAGACTTTTAAATCCTTTCTTGAGCATAGATACGGCGTCGATGTTGTTGTGGGCACGCACCCCATTCCGGAGAAGTATCTTGAGATGCATACGCTTCTGGGCACCTGGGATGAGGCATCGTGGACACCACTTGTTGAACCTACGATGACGGACGAGGTCATTCGCAAGGCATATAACTAGCTGTTGGTCAGTCTGATTAATAAGACGAGTTGGCTACATTCCAAATACCCTCTCCGTAGAGACGCAGTATGCTGCGTCTCTACTCTGCGTCCGGACGTAGGCATAGCCTGCTCCTTGAGGTATAAGACTAAACCTCCCGCAGGTTCAAAACCTACGGGAGGTTAGAGATGTTCAAAAGTCACTTCCTCCGTCATAGCCAGGGGAGGAAGATCGGCTCGCCAATCATGTGGGTTATCTCTATACGGATCTTCAGCTCTTGGCAGAGCAAGTTTACTTACAGGCAGGTCGACAGAATCTTACCCCGTATTAATCCCCACCTGATTTTCTTCAATGAGCTTCCTCGTTCCCGGCAGCAATAGAACCACAAGCAGCACAGCGCTGATGATCGGCGCCGGTAGGAACATGGAGAAGCGTCCAAGCCGGACTACATCTGTGAGGCCTACAGGAATACCCCCGAAGATAGACATTGAAGCGGCGAAGATGCCCATGGGGATAGTCCAGGATTTGCCTTTAATCAAAGCGAAGATGAACACCACCCAGGCTGCTGCTCCCCACCAGTTGACCATTTGGCCTACGGCGTACATACCAACCATGAAACTTTGCTCGACTGTCTGGTAGCGAGAGATTGCCCCAACACCATCAATGAACGTCAGTATATAAGCTAGTCCGCTGAAGAACGCCAGGATGAAAATTTTCTTCTGCACGCCGCCGACAAAAAGTATGCCAAACCACAGGGCGAAGGCTATCAAGAACACCCAGATTGTGGGAAAGGACATGCCGATGCTGGCGGGCGGGATGATGGGGAAGAAACCGGCAACGATCTGCATCATCGCAGCAACACTACCCAAGCCCCAAGCCCATTCCTTATTGTTCTGGAAGCCGTACAGTACGACGATCCATAATGCCCCGGCGGTCATTCCCACCCATCCTAATAAGGCGAAGACAATACGCACGGTGATGGCTTCGTCCGGGCGACCCTCAATAATTTTCCCTTCAACAGTCGGCATGTAGATGCTTGCTAGAAGGATGATAAGAAGCACCGTCGTCAAGATGCCGACGATGGCCAGCGCTGTTCCTAATTTATAGTTGCCTTTCATTACGAGCCTCCTTGGAAATTGGGTGAAGAGGAATGTGCAACCATGTGTAATTCTCTTAATCTGCTAACGGGGTTGAAGCGTATGTGCGCTGCGCCCCGTCGGGCTTCACAATACCACCGGGTATTTTAATGGATTACAGGAACCGTGACCAACGATAGATCACGGTTCCTCCTCTACGCGTTATTCTTCGCGAATCAAATGTTTCTTAAAGTACGGCAGCACGGTGAAGAGCAGCACACCGAGGGCGAGCAGTGAACCATAGAGGTAGTCCAGCGTTTTCGTGCGGAAGATTTGAGTGAATACATCAATCGCCAAGATAGCAGTCGTGCCAATAACGGCTAACCACCAGCCTTTGCGTCTGCCAACAGCCAGCAGGGGGATGGACATGAACAGTAGGATGACCGCTACCCAGTTAACCTCGCCAGCCCAGTTGAACAGCCACCAGGTGAAATCCTGATACATGGGGTGACCCGGGCGGGTCATCATCGTGCGTTGAGCGCCGATGCCGATCGTGAAGGCATGTGTGCACAGCATACCGATGAAGGTCAGTGCGCCAAAGAGGGTCCATTTCTGAATCGTCTCGGCTTTGCGCAGGAAAATAAAGCTCCAGTACCCTATCAAACCAATGACTGAGATGATCATGGGGATCGGAAAGCCTTCAACCCAGCTGATATAGGGCAGGAACATGAACATGCCGCCAATTGCCGGCAGCGCTAAAAGGGACATGGCCACGGGATAGGTCCATTCTTCGCCCTTCCTGATCTCTTGCGAGATGAGGATCAAGGCAATGCCGGCTACAAAAATAATCGCCCGCCAGACCGGGTAAAAGAGGTCAAAGAGCTTCAGCCCACTTGAAAAAGCCGGGTTTCCAGCTTCGATATGGATGGTTAAATCGGTTAAAACACTTTCTAAAGCTGTTTGCACGATGAATGGGATGACGGCTATCATGAGCAACCCGATGAGGATTGCCACGACCGACATGATCGTACGATTCGTCTGTGGTGTATCTTTCATTTTCCTTCTCCTGAGGTTGGTATAAGAATTGCGAGCTTGTGACAAGTATCACATAATGTCACCGATAAGTTGTTGCTTTAACGCAAATATTCCCCTCGATGAGGGGATGCTGGTTTTTAATTAATGGCTCTATTCTTCTGCGGAGAACGAGCATTCATTAAAGAAGCGAGTGACTGCTAATTCAATTGCAGTTGGCTTGCTGGCTATCTCTTATCGGCGCTGGTTATCCTGAGGCGGATTTGATTTTGTCATCAATGAAAACGGTTGGGGAGTTCAGCTATAGGGGGGGTGTCAGAAATAGCTAGATCTCAATACCTAGTCAGCCTGATGGGGACCGGCTAAGGCAGACAGTCCTTCTTGATCCGTGATCGAGAACTCCGTGCGGGTGATATGGATCAGATTCTCGTCTGAGAAGCGGTAGAGGATCCGGCACACCATCTCCCGGGTAGTCCCGACATATGCGGCCATCGCATCCAGGGTGAGGTCGCGCGCCACCGGATCATCACCTGTACCACCATAGCGCTCAAGCATCAAGTTCGCGAGACGTCCGGCGACTGGTTGGAAGGCGAGGCTATCCACGATGTTGCTGGCCTGTTTCATGCGCATAACGAGCAAACCACAAAGCGACCAGAGTGCCTCCCCGTTGGCGATAAGGAAAGGAAGCAAATCATCGCGTGACCAGGATACCATCGAGCCTGATTTAACGGACTGCAGGGAGACGGGCATTGCCGAATTTTTATCGAAAAAGCTTAACCCCCAGAAGACATCACCCTGGGTGAGCGTGAGTACCACCAAATTGCGGCCCTCTTCGGATTCCTTCACCGCGTGAAGTGTTCCCTCCCTCACCAGAATCAGATACGGCCATAGCTCGCCATGCAAGGTGACAAATTCACCCTTATCAAATCGTCGCCGACGCGCCATCGAGGTGATTTCCGCCAAACGGGTATCGTCGAAGTGTGCGAAGGGGTTCGTCTCTTTTAGCAGCCTCTGAAGCTCACTCAACGCATTACTCCTCGGTTCGTTTCCGCGATCAATCTTCCGCTCAGTGGACAAGGAACTTTAGCACATAAGTGATGATTTCTCCATTGTATACCTGGCAATGGAAGGGTTAGATCTTCACGGCTCCACCCACAACATGGAACTCATATGCGATATGGAGGCAGCTACAGTACTTACGGAGCTGTCTGCGACTGCCCCTTGAATTGGCTCATGTATAACTTGTGGTAGAAACCACCTCGCGCCAGCAGCTCATCATGGGTGCCGCGCTCGATGATGCGACCGTCGTCGATAACGAGAAGCTTGTCAGCGCCGCGGATGGTGCTTAAGCGGTGGGCGATAACAAAGCTGGTGCGTCCTTCCATAAGCCGGGACAGCGCTGCCTGGATGCGGACTTCGGTGCGAGTATCTACACTGCTGGTGGCTTCGTCTAGAATTAATATATCTGGGTCTGAGAGGACGGCGCGGGCGACGGCCAGCAGCTGGCGTTGTCCTTGACTCAAATTGCTGCCGCGCTCGGAGAGTTGTGTGTCGTATCCCTGGGGTAGTCGGCGGATGAACGGATCGGCGTCCGCCAATTTCGCAGCCCTGATACATTCCTCGTCGCTTGCATCGAGCCGACCGTAACGGATATTTTCCATCACCGATTCGGAAAAGAGAAAGGTATCCTGAAGAACGATTCCCAATTGGCGGCGTAAACTCGCTTTCTGCACCTGGCGGATGTTATGCTCATCGATGGAAATTGCACCGTCGTCGACGTCATAAAAACGAGTGAGCAGGTTAATCATGGTTGTTTTGCCTGCCCCGGTTGGTCCCACTAAGGCAATGGTCTCCCCGGGCTGCGCCGTTAGATTCATGTCCTTGATAACGGGCACATTTGGCACATAACCGAAGTCGACGTTTTCAAAGACAACCTCCCCAAGGATATCATCCAGGGCGAAAGCATCGGGCATATCGGCGAGTTCAGGCTCTACGTCGATGATCTCAAAGATGCGCTCTGCACCGGCCAGGGCGGACTGGATCTGGTTGTAAAGGTTTCCTAATTGCCGCAGTGGTGCAGCAAAGCGACGGGAATAAGTATAAAAGGCAACGATGGTGCCGATGGTCGCCAAACCCTGCAGTGCCATCCAACCGCCCAGACCGGCCAGGATGGCGATATTGGCATTGCTGAGGATGCCCATCAAGGGCGGGATCAACAAGGCGTATGTTTGTGCTTTAATACCAACCTTGCGCACTTGCTCATTTGACACATCGAAATCGGCGAGAGCGGCTGTTTCTTGCCTGAACGCTATGATGACGCGCTGACCGCTGATCATCTCCTCAAGCTTGCCGTTCAATTTACCGATGTCCTGTTGATATTTTCGGAAACTTTGGCGTGTGCGCTTGCCCACAAAACCAACTAACCAAACCATGAAGGGGAAGATAATCATCGAACCCAGGGCGAGCCAAAAATTGATCGCAAACATCATTACCAGAATCCCGACCAGCGTCAGCACTCCAGCGAACAGGTCCGTTACATTCTGGGAAAGCACACGGTTGATGGCGTCTATGTCGTTCGTCAGACGGCTCATCAACTCGCCGTGGGGGTGACGGTCAAAGAAGCTAATCGAGAGTGTCTGCAAATGCTCAAATAACTTTCGGCGAAGGTCGCGCATCGCCCGCTGGGATATCCTGGCCATAACCAGGCCCTGTCCCGATTGGGTCAACCACACACCAATATTCGCAACCAGCATCAGAAGAGCGATATTCCGAAGCCCTATCAGATCGCGAGTGGCGATAGATTTGTCTATGGCAACACCGATGAGGTAGGGGGTGATGAGATTCAGCACCGTGCTTATGGTTACGAAAAGGAACACGGACACAAAGGACCAGCGATAGGGTTGCAGTGTAGCAAGCAGACGGCGCAACGTGCCCCGTACGTCGCTGGCCTTTTCTATCCGCGCCCGCGCGCCTCTGCCGCCCGGACCCGGCATACCGGTGTCCGCTTGGGGAGCTTGTTGACGAGAAGGTTTGGCGGTTGCCTGGTTAGTCATCCCGCCCTCCACCGTCACCGCCCAATTGGGAATCGTAGATTTCCTGGTAAATGGGGCTGGAGGTCATCAAATCGGCGTGGGTGCCTTCAGCGACGATTTGTCCTCTATCCAGCACTACGATCTTGTCGGCGTTCAGTACGGTACTGATGCGTTGAGCGATGACGAAAGTCGTGCTCTCGGTCATCAGCTTGTCCAGTGCCGCTTCTATCAAGACCTCGGTTTCCACGTCTACCGCGCTGGTGCTGTCGTCCAGGATCAGGATCTTAGGTCGAATTAAACATGCGCGGGCGATGGCAAGCCGCTGCTTTTGTCCGCCGGAGAGATTGATCCCCCTTTGTCCAAGAACGGTATCGTATTTATTTGGGAACGACAGGATGAAATCATGGGCTTGAGCAGTCTGAGCTGCGGACATGACTTCTTCATCTGCGGCGTCAGGGCGGCCGTAGCGAATGTTGTCGCGTATGGTTCCGCTGAACAGCACCGTCTCCTGAAGCGCGATGCCGGTTTGAGCACGCAACAGAGCCAGCGGCAGGTCGCGGATATCTATGCCGTCCAGGGTTACACAACCTTCTTCAACATCGTAATAGCGCGGTATCAGTTTAACCAGGCTGGATTTGCCCGATCCAGTTGCGCCAAGAATGGCGACCGTCTGGCCCGGCTCTGCCACCAGATTGATATCTCTGAGAACTGGTTCACCGGAAGCATGGTTGTAGCTGAAGCAGACATTTTCGAAAGATACTCGACCCTTTACACTATCCAGCGTCTGTATTTGAGAACGATCCTGGACATCAGGAGTGCTGTCCAGCACTTCATAGATGCGAGCTGCGGAGGCATCGGCAGCGGAAAGTGGGCCGACCATGCCGCCCAGCATCAGCATAGGGAAGAGGGAGTAGGATAAATAATTGATCGAAGCGACGAGCTCACCCACGGTGAGATCTCCCTGGATGACCAAGTTTCCGCCCAGCCACACAACGCCAACGATGCCAATGTTTACCAGGAACATCATCGTTGGGATCAGTAGGGCCAGGAGCTGCATCACGCGGATATTCTCGTTCATCAGGTTGATGTTCACATCATCAAAGCGTTTATTTTCATGCTCTGAACGTACGAAGGCTTTGACCAGGCGCACACCCGCCAGGTTCTCCTGTAAGACCTGGTTTAACTTATCCAGCTTCTTTTGAATTCCCAGAAAGAGTGGTTGGGCTTTTGTGCCGATGATCCAGATCAGCCCCCATATCAGGGGGGTGAGAGCTAGCATTAACAATGCAAGCTGCCAACTGGTCAGAATCAGCATCACGATGCTGCCGATCATCCAGAGCGGTGCGCGCGTGAGCATCCGTAAAGACATCTGCACGATCGTCTGCACCTGGTTGACATCGCTGGTGGTGCGCACCATCAATTGACCGGTCTGGAGGTGATCCAGGTTGCCAAATGAGAAGGTCTGGATTTTGCGCACGATGGTGCTGCGCAGGTCTGCGCCTGCCCCTTGCGCCACGCGCACCGAGAACACCGTATTGCCAACGGAGAATCCAGCGCTGAGGACGGCTGCACCGAGCATCAGGATGGAAGTGGTAAGAATGGTGTTCAGATCATGCTTATGAATGCCATCGTCAATAATCCGCTGAGTCAGGCGCGGGATCGCCAGGTCTGCGGCCACTACGCCCAGCAGAAGCGCCATAGAGAGGATGGCTTCTTTTCGATAAGGGCTGACAAATGTCAATATTCGTCGGAAGGATTTCATGATCTATTTGGTATATTATCGCTTGAAATTGCTAGATTGAGTATCACACATCTGAAAGGTCTGTTAGGCCGTAGCGGATGGCGGTAACCGCTGCCTGCGTTCGATCAGCGACGTCCAGTTTGGAAAAGATTACGCTCACGTAGTTACGAATTGTACCCTCGCTCAAATGGAGTCTCTCGGCGATCTCGGTATTACTATGACCATGAGCCAATAGATCAAGCACCTCACTACTGGGAATGTAAAGTCAACCCTATCAACCAGAAGTCCTTTCCATTGAGTATTGAAGGAAGGTTTAGCTTATGTAACCTATTGTCTTTGCTGGGCTTTGTTTTTCATGCCATCCAAGCAAAAGGGGCTGAATTTTCCAGCCCCTTTTGTGTGTGTCCTTGTGTTGATCCCACCATCGGCTAATGTGTGAACCGGGTTGTTAGGATTCCCTCTTCTAGGTTGCAGGATCCTGCTTCCCGAGCAGACTCGCTTTGAAAGCTGGAATAAGGAGCGAGATCGTGAGCAATACGCCCAGTGTACCTGCGACTAAGAAATCGGAGGTCTGCATTCTGATAAAGTGCGTTGGATAATTGGCGATAATCACCGTCACGCCGGCAATCAGCCCCAACCACCAACCGGATTGTTTGCGCGAGGCCAATAACGGTATGGCCATGATGCACATCACAAAGGCGATGAAGTTCATTGGCGCTTCAAATCCATAAATGGTTATCATGGGATCGGTGAACATAGGCTTGTCAGGGCGTTCCATCAATCCCTTCACGCCGTGATTAACCAGGACAATGATATGTGCAGGGACAATACCCAGCATGGTGAATACGAAGAACCGGGCAGTCTTTTCTATGCGACTGCCCACCTTCAAAAACAAAAACGTCCAGAAAGTAATCAGGCCCAGTAAAAGAAGAAGCGCGGCCGGCGCAGGTTTCCCAAACTGGACTAAAAATGGCAGGGATGTGTATATCCCGAAAAGCGTTGGAAAGGAGATGCAGCTGAGCGCCACAGGCCATGCCCAGTTTTCTCCTTTCCAAAGTGGATAGGCGATTAGTACGAGGGCGATGCCGGCGACGATATCAATTCCCCGAAAGATGATGAAAAATGTTGGCAACAGAACCCCAGCAAGCACCATCCCTGGTTGTGTGGGAATGAGGCTGGCGATCTTTTCCGTCAAAACATCTAAGGTGGATTGGATTAGGAAAGGTCCGAATATGACGACAAAAAGCCCAAAAACTACAGCTAGAATAGCCATAGTCCGACGGGCGCCGATCGAGTCACTTACTTCATTCATCTTTTCTCTCTCCTCTTGGAAGATAATTGGGTGGGATACTATAATTTATGGCACCAAAACAGGCAAATTGCATTTCCTTAAGGAAAGAATCTGGAGATAGTCGAGGGGCTCATCTAAAGAGGTTTACAGATGGAAAGAATTTCCGAATTGATCGCGGGCGTATCGGAATTTGCAGGTCTAAGCGAACAGGAGCACTTGGAACTGGCTCAAGTCGCAATTCGAAAAAGCTATGAAAGAAATGAATATATAGCTCATTATGGGGATGTTTGGCCGTACCTGTTTGTAGTTGATACGGGACTCATCAACGTTGTGAAGATATCGACAAAAGGCCGCATCCTCGGCGCGCTACAGGTTCAACCTGAGCAGGTATTCTGGAGCCCTACTCTTTTCGATGAGGGTCCTTTACCGGCAGCTCTAGAAGTAAAGGAGAAAAGCTCAATTTATCTATGGCATGGAAGCCACATACTTCCACTTGTGCAGAGAAACCCAGAAGCTTTATGGGCGTTGTGTCTGATGTTGATGAGACGGATTCGACAGGCAAGCGATTTTATCGAGGATCTGAGCTTCCAACCGGTCGCCGGCCGGTTGGCACGCCTAATCATTGCTCAGTTTGAAGATAGCACCGACATCCGCATCGCTCGTGAGCAGACGCTGGATGAAATGGCGGCCATGATTGGCACAACTCCGGTGATGGTGTGCAAGATATTATCCCGATTCGCGGGAGAGGGTATGATTACAGTGAATCGGACCGAATTCGAAATGACCGACAAGACTGCACTTGAGAAAATTGCCAATCTTGATAGTGGAGCTTAGTCGGAGATCTGAGGATGGCGATATTCCGCTGACAACAGATTGTGATTATTGCGATAGTTCATCGTCATGGTCGCTGCGATTGGATATTGGGAGCATGATGACGAATGTCGTCCCAGAATCGTCGGGGCTCTCCGCCCAGATGCGACCGCCATGATTTTCTACAATTGACTTCGCGATCGCCAGGCCCAGACCCAATCCGCCGCTGTCACGCTGGCGCGACTTATCCGCCCGATAGAAGCGGTCGAAGACGTGTTGGATGTCCTCGGCCGCGATTCCTGGTCCGGTGTCTTGGATGCGAATTTCAATTTCCTGCTCCAGGAGTGAAGCGGCGAGGGTCACGCTCCCCCCTTTGGGTGTATAGCGCAGCGCATTACTCAGTAAGTTGCCCAACACCTGCGCCATTCGATCGGGGTCAACATAAACCTCGGGTAAATCAGGTGCAATTTTACGCTGCACTTTGATCCCTCTTTCAAGAGCAAGCGGATGGTATGCGGCAGCCGCATCTTCCAGCAGTGTGGCAGGGGGAAAGGGCCGGCGCGTAAGCGCCAGTTCTCCCGCGTCCGCCCTAGAAAGTGTGCGTAGATCTTCGACCAGGCGCTCAAGACGGCAGGCCTCATCACGGATGATGTCGAATGTCTCCTGGGTGGGGGGGAGAACGCGATCGTGCACAGCATCTGCGTGCCCAAGGATAATGCTGATGGGTGTGCGCAGCTCGTGGGCGATATCGGTAGTCATTTGGCGGCGGATACTGGTCGACCGATCGAGTTCTTCACTCATTCGGTTAAACGATGCCGTCAGTTCGCCTAATTCATCCCTTGAGCGTACCGGCACCGTCAACCCCAGATCCCCTTCAGCGACGGCGCGCGTCGCAGCCGTCAGCTCTCGAAGCGGCCGCGTGAGGGTACGCGCAAGGAATATCCCCAGGAGCAGAGCGACAAATAATGCCCCGATCGCGCTATAAATGAGCGTCTGATTGATGCGGTTCAGGAAGAGCGCTTCAGATGGTCCCCGCCCGAATTCCATGCGTATTGAGAGTATCCAACCCACGGTTTGTCCATCGACTATGATCGGACGGGCATCTGCAAATTCAGCTTGCGAGATGGTTTCCCCAGGTTGATACCCGGAACCGGCGATGATGACCCTTCCAGCATCATCAGTGATCGTGATGCCGCCCCTTTCTCTCGCGCCGGGGGGAATGTGTCCATCCAGGGGAACCCTGCCGGGAAATGACACTTCCGCATCCACGCCGGTCCATTCACCGTGGCTGAGATAGTATTCCTCCAGTTGTGCGATATATTCTTCCTGATATTGGTCGAAGATGAAGTCAGAGAACTCCTTCGCCGTCGTTTGGCTGGCGATCACCGCCACAAGCGCCACCGCAACCAGGACAACAGCCAGAAAGGCGAGGATGAGTTTCAAGCTTAGAGAGCGCATGGTAATTATTCCCTGGTGAAGCGATAGCCCACGCCGTATATCGTTTCAATATAGCGCGGTGAGCGCGGATCGGGTTCGATCTTTGCGCGTAGGTTCTTAATGTGAACGTCGATTGTGCGTTCGTATCCCCCATAAGCGACACCCTGAATGTGATCCAGCAGGTCCAGTCGAGAAAAAACCCGACCTGGAGATGACATCAGAACTGCCAGCAGGTCGAATTCCGAGGGGGTCAAGTTCAAAAACGACTCTCCTACCTTTACGTTATGACTCTCGCGGTCGAGTGTAATGTCCGCATGGTGAAGAATCTCAGCCGTTGGCTCGGTTTCTCCTGAACGGCGCAAGACGGCGCGGATGCGGGCCAAGAGTTCGCGCGGTCGGAATGGCTTAGTTACGTAATCATCCGCGCCCAGTTCTAGCCCGACGACCTTGTCGTCCTTATCTACCTTCGCAGTTAGAAGGATGATCGGCGTATTTTGTTCGGAGCGATGCAGGCGCATGAACTCGTAGCCATCCATCTCCGGCATCATGATATCGAGGATGATCAAGTCTGGTTTTTCGGTCCGTGCCGCGATCAAGGCTTCTTTGCCGTCCTCGGCTGTCGCAACTCGATAGCCTTCCTGCTCAAGGTAGGCCTTCACCAAGGACACTAAGCGCTCTTCATCATCGACAACCAGGATCTTTTTTGCCATCGGACTTTCCAACTCGCTCTTTCATCCAGTTTAACGAACTCCAGCGTGAATACTGGTATTCGCAATTAATGTTGAGCATATCAAGAAATTATAAAGATATTATGAAGACGCTCCGAAGCGATATTCGTAAAGTCGCTCGCTTGTAAAAGCTCTTATGCTAATGCGGAGGCGGTCCGTGAACCGCCCCCGCTTCTCAAATAATGCGCTTACGACTGCGATCTTTCCTCGAGCATCTGAATGAGAGGGTTGATCAAGAACATCGTGAATCGATCCCCTGAGGACTGCTTTTCGGCTCGTTCCGCCTGAAGCGTAGCGATTTGTTCTGGATCCAGATCTCCGCCGAGTTCACCAACTCCGCCGCCTAGACCACCACCCATGCCACCGCCTGGACCACCGCCGGAGCCGGGGATCATGCCGTCTGGTGCGCTGCCGCGTGGATTCCCCTCGGTTATCCCATCATCTCCGCCGCGGGCAATACCTAACTCTTGGGTGAGCTCAAGGATACCCTCCTGGGTGAGCTCCATCGCCGCGATTGCTTCGAGCTGTTCAGGGCTCATCGTCTCCAGAATTTGGTTGACGATCGCCTCAATCTCACCTTCGGCTGTGATATCGCTCGAGCTCAGGCTGCGAATAGCTTGCCAGAGCGTCAATAGTTCAGCGGCTTGCTTCGAATCAACAGCAAGACTGGACTCGTCCAGTTTCAAGGTGCCCAGGGTGAGCTGGGTCTGGATGGGCAGCGCATCAGGGTAGTCTTCATTCAACACCGTAGTTGCGGTGTTTGCTGTGCTATTGGCGCCGCCGCAAGCGACAAGGATCAATGTCAAACTAACGAGCACTCCTAGAAATTTTACCTTTTTCATCACTTCACTCCTCACTTTTCTTAACTGTAGTTTTTTTCCAGTACCAAAATCAACAACGTACCAACACCGGTAATTACTTACTGGTGCCGCAGCGCCTCGATCGGGTCGAGCTGCGCGGCTTTATTCGCGGGGTAGAAGCCGAAGAAAGCACCGACAACTGCTGCGGATACGAAGGCAAGCAAGATAGAACTTGGGATAATGACGGTTCGCATGTCAGTTGCCCAGCCGAATAACCATGCCCCGCCTACGCCGACGAGAACACCGATTAATCCACCGACGAGACTCAAAAGCAGGGCCTCGGTCAGGAACTGCCAGCGGATGTCATTCGGCGTGGCACCAACGGATTGCCGGATCCCGATTTCCCGAGTCCGTTCCGTTACGCTGACCAGCATGATGTTCATAATGCCGATGCCGCCGACAATAAGCGACACGCCCGCCACCCACGCCAATAGACTCCGGAAAGCCGCCGTCGTCGCCTCCTGCGTCTTGATAATGTCCTGCTGTGTCGTCACGCTGAAATCAGGGCTTTCCAAAGAAACGTCGTGACGCTTGGCGAGCAAGAGTTCGATTTGCAGGATCACATCATCAAGGTTTGCCTCAGCATCGACCTCAACATAGATCACACGCACACGATCTCCACGGAACTTAGCAAACTGGGATGGCGTGAATTTCTGGAATACGACGGTGATGGGGAGGTAGAGCCGATTGTCATAATTCACGTCGCCGACCATACCTTTCTCATCAAGTACGCCGATGACGGTCAATTTGGTCGTGCCAACAGTGATGACCTGACCGATGGGGTCGTTATCTCCAAAGAGTTCCTGCGCCAGGCTGCTTCCCAGAACCGCTATCTTCTGCTTTTGATCAACTTCTTGCTGCTTGAAGTAACGTCCCGTATCCATCTCTATATCTCGAACTGAGGGAAAATCAGGCGTCGTCCCGAGAATGGACACGTCGTCTAACACTACGCCGCCGGCTTTTATCGTCGCACTTGAGCCTTGCTCAATGGTTACCCCCGCGACCCCCTCGACTTCCTCGGCGATTGCGAAACCATCATCGTAGACCAAACCTCCCGTCATTCCGCTGGCCCCGGCGCCGGATCCCCCGCGTGAGAAAGTTGAGTTGACGAAGACCAGGTTTGTCCCCAGCCCTGTGATTTCCTCCTCGATTGCGGCTTCGGTGCCGGCGCTGATACCGATCATGATAATGACCGCGGCGACGCCGATGATGATCCCCAGCATGGTCAGTAGAGAACGGGTTTTGTTGCGATAAATACTCTCCCAGGCAACCCGAAGGAACTCAGATGGGCTCATGATGATTCCCCCTTCCCATCTCGTTGAGTATGCTTTTTCCCATTTTTAATGACCTTTTCGACCTTGCCATCGCGCAGATGGATGGTGCGTTGGGTATGCGCGGCGATCTCATGATCATGAGTGACCATTACGATGGTCCTTCCTTCTTCGTGCAGCTCATGGAGCAAATTCATGATTTCTTCGCCGGATCGCGTGTCTAAATTTCCGGTGGGCTCGTCTGCCAGTATGAGCACAGGATCGTTTACCAGCGACCGGGCAATTGCCACCCGTTGCTGCTGTCCGCCGGAAAGTTCATGTGGTTGGTGGTGGGCGCGATCCCCTAGACCCACAGCCTCCAACTTTTTCCGGGCGATTTCTTCTCGCTCTTCCTGGCTGATCTTGTTGCCCCGGTTGTAGATTAATGGAAGTTTGACATTATCCAGGGCAGTGGTCCTGGAGAGCAGGTTGTAGGATTGAAAAATGAATCCTAGCTGCCGGCTGCGGATAGCGGCCAATTCGGTTTTATCCAGGTCGCTCACATCCTCATTGTCGAGGATATAGCGGCCCTCCGTTGGTCGGTCGAGGCAGCCGAGGATGTTCATCAGCGTACTTTTTCCTGAGCCGGAGGGTCCCATGATGGCGACGAATTCACCCTCCTGTATTGAGATGCTCACGCCATCCAGCGCGGCTACGCTGATTTCCCCCATGCCGTAGATTTTGCTCACGTCAGATGTTTGAATGATGGTTTGTTCGGACATTATTCAGTCTCCACGATGCCAGTGGTGACGATCTCGCCCTGCTTAAGACCGGACGTGATCTCAGCAAAAGTAAAGTCCATTAAACCGACCTCGACTGTCCGGAGTTTAGGCACACCGTCTTCCAATACGAAGACCGCATACTCGCCAGGTGAAAGTTCGCGCAAAGCTTCAACCGGCACCAGAATCACCTTTTCGGCTTTACCGCCAATGACGTCGACAGCAGCGTTCATGCCAATCAACAAGCTGTCCAGCATTACGGCGGAGTCATCGTTAAGTTTCACCAACCCGTGCACAGTAGAAACACCCTGAGATGTATAAAGTCCTGGGTCGACTTGAATAACACTGCCATTGAAGATTTCATCGGGCAGGGCATCGAAGATCACTTCGACTTCATAGTCGAGGTCGATTTTCCCCAGATCGGTTTCATCCAGGAATATCTCAAGATGTGGTTGGGAAAGATCCGCCAGGGTAATAAAAGATCCCGACACGTTCTGACCCACGTTTGCGTTCACCGTGAGCACCGTGCCGTCCATCGGCGCAACGATGATAGATTGTTCTAGATCGCGCTGGGAAATGGCCAATTTTGCTTCAGCGTTGGCGAGTTGCAGTTCAGCTTTCGTGACTTCATCCGCATCCGGACCGTCCTTGACCCGCGACCACTCAAGTTCAGCCTGCCCGAGGAGGGCTTTTGTCATCGCGACCTCGGCGTCAAGCTGCGCCTGTTGAATCTCAGTCGGCTGGCCTGTGTACCAGTTCCAATTCCCCAGTGCGGTTTGGTACTTGCTCAATGCATCCGCATATTTTATTTGCAAAGTCCCATCGTCAGGATCATGGTTGAGATTCTCGTTCGCGCGGGCGAGGGCATCCTCCGCATCATCAAGCTTGGCTGCGGCGGCATCGATCGTAGCCTGGCTGGCTCGATTGCCCTCCTGTTGCACGATATTTGTATATTCCGCGTTGTATAGCGCATCCTGGGCATTCGCCAGATTGGTCTGCGCTTGAGCGGTTGTGATGTCGGCTTTCTCGTAAATGGCTTCGAGCGACTGCCGGGCATTGATCGCCGTGAGCTTATCTGCTGCTACAGCAGCTTCTAATTGTTCACGCTCTCCTTGAACTGCGAGGACATCGCCGACCATGACTTGATCGCCGGGCTGAACATAGACTTCAGCGACCAGACCATTGGTCCCAAACCCAAGTTCGATTTCATCGCTGGCGATTAAAACACCGGACCCACTAGCGTATATGACCAGATCCCCCTGGCGCACAGTGGCAGTTTGAATTTCTGGTTCATCTGCTGTCTGCGTTGGCAGGTATGCGAGGGTGTAATACGCAAAACCACTGCTCACTACCACAATGAAGATGGCGCCGGCGATTAATAGGGTCTTCTTGGAGAACTTTTTTAGCATCGTTCCAGCTCCTCGGATTGCATTTGTTGGTTCTTCAGTTCGAAAGTATAGGAAATGATTTTGTAGAACCTGTTAGAAAGTTATGAAGGAATTGTGTGGGTTTTAGGATAATTTCCGCGAGAGGGTGGGGGAGCTGTTCCAAAATAGTAGGGGAAAGAGTTCTATAGACTGAACGGAAGTGTGATCGTTCATCCCTGTTAGCTTGAGTTTATGCAGCTAAGGCTAATCAATTCACTTGGTTTGGAAGGGGGCAGGAGAAAGTTTGACCGTCGAAAGTTCACCCTTGATTTTTGATCAATTGCGCTAACTCACCAATACCTTTTACAACGAGATCTGGTTTGTAGGGGGCCTCGACGAGGTCTTCCGGCTGGGTTTCACCGCTCAGAACCAGAATTGTTCGCATTCCATGCTGCCCCATGGCGATGTCGGTGTAGAGGCGGTCCCCGACCATGCAGATCTGCGCGGGCGACAGACCCGTCCTGGAGAGGATCACTGCCAGCATAGGTTGAAAAGGTTTGCCAATGATCTCGTCTGGAGCCCTGCCGGTTGAAGCCTCCACGAAGGCGATTGTCGCGCCGATGTCGGGAATCGGTCCGTCCGCCGTCGGGCAGTTGAGGTCGGGATGCGTGGCGATGTATGGAGTGCCTCTGCGGACTAAGGAGCATAGTCGAGCTAATTTTTCATAGGTAAGCGTGGTGTCGAAGCCGAGAACAACAGTATCAGGATCCTCATCGCTGAGCTCAAAACCATGATCGAGAAACTCGCGCTGAAGGGAGGGTGTTCCCACGAGGTAGATCCGGGAGCTCTCGCCTCTGCTGGCGAGCGTGGATGCGGCAGCTTCGCCTGAGGTAAGAATCCGCTCCACGGAGACTTCGAGTCCCATGCTGTGGAGCTTCGCTTTGTAATCCTTTCTCGATCGGGATGAGTTGTTGGTCAGGAAGAAGTATTGGATGTTACGTCTTGAAAGGAGTTGGATGAATTCGTGAGCCCCTGGAAGCAGGTGATCGCCCAGGGTCATCGTTCCGTCCATATCCAGCAGGTAACATAGAATTTTATCGAGTCGCATAATCATTGCTCTCTGTTTCTTAAAGACGATGCCATCTTTTGATTTTATAGCTTCTCGGAATACTATGGAAGTCTGGGGTCATAATTTGGGCAACGATCTTATATTAAAGCTCTTCTCCAAATTGCGTGGGTGTTCAAGCGGATTTTAACTGCCCTGCTCCGCCCGGAGCTGAACCTCCGGGCTCAGCACTTATATAACCTCCCGCAGGTTCAAAACCTGCGGGAGGTTTAACGGGCGGACCTCAAAGCGCAGGATGCGCCTGCGACCGGAAGCAGAGCTTCCGCACTCCACATAAAACCAAGAACTCATCACCAACGCAGGAACAACCGCTGAGTAGAAATGTTCCTTACGGACGCCCCCTTAATTTATCGAGGGGATAGTTCCCTGATGCATTCAATATTTATCGCGTCCCCTGCCGGCTTGTAAGAAACGCGAGATTTGCTAAGCTTGTGCTATACGGACATGGTCACCTAAAAAGTATTTCCCAAACATCCAGGTTTGCGTTACGGTACCCTCGTTGCCGTGAGGGATGCAGCCAGAGATAACATAGGGATAACCTCAATGACGAAATTCATCGCCGCGCTCGATCAGGGAACAACCAGCACACGCTGTATGCTCTTCGATCGTCGTGGAGCGGTTGCGGCACACTCACAAAAGGAACATCAGCAGATTTATCCGCAGCCGGGATGGGTGGAGCACGATGGTCTGGAGATCTGGGAGAACGCGCAGGAGGTGATGCGTGCAGTAGTTTCCCAGGCTGGTGTGTCACGCGGTGAAATCGCGGCATTGGGGGTTACCAATCAGCGGGAGACGACGATCGTATGGGACCGAAAAACGGGAAAGCCGTACGGAAACGTAATTGTCTGGCAGGACACGCGCACCAAGGCAATCTGCAGCGAACTCGCAGAACAGGGCGGGATCGATCGCTTTCGATCGATGACTGGCTTGCCGCTCGCTACGTATTTCTCAGGGCCCAAACTCAAATGGATTATCGAAAACATTGGAGGTGTTCGTCGGGCGGCTGAACAAGGCGAGGCTCTCTTCGGCACCATCGACAGCTGGCTGATCTGGAATTTGACCGGTGGACTGCAGGGTGGGGCGCACGTCACCGATGTGACCAACGCCAGCCGCACAATGCTGATGGACCTGGAGAAGCTCACCTGGGATTCTGGCATCCTCGAGATCCTGGGCATTCCTGAGGCTATGCTGCCGAGGATTGTTCCCTCCTCAGATCCGGAGCCGTGGGGGAACACCCTCGAGGATGGTCCCTTCGCGGACAGCGTTCCCGTTTGCGGCGACCTGGGCGATCAGCAAGCTGCGCTGGTCGGTCAGACGTGTTTCGGAGAAGGGGATGCGAAAAACACCTATGGAACTGGTTGTTTCATGCTGCTTAACACCGGTGATGAAATCGTCCATTCGCAGAGCGGTTTGATCACGACCGTGGGCTACCAGTTGGCTGGTGCATCCCCGGCATATGCGCTGGAGGGTTCGATCGCCATCGCTGGGGCGCTAGTCCAATGGCTTCGGGACAATCTCAATTTGATCGAGAGTGCTCCAGAGGTTGAAGCGCTTGCCAGGTCCGTTGATGATAACGGGGGTATTTACTTTGTGCCGGCATTCTCTGGACTCTTCGCCCCGCATTGGCGGTCCGACGCACGCGGCGTGATCGCCGGACTGACGCAGCATACTACTCGCGGCCATCTCGCCCGGGCCGCGTTGGAGGCGACAGCTTTCCAGACGCGGGAGGTGCTGGATGCGATGGAGAAGGATTCTGGTGTGCGGTTAACCTCATTGAAAGTCGATGGTGGAATGGTCTACAATGGGCTTCTTATGCAATTCCAAACGGACATTCTGGGGGTTCCGATTGTTCGCCCTGTGATCGCCGAGACAACATCGCTGGGCGCTGCTTATGCAGCCGGACTGGCGATAGGTTTCTGGGGCGATCTTGAAGAGCTGCGCGCACACTGGCAGGTGGATCAGACCTGGGAGCCGGAGATGGATCGAGCAGAGAGTGAAAAACTCTATCATGGCTGGCAGAAGGCTGTCCAGCGAACCTTCAATTGGGTAGAATAATTCGTGGGGCTGGTGTTTCTCAGGCACACTCGAAGTGATTAGCAATAATCATGAAAGCTTTGCTATCCCTTCGTGGTTCCGTTGTTATTAGAGGATGCATGGCAAATTTTCACTCTATGATATGGCTGTAATTCTATGGCCTTGATGCAGAAGGTTGAATTTCCACTCATCGCCCAGGCAGGGTTCACTTCTGACCACTGCTTGAAGTGCAACATTTGCACGGCGGCTTGTCCGGTAATGAACGTCACGGATCAGTTCCTGGGGCCAAAGGCGGTAGGGCCGCAGGCCGAGCGCTTCCGTCACCCCCGGTTGCCGATTCCGGAGGCCACAGTCTCCTGGTGCTCGGGATGCGGAACTTGCTCACGGGTCTGTCCGCAGGGCGTCTCCGTGACGGAAATGAACGTGCAGGCTAAAGCTCGCCTAACCGCACAGCGGGGTGCACCTCTACGCGATCATTTCATCTCTCGTCCGGAAATGCTGGGGCAGCTCAGTAAGCCATTTGCGGGATTCGTAAACTCAGCGTTAGAAAAATCGCTCACCCGGTTCTCACTTGAGAAGCTGTTCGCCATCCATCGCAGCGCTCCCTTGCCGAAATTCGCGGCGCGCACATTTCGTGAGCGCTTCCCCGAACGTTGTGTGAAGACGCCTCCTGAGCAGGCAGAGCCGGGAAAGCGGCTCGTCGCTTATTTCCACGGATGCAGCACGAATCACTACGAGCCGGAGTTGGGCGAGACCACCATTGAGGTGCTCGAAGCATTGGGGTGCACCGTACTACTTCCCCCACAGAACTGCTGTGGACTCCCGCTGCAATCTAATGGTTTATTCAAGCAGGCAAGGCGCTATGGCGAAGCGAATATCCGTCACTTACTCCCCTTCGCAGAAGAAGGAATCCCGATTGTAGGCACCTCGACATCCTGCACGTTGGAACTCAAGCATGAGTATCGTGCGGTTCTGGGTTTGGCGGGTCGCGATTTCGATCTAATCGCGGAGTGGACGCGAGACATCTTCGAGTTCCTATTGGAGGAATTCGGCGGGGCGATAGCGGATGTCGAGCTCAAGCCTGTCCCCAAACGAGTGCTTTACCATGCACCCTGCCAGCTGAAGAGCCATTGCATCGGGATGCCAGCATTGGAGATTCTAAAACGAATCCCTGAGCTTGACATCGTGCTTTCGGAATCGGAATGCTGCGGGGTCGCCGGTACCTACGGCGTCAAGCTTGAGCGCTATCAAGTATCGTACGATGTTGGCGAACATCTCTTCCAACAAGTTGAGGGAGCAAATATCGACATCGTGGTGACGGATTCAGAGACCTGCCGCTGGTGGATCTCCCAACATACGGGGATCCAAGCGCAGCACCCGATTGAAGTGTTGGCTGAAAGCTTGGGTCTCTGACTTGAGTCCGATCCGGGCAAGTATTTGTCGTGTGATTCACTCTTGCGAACACCGCTCAAGTTGATTAGAATTCGTATATTGAAAAGATCGAATGGCGACGTAGCTCAGATGGCAGAGCAGACGAATCATAATCGTCGGGTCGTTGGTTCAAGTCCAACCGTCGCCACCTGCAACCTCCTCATCCGGGCAGATCGGATTGCCGAGAGCGCTTTTCCCCGAAGTCTGTGAAAAACTATTTCTGGACTCAGGAAGCTCTGCTTCCGGTCACCCTATGACGGCTTTTCCATGTGGACTCTCTTTACACGTCGGGTGTGAACACAGGTTGAAATATGCGATAATTACGTAGATAAGAGCGCTTGATGCCTGAATTTCTGGGACCATGACCTACTTCATGATGCATAATCACAAGGATGGATCACGATGACTGTGCGAGTTCTATTATTCTGCGTCCTTCTGATTATTTTCCTTGGGATTTTCTTGCGAAGACAGATCGTCAACTACAACGACGAGTCAGTACCAGTGTTCATTGGCAGCTATGCTGAGCCGCCCCCCGATTTTTCAGAAGACCTCACGGTTGTATCCTCCAACACTCATTTCGTGGAAAACATTAGCCTGGCAATTGAGGAACTGCAGGAGTTACCCAAAATTGACATCCTCCTTCTCCAGGAAGTGGATGAGATTGAAACAGACCGTATTGCCAGGGCGTTAAAACATAATTATGTGTACTACCCAGCTTCAGTCCACACAAAGCATGATAAGAATTTTGGAAACGCTATTTTATCGAACTGGACGATAAAAGAATCGGAAAAGCTCATCCTCCCACATGAGAATCCCAAAAACGGGCAGATTCGAATAGCCGTTTGCGCAATCGTTGTTGTCGACAAGGTTGAAATACTCGCCTGTACCGTGCATACTGAGACAGCTTGGCTCGGTTATAAGAAACGCCTTGAACAGGTTGATTTCCTGATTAATAGTATCGATGAAGACGCTGAATATGTGATCATAGGTGGTGATTTCAACACAGTGTCATCCAGGAGTGTTGTGGACTTAGATGAGCGCTTCGGGGGCCTTGGATTGGACAGAGCCACCCATCGTGTCGGTGTTACGACCACGCGTCTACCTGTTGGCTTTGCCATGGATCATATCTACACCCGAGGCATGTCCGTAATGGATGCAGGCAAGCAGTCGCAAGCTAAAGCCAGCGATCATCTACCCATTTGGGCACAGTTGGAATTAAGACAAGATGAGATGGCCAAGTAAAAGAGCTCAACTCCATTTTCAAAAGGACAACCTAGACCCTGCACACTCGATTTTCCTGGCCAGCCAAATCGTTGCGACAGCCCGAGAGCTGATGGATACTTTGAATGCTAAATCCTTGGGGCAGCATCCATTCCACGTGGAGAAAGAAGCAGAATCATGACCGAACAACATTCACATATTTCAAGCCGTAAGTTGCGAACACCACGAACGGCCGCAATTGCCGGGATTGTTTTTGGTGTGTTATTGATTGTGATCTATACCATCATTAACCTCAATATCCCGGCTGTGCCGGATGATACCGGCGCGTGGATGGAAACGAGTGCCGGTCCGATATCCATGGCCTTGATTCTGGTCCCATTCGCAGGCATCGCCTTCCTGTGGTTCATGGGGGTGGTTCGTGATCGATTGGGACTTCTCGAGGATCAGTTCTTTTCAACCTTGTTCTTCGGGAGTGGTCTGCTCTACCTGGCGATGGTCTTCATCGGAGCTGCCATGGCGGGAGGTATCTTGACGGCGTATTCAATAAATCCGAGGATTGTCACCGAAGGTGAGGTATATATCTTTGCCAGAGCAGTGATGTATCGCATTAACAATGTGTATTCCATTCGCATGGCCGGTATGTTCATGTTTGTGTTGGCTACCATCTGGTTACGCACGGAAATCATGCCGCGCTGGGTGGCATTCAGCACCTATGCTCTCGCCCTGGTGCTGCTTGTCAGCGTCGGATTCCTACCCTGGATGACTACGATCTTTCCCTT
>CBDAFF010000077.1:0-5270 GCA_965195195.1 uncultured Anaerolineales bacterium | reverse complement strand
GTCAGTTTCAATGAGTTCAAAAACTCCATTGCTCTTTGCATTTTCGAGCAGAAGAAATATGCCTGCATTTGACGTTAGATTCTTGGCTACAAAATCAATTTTATTGATCACAAATAAGTCCCTTTTCGCTGCTGCGTTATCTACTTCAATTTTAACATGCGAGGAGGGAGTGAAAATTAGCTGATCTAACCGTTTTTTCTTTCACCCATTGGGTGAAAACCAAACTTGACGAAACCCTTGAGTTTTCAGGCTGAAAAGGTTGTTTTTGTGTGTTTTTTGATTAATTGGACGTAGAATGCGGGTCTTAGTCATGGGGCTGAGCCTCTTGCTGGGCGGATTGAAACACGGCGTACAACGTTTCAGTCGCGATCGCATATCGGTTCGATGCCAACATGGTGATCATGGCTGCTATCGTGATCAGTGTGCCGTCGTTATTTAATGAGTTGATTGAGCCGGATGTGTACCAGGTTGAGATGTTGAGTTTGACGACGGCTGTTGTCGTTCTGCTGCTTTATGTCCTTTCCATTATTTATGCACTTAAACAACCGGCTGAGGAGACTCAACATGCCCCGGCTATCGAAGTGACCCATGAAGGCTCCCATTGGAGCGCCCAGAAAGCCATCGGCATCATGGTGCTGGCAGTCGTTGGTCTGGCTTTCATGAGTGAGTTTCTGGTGGGTTCGCTGGACACAGTTACTGAAACTCTGGGCCTGACAGAAATTTTTGTGGGCATTATCGTTGTTCCCATCATCGGCAATGTTGCGGAACATCTGGTGGCCGTTACGGTGGCAATGAAGAACCAGATGGACTTAAGCCTTTCCATTGCCCTGGGCTCCAGCTTGCAGATCGCCCTATTTGTCGCCCCGCTGCTGGTTTTTGTCTCCCTGTTGATGGGTAACCCGATGACATTGGAATTTAACCATCCGGAATTGATCGCCATGACCGCCGCGTCCATCATTGCTGCCCTTGTGGCTATTGACGGCCGATCAAACTGGTTGGAAGGGGCAATGCTGTTGGCAGTATATGGCATCTTGGCGTTGGCATTTTTCTTTCTGCCGCCGGTATTCTTGTAGGATAATGCAGGCGATAGATTGACATGCAGGCGTGTTTAGGTAGGAAACATTCTGGTACGAAGCGTTGCACTTCATCGACGAACCCATGCGGTATAATCCCCCAGTTAAGTTTACTGTTTTTACCGGCAATAGCCGGGATGGTGTAAGGCAAACTTGAATGTGACCAGATCGGGCAGGTTCAAGCGTCCGGCCAACAACACACCATGGTCCTGGTCGAGAATTCCTAAGGAAAAATGATTGTTGCAATACAGAAATGAAGATATTCAACAAAAAGGAGAGGTACCAAAATGAAAATCCAGAAAGAAAAAACCCGCTTACTTCCATTTTTAGCATTGTTCGTGCTCTTGGTGGTAGCCCTGTTGATAGCAGGCTGTTCTTCTGAAGAACCGACGGCAGTCCCGACGGCAGTCCCGGATGTAGCCGCGCCACCTCCAGATACCGTCGGCCCGGTTGCTATTTTACCGGAGCCTGGCGAAGGCGAGCCGACACTGGAAGTGAAAGTCAACGTCAATATGCGCAGTGGTCCAGGTACGAATTATCCTGTCCAGGCTTTGCTGTCGGGGGGTCAAAAAGCGATCCTGGTGGGCATCAGCCCAGACAGCACCTATTATGCTGTCAGCGTACCGGTTGCTGCCACAGAACAAGGATGGGTGGATGTCAATTACGCCCTTGTATCAAACGTAGGCGATCTACTGGTTATCCAGCCGCCGCCGCCGCCGCCAACGGTGGATTTCCCACCTCCGCAACCCGGCGACCCGGCCGCTACAGCCCTGGTTGAGGCTCATGTCCGTACCGGACCCGGGGCCGATTACCCCGCGTATGGTTTTGCCGAGAAGGGCGCTAAAGCCTTGCTTATCGGCTATAGCGAAGATGGTCAATGGTTGGTCGTACGGCTCAATCCTGAGAACGTCGGGAAAGGGCATGGTTGGGTCCAGATCGATTATGCATCGGTGGAGAATGCTGATAACCTGCCGACGATCGAAACCCCGCCACATGTAGAAGTCGTCCCGCCTCCACCACCAGCACCCGGCGCGCCCACGGCGACGGCCACCGATTACATCAATGTGCGTACAGGCCCCAGTCTGAATTACCCGGTGCTCTCTGTTGCACCTCCTGGTGCAACCGGTGAGGTTAGCGGTAAGAGCGCAGATGGGCAATGGTGGCAGGTGAAGATCTCAGAATCTTATGGAACCAATGGTCTGGCCTGGGTTTCCGCCGGTTATGTGAACACCAGCAATACCGACGGTGTCCCGGTGGTCGACGCGCCCGCACCTCCCGATATTCCAGGGACACCTCCTGGAATCTTGCCCTGTGTGCTGGTTTCTCAAGCGCCGGCAGACGGCACCCTCGTTCAATCCGGAGCGGGCTTCGACATGCTCTGGCAGGTCGCAAACACAGGCACGGATGAGTGGGATCAGGGTGATTCGACAGTCGTATACCTGGCCGCAGCCAATGACACGCGGCTCAGCAGCGTAGATTCCTTCGGACTAACCGTGACAGTGGGACCAGGCGATTCGTACCAGGTTGTAGTGCCGATGACGGCCCCCGCTGACGCCGGCCAATACGGCGAGGGCTGGGGTATCATCTCCGGCGAGACCACCGTTTGCCAGTTCTGGAATATTATCCAGGTGTCGGAATAACCGTTAAAGGATAATAAACGTGATGAAGAAACTCGTTTTCGTAACTGGATTGTTAGTGATGGCCAGTCTTTTGGCAGCTTGCGGCAGCTCCGGTTTGCCCAAGGATGCTCTCGACGTTAGCTGGGAGTGGTCTCAACTGACCGAAACATTGCCAGCCAGTCAATCTGTTGTCCCCGATCCGGAGAATTACACGCTAGTTTTCTCTGCAGATGGGACCTTCGCCTTAAAGGCGGATTGTAATCTGGTGCATGGGGATTATGAGGTTGATGGAGATAGTTTGTCCTTGATCTTAGGCCCATCCACTTTGGCTTTCTGTGGTGAGGAGTCACTGGACACTCTATATCTTCAACTGCTCGGCATCGTTACCAGCTATGAATTAGCGGATGGTAACCTGAACCTGTATCTCGGTGAAGACGTAGGCAAGATGCTGTTTGTAGACGGTGGCGTTGACGGAGGCAACTGACCACATCATACAGAGGAAACAGTGGTAAAGGCGGCGGATAACCGGGATATTGCCAAGGCGGTTGATGTTGAATTCGGCGCTGAGTAGGATAGAACCCCTATCGTTGTAGGCAAGTGCCAAGCCTATTCGGCATCCAGTTCGATGTCCTGCTTGGCCTTTTGGATAGCGAACTTAGAGACATTAATTAACTCGAAAAACTTGGAGGTTGATATGGATGAGAAAGATCGAGAAGAAGGAATATTGGGCGAGGAAGAGACGACAGGACCCGCTGCGGAAGATGGAACCCAAGATGATGAGACGACAGGACCCGCTGCGGAAGATGCAACCCAAGACGGTGAGATGATGGATCCCGTCGAGGATGATCTCCAGGATGTAGACGCAAGCGCGGAAGAACAGGATCGCAGCCCCTGGCTTCTCGCTGGATTGGGGGTCTTGGTGGTGATCCTGATCTTCGCCATACTTGCGCTCCTGGGCGTTTTCGAGAAAGACCAGCCCGTCGTCGAAGATCCAGATATGTGGATCACTATCACCGAGCCCGTACAAGGCGCTGTTCTCGGAGTCCCTGAGGCTGTTATCGTGAAGGGGCAGGGGCGTGGTTTATTTGAAAACAATGTTGTCGTGCAAGCCATGGATTCTGAAGGGAACGTACTCTCAGAGCAGGCGACGGTTATGGATGCGGCGGAACCCGGGGGGACGGGAAACTGGTCGGTCGAGATCGTCGTTCCAGTTAAACCCGGGTCGGAAGGGCTCATCTTTGCTTTCTCGAACTCGCCGGAGGACGGCAGTATCACAGCCTCTGCGAGTGTGGAAGTAACCTACGGTGAGGACGCGGAGATTGAGTCAAAGATCGAAATCACGGAGCCTAAGAAGGACCAGATCCTCGACATTTCTGCGCCCGTTACAGTCCGAGGCATGGGCCAAGGGTTATTTGAAGGGAACGTCGTCGTGGAAGCGGTTGACGGGGCTGGCAATGTGCTCGCTCAGGAAGCCGCAGTATTGAGCAGCGACGAACCAGGAGGCGCAGGTGAGTGGTCAGTGGACCTCGATGTTCACTCAGATGCCGTTATCAACGGGACCATCCGCGCTTTTTCGCCCTCGCCAGAAGATGGAAGCATCATGGCTGAATCGACCGTCGCCGTAACATTCGGCGAGGAAGAGGACGAAGCTCAACCGGATACGAGCCTGAAACTCGAAGACGCCTTGTGGGCGCTGGCGACGCTGCATGGGAACGACGTCATCTCCGACACTGAAATCAGAGCCGAGTTCAAAGATGGGCAAATCGCGGGATCCGCAGGGTGTAATGAATACTTTGCCTCCTACGAACGAACGGAGGAGAGTATCTCCTTCGGAGATGCCGGTTCCACGCGGATGATGTGCAATGAACCCGAAGGGATCATGGACCAGGAGGAGCAATACCTGGCATCCTTGGCGACGGTTGAATCATTCCGTTATGCGCAGGGTGGCTTACAGATGATGGACACCTCCTCGACAATCGTTCTGGGCTATAGACCCATCGTCGCCGGAACGGTGTCCTACCAGCAAATGATCGAACTCTCGCCGGATGCGGTACTCACCGTGCAGCTCCAGGACGTTTCTAAAGCCGATGCACCGGCAACGGTTATTGGAGAAACAACCGTCACAGAATTCGACGAAATTCCTATTCCGTTTGCGGTGAGCTACGATCCCGAGGTCATCGATACGCGTAATACCTATGCCTTGGAGGTGCGAATCACGGACGGGGCAGGGAACCTGTTGTTCACCAACACAACGAGTTATCCCGTGATAACTCAGGGGAACCCATCCGAAGTTGAAGTGATGGTCGAGCCTGTTTAGGAGAGTAAACTGAATTGAGGGGATTAAGATTCGGAGATCCTTGTGATCTCCGAATCTTTATTAGTACACCGCAGAATACCTGGTAGCTTGCTGCCAGGATGAATGCGGACAAATTAGGATGGCAGAAAGAGAAAAAGATATAAGATAGGGGTATGAGCCCAATAAGACGAACGAAACACGCTGTCTATGATGTTAAGTACCACATTGTATGGGTCCCGAAGTATAGAAAGAAGATCATGGCAGGCGAAGTCGCGGAATATG
>CBDAFF010000076.1:0-19927 GCA_965195195.1 uncultured Anaerolineales bacterium | reverse complement strand
TGTTCATGCGACTTTTGCTTATCACTGGGCCCGGCTAATCGAGATGTTGACTGCAGCGGAGAAGGCTGCTGAGTTGATTCAAGATCCGGAGTTGATGGAGGGACCAATCCGCGTTGAGCTAGGCACGCCTGGTGAAGGCGTAGGCGTGATCGAGGCGGCACGCGGGACGCTAGTACATCATTACAAACTGGATGAAAAAGGGATCGTGACCGGGGTCAATTTGATCGTGGCCACGACGCATAACATCGCCGGGATTTCAGTTTCGATCAAGGAGATGGCCAGGTCTGTCATCCATAAAGGGAAGGTGGATCAGGGGATATTGAACAGGATTGAAATGAGTTTCCGCAATTACGATCCCTGTCTGGCCTGCGCGACCCACGCGCTTCCCGGGCAAATGCCGTTGGTGGTCAATGTCCGCGACCACTCTGGCGAGGTAATTGAGCAGATCGTGCGCGAGGAACGATGAATTTTAGGAATATCATTTACGCTTGAATACTTACTAGCCATTCCAGGGTAAGTTAGAGTGGAAGACGAAAAAATGTCGGCTGAGATGGAACTTGAGCATTTTGCAGGATTTCGCGAGAGAGTGGAGGCACTCTCAGGGCAAAATGTATTTGCCTGCTATCAGTGTGGAATGTGCACTGCCGGCTGCACCTTCGCGGATGAGATGGATCTGCTTCCGCATCAGGTGATCAGGCAGCTGCAGTTGAATAATTGGAGAGCGCTGGAGAGCAACGCCAAGTGGATCTGCGGCTCCTGTCTAAGCTGCCAAACGCGTTGTCCAAAGGGTGTGGATCTCTCCAAGTTGATGGAAGCTATGCGTCAGATTTACTTACGCCGGCAGTTGAATAACATTGACCTAAATAAATATTCAATCGACCAAATTCGCTGCTTACCGCAGATCGCTCTCGTGGCAAGCTTCCGAAAGAAAACGGGATGAATAACGCTGCTTACTTTCCAGGATGTAGTCTCAAGGCTGAAGCCAGCGATTATGAGCGTTCAGCTGTGGCTGTTATGGAAGCGCTAGGTCAGCCGCTGGAAGAGCTGGAACGCTGGACCTGCTGTGGGACGGTTTACTCTCTAACAGATGATGATTTGATGCACCAATTGGCATCCGTACGGAATCTCATCCGCGCGCAAGAATGTGGCGCAAATGAATTAGTAACGCTTTGTTCGATGTGTTTCAACACATTGAAGCGATCGAAGGTTTTCATTGAGCAGGACGCCGCAAGATTAGAGACAGTAAATGCCTTCATGGATGAAGAGCCGGACTACGAAGGTGGCGTCGAAGTTTTTCATCTATTAGAGGTCCTACGCGATCAGGTAGGTTTCGAATCTATTGAGGGAAAGGTGACAAGACCACTGTCCGGTCTTCGCGTGGCTCCTTATTATGGATGTACGCTCCTCCGACCCCGCGAGATTGGCATCGACGAACCAGATATGCCAACGATCTTGCAGGATTTCATCCGTACACTCTGGGCGACACCGGTTGAATTCGCTTTCCAGGCTGAATGCTGCGGAACCTATCAAATAGTCGATGCCCCTGAGATGGTGCTTGAAAAATCGCATCGCATCCTGAACTCCGCAATGCGTGCAGGTGCGGAAGTATTGGTCACGAGTTGTCCGCTTTGTATGCACAACCTTCGATTGTGTTATGAAGAACTAAGCAGCAGTTTACTGGAAAAGCGTGAACTCTCGATTGTTTACTGGACCCAGCTGGCTGCGATTGCGTTGGAGATCGAGACCGGGGAGCTTCCGACTTCGATGGGAAAGATGCTTGAAGGATTAACTACATCTCTGGAGTTTGTTCGATGAGCACTTCATCTGAGGACAATATACGTATCAATGTGATGGGAAGCGCTTACGAAGTGCCAAGAGGGCTGACCATTATGGACGCCATGGAACTCGCCGGCTGGCGTTTCACACGCGGTGCAGGGTGTCGTTCTGGATTCTGTGGAGCCTGCTCAACTGTGTACCGACAGGAAGGGGATTACCGACTGCGTTTCGTGCTTGCATGCCAAACCGAAGCAGAAGATGGGATGTATCTGGTGCAGCTGCCTTTCACACCTGCTCCGAGGGTGAGCTACATATTAGCCGAACTCAATCCGGATGAGAATGTACTGCTGCAGCATTACCCGGAAATCGCACGTTGTGTATCCTGCAATACATGCACCAAAGCATGTCCGCAGGACATTGAGGTTATGGATTATATCCAGGCGGCGCTGAGGGGGGATATCGCACAGACTGCAAGTCTCTCCTTCGACTGCATTCAGTGCGGACTTTGCAGCATGCGTTGCCCGGCGGATATCAAACATTATCATATGGCGCAGATGGCGCGGCGGATTTATGGGCGCTATATGTCACCCATTCCAGAGCATCTTGAAGAACGCATTGCAGAGATTGCTCAAGGTGTGTACGGAGAGGAATTGAGTGCGCTGGTCCAGATGACGCAGAGCGATCTGGAGGAAGTCTACGCCGCTCGTGTTGTGGAATAAGCTATTAAAGAAAGGTGAAAAGTGACTAATCAGGAATTAATCCGAGGATATCCTGCTTACATGCGTGAGTCGATCGCGCGAGTAGAAGCGACACGTCCTGCAAGACTGCAGGCTGGTCCTCCAACGACAATGACACCTGCAGAGCGTGAAAAGATCCTTGTGGAATACCATCCAGATTACAAGGCCGAGAAGAAACGGGTGCTGGAAATCGGTGTCTCCGCAGGGAATGTGGTTCCCAACGAAGTTGCCGATATGCTGGAAGCACATCTGTTGGTCGATCCTGCTAAGATTGATCTATCGCGTGTGGATTACAATGTTGATGTCCTCATCATCGGCGGGGGTGGTGCCGGTACGGTCGCCTCGATTTTTGCCTACCAAGAGGGAATCCCGGCGGAGAACATCTTAATCGTCACAAAACTGCGCCATGGAGACTGCAACTCGATTATGGCACAAGGCGGCATCCAGGCTGCAGATCGCCCTGAAGACTCACCTGCTATTCACTTCATCGATATTATGGGCGGCGGGCACTATGCAAACAAACCCGAGCTAGTACGGGCGATGGTGACGGATGGGCCGGAGATCATCCGCTGGCATGAAGAGCTGGGTGTAATGTACGACAAAGAAAATGGCGAATACATGGAAGCGCATGGCGGCGGAACTTCCCGTAAGCGCATGCACTCATGCAAAGATTACACTGGTAAGGCAATCTTCAACCCCATTCGCGACGAGGCAAGGAATTTAGGGATCCCGACGTTGGAATTCTCGCCCGTCATCGAGTTGCTATTGGATGGGGAAGGCAAGGCAGCAGGGGCGGTTACATACAACCTGGAGACGGGTGAATACCGGGTCATCCGTGCGAAAGCTACTGTGCTGGCTACCGGCGGGTTCGGCCGTGTCCACATTCAAAATTTCCCGACTACGAATCACTATGGTGCAACTGCGGATGGATTGGTGATCGCGTATCGAGCGGGAGCTAAGCTGCTCGATATGGATTCAGTCCAATATCATCCCACTGGTGTGGTCTATCCTTCGGCGATTCTGGGGCAACTCGCCACCGAAAAACTGCGCAGCCAGGGGGCGATGCCGATAAACGCTGACGGCGAAGCCTTTGTATATCCTCTCGAGCCGCGGGATGTTGAAGCAGCGGCGATCATACGCGAGTGCTGGGGCAGAGAAAAGGGAATAGAGACCGCAACAGGTGTGCGTGGTGTGTGGTTGGATACACCGATGATCGATGAGATCCATGGGGAGGGGACAATCAAGGAATGGCTTGCCGCGATGTGGACAATGTGGCACCGGCATGGGATTGACATCACCAAGGACCCGGCCCTTGTTTATCCGACGCTTCACTACCAGAACGGGGGGGTCGAAATCGAGGCCGACGGTGAAACGAGTGTCCCCGGGTTGTTTGCCGGTGGAGAAGTTGAAGGCGGCGTGCATGGCAAGAATCGTCTTATGGGGAACTCACTTCTAGGCTACAACGTATTCGGGCGGCGCGCAGGAATCGCTGCTGCGAAGTGGGTGAAGAATAAGAAAAACAAGATTAAAACATTATCGCTGCAGCACGCTGTTGACTTCGAGCAGCAGCTTGCTGATGCTGGGATTGAGACCGATCTTCGATCTCCGATGCTGCTACCTGATTACAGATCGAAGTCCGTCCTTGAACGCTCTCTTGGGCGATTCCTGTAAGGGTGAGATTGTGGCCACTGAACAGACTGCTAAACGCTGGAAAACATCTAAAGGCACAATAACACTCATCGATACCCTTTGTAAAGGGTGCGGGTGGTGCATAGAGTATTGTCCCGTCGCGGCGCTGGCGGAATCCGATGAATTTAATTCCCATGGATATTACTACCCTGTGCTGATCGACCCAGATGCCTGTGTTAACTGCAGTTACTGTCAATTGATCTGTCCCGATTTTGCCATATGGAGCGTCACGGAGGTGCAGGATCGCTAAGAAAACGGCGGTGTTAGCAGGCGAGTATTTCTTCAATGGCGACGTCGCTTGTGCTGAGGGCGCTATTGCAGCTGGATGTCGTGTATTCGCTGGCTACCCAATCACACCGCAGTCGGAAATTGCAGAGCGAATGGCACACCGGCTGCCAAGACTCGGGGCTTATTTCCTGCAGATGGAGGACGAATTGGCCTCCATTGCAGCTGTGCTCGGGGCAGCCTGGGGTGGTGTGAAATCCATGACCGCGACATCAGGTCCTGGATTTTCCTTGATGATGGAGAACATCGGGCTCGCCGTGATGACAGAAACACCGTGTGTGATTGTTGACGTGCAGCGCGGCGGACCAAGCACTGGTTTGCCTACGGCCACGTCGCAGGGCGATATGATGCAGGCTCGTTGGGGATCGCATGCTGTTCAGGAGATCATCGCCTACGCACCATCCTCACCACAGGAGATGTTTGATTTCACGATCAAAGCCTTCAATATGGCAGAACAATTCAGGACACCCGTAATGGTCATGACCGACGAGGTTGTCGGGCATATGATGGAGCGTGTAGTGATCGATCCAGAGAGCATCCAGATCACGCCGCGTCGCAAACCGACAGTGCCGTATGCGGAATTCGTACCGTACCGCGCAGGCGAGGATCTGGTACCGGAAATGGCTTGCGCTGGCGAAGGGTACCGGGTGCATGTAACGGGGCTCACCCACGACGAATATGGCTACCCCGATATGTCGATTGAAGCCCAGGCGGCGCTAATAACTCGACTCGCGGATAAGATCCGCAAGAACGCAGATCAAATCATCGAATATGAAGAGTATTTCATCGATGATGCGGAAATCGTTCTTGTGTCGTACGGAATAAGTGCGAGAGCCTCCTGGCGGGCACTGGAACTGGCGCGTGAAAAGGGGATCCGGGTGGGGATGTTAAAATTGAACACCGTCTGGCCGTTCCCTCAGGAACGGATTGCGGAGCTGGCAGGAATTGTGAAAGGCTTGATCGTTCCGGAGCTCAATCTTGGACAGATCGTACTTGAGGTCGAGCGTTCCGCTGCAGGAAAAGCAATCGTTAAGCTCGTACCGCACGCGGGGGGAGGAATCCACCGGCCGGAGCAGGTGTTGGATGCGATTGAGGAGGTACACAAGTGGAGAGGGTAAAGGCTAGACCTGAGCCGGAGATCATCGAGGATGCTCACCACCCACTTCAGCCCTACTTCCGTGAGGAGCGTCTGCCGCATATTTGGTGCTCAGGTTGCGGGTTGGGGACGACCATGTCCTGCTTTGCATATGCATTGCAGGAATTGGATATCGGTGTAGACGATGTTTCCATCGTCTCGGGTATTGGCTGCACTGGGCGGTTAGCCGGATACATGAGGTCAGATTCCTATCACACCACCCACGGCCGGGCGATCCCCTTCGCCAGTGGACTGCGTGTAGCGCTATCTTTGGTGAAACCGGGTCACAAGGTGGTTGTATTCAGCGGTGATGGGGACCTTTTTGCAATAGGTGGAAACCACTTTATCCACGCTGCGAGGCGAAATCTCGATATTAATGTTTTTTGTGTGAACAACTTCAATTATGGCATGACCGGTGGACAGATTGGACCCACAACGCCTCAGGGTGCGCGGGGAACAACTGCTCCATTCGGCACCTTCGAAAATCCGTTCAATCTCCCGTATCTTGCTGCCTCCTGCGGCGCGCCGTATGTCGCTCGTTGGACAACGCTTCATGCACGTCGATTAAAAGACGCCATGGTTGAGGCCCTATCTAGGAAGGGTTTTTCCTTCGTTGAAGTCATCAGCCCATGTCCAATCAACTACGGCAGGCGCAATCAGATGCCCACCGGGTTGGAAGAGCTGAAGTATTATGCCGAGAAGAGTGTGATTCGCAATTTCAGCGACCCGAAGGATGCGGACATTGCATTAAAGGGTGAGATCGTCGTGGGAACATTCGTTGATGAGGAGAAACCCGATTATTTCAGTGTATATCATAAATTTATTGAGCAGATCAACGATGAAAAGTAACTGAAAGCCGGGATCTCAAGAAGGAAATAAACCTAACGGGGCTGCCATTATCGGCCAGCTCCGTTTTTAAGTTGAGGGTAAGGATTCTACCGGTTCAACAGAAATATTTGTTAAACCCCCATTTTCTGGATTCTTATGTATACACCTAAGGACTCTCTCCGAGGGGGAATTAAGGATTTTATTGACGATGGTAGAGACGTTGCATGCAACGTCTCTTACGTGTGGATGATGCCACTGATTCAGCGGTAATATTCGTCATTTTCCCATTTCTGCGGATTGTTTTGAATATAGATTCGTATACGGGATAAGGCAACCTCATTCCTGATAATTTGGTCATAGAATCGAGGCTGCCATGTGAACGCAGGTATACCTGCGCGCCGGATTCGTTTCGTTGAGACTGATTTAAATTGATTGATGATTGCCCCCAATGTGCCGGGTGTCCATTTTGATTTTGTAGAGACGCCCCGCCGGGGCGTCTCTACGCTGGGCATCCGTTCAGTAATTACAAGAATTCCATATCAACAGAAATATTTATCGTGCTCCCATTTTTCTGGATTATTCTGTATATAGGAGCGGATTCGCGAAAGGGCATCCTCGTTTCTGATGATGTGGTCATAGAAACGAGGCTGCCAGGCGAAATCGGGATGACCGTTCTTCCGCGCCCAGCGAGTGACGGCTGATTTGTAAGACCGGACAATAACACCTAAGGACCCTTTCCGAGGGGAAATTGAGGACATTATTAACCGAGGTAGAGACGTTGCATGCAACGTCTCTACAATGACGATGATTCCATGGATGTGATTGGGCATGACAATGAATTCGTCGATTGTTGTATTGTTATGGTGTTTGGGGATTTCTGACCAATATTGATATGCGGTCTGACCTATCTCAATGAGGATGGGGGATCCTTGATCGATCTCTCCAAAAAATGGCTTCATTTGTTTCGTACACACCGTCACGAAATACCAACCTGGCGAGGTGTAATCCCAGGAACGAAGTCGCGCAGACTCGATTCTATACTTGTTCTTGAATTTCATGTTCTATCCCCCTTACATATCTCCGATTTGTGGATCTACTCAATAGTGTGGAGCAGGGTGAAATTCGGAGGTCCCATCTCGCCGATCGGTAGGCTGGCGACAAGCACAATTTGCTGGCCATGATTTACGATGGCGCTTGCCAGGCATGCATTTCGAACTCTATCGATCATCTCCTCGACTGAATTTGCCTTTTTAACCAGATGAGGAATAACACCCCAGGCAAGCGAGAGTTGATGGAAGGTTTTCGCCTCTGGCGTGAATGCTACGACCGGGACTCTTGGGCGAGTGTACGACATAAGACGGGCTGTCCGGCCAGATCGCGTAAAAACAGCAATGGCAGCGACATCGCGATCACGTGCCAAGGATTTTGCAGCCTGCGTTGTTGCGATGGCATCATCGTCCGTGATTAATACTTCATCCGCGAGTACACAACTCCATTGCGAGGCGTGGCTCTCTGCGTCGCGGATGATTCTGTCCATGGTTTCAACGGCCGCGACAGGATATTTGCCGATGGCCGTTTCACCGGAAAGCATCAACCCATCACTCCCGTCAAACACGGCATTTGCGACATCCGACGCTTCAGCTCGAGATGCTCGAGGGTTGTCGATCATCGAATCCAGCATTTGTGTGGCCGTAATCACAAATCGTTGTGCTGCATTTGCGTGTTGGATGATGTGTTTCTGTATCGATGGTACACGTTCTGGTGCGACTTCCACGCCCAGGTCACCGCGTGCGACCATAACGCCGTCGCAGACGGCGAGTATCTGATCCAGATTGTCTATAGCTTCCGGTTTCTCCAGTTTGGCGATTATTAATGGGGTGACGCCATCGCGATCCGAGGATGAGATAGCCTCTCGGAGGCAACCCATATCCTCTGCGCGGCGCACGAACGAAAGCGCAATAGCATCAACGTCATGCGCGAGTCCAAACTCGATATCCTGAAGATCTTTATTTGTGAGGGAGGGTGCGGATAAGTTCACGCCGGGAAGGTTGACACCTTTCTTGTTTCCGAGCTTACCACCATAAACAACTTCGGTCGCAACATCATTGCCTTCGATCGAGGTGACGCGCAGCTCAATGCGGCCATCATCCAACAGAATCCGGTCGACTTCATGTACGTCTTGTGCAAAGGAATCGTACTTTACTTGGATCGTGTCCTTTGTGCCGATGACATCACGTGTTGTAAGGGTGATCTGCTCACCGGGTGATAGGAAGATCGCCTCGCCGTCCTTGAGCATACCGGTGCGCAGCTTTGGGCCCTGCAAGTCCTGCAGGATTGCAAGAGGTCTCTTTTCTTCCTTTGCGAGTGAGCGAACCTTTTTAATAACTTTTGCATGGTCATCGTAATTCCCATGTGAAAAGTTCAAGCGGATTACATCCACACCTGCTTGAAGAAGGCGTTTAAGCTCGGCACGACTGCTTGAGGCAGGTCCAATTGTGGCGATGATCTTCGCGTTGCGGGTCATAGGTAATTCAATTCGCGGGCTTCCTGTTCCAGCGTTTCACGAAAATCTGGATGTGCAATTTCGATGAGCGCTCGCGCCCGTTGTTTGATCGTTTTAGCGTAAAGGTTTGCAACGCCGTATTCTGTGACGACGTAGTGAACATGATTGCGTGTAGTCACAACGCCTGAGCCTTGTTTAAGCATGGAGACAATGCGACTGATCGGGGTACCACCGCCGGGTGTGGCTGTTGAGGGGAGGGCGATAATTGGTTTTCCACCTTTACTGCGCGAGGCTCCATAGACAAAATCCAATTGACCACCGACACCGGAGTAGAGCTTGGGACCGATACTATCGGCAACGACTTGACCCGTGAGGTCGATCTCGATCGCGGAGTTGATGGAGACCATCTTCTCATTTTTTGCGATAACAAATGGGTCGTTCACATATTCCGTAGGATGAAGTTCGATAATGGGGTTATCATCGACGAAGTCATAGAGCTTTTTCGAGCCGAGAATAAATCCCGCAATGATTTTTCCAGGGTGCAGCGTTTTCTTCTCGTTCGTGAGCACCCCGGATTCGATTAACTTAATCACGCCATCTGAGAAGAGTTCGGTGTGGACGCCCAGATCTTTTTTGTCATCCAGGTAGTTCAAGACTGCATCTGGAACAGCACCGATGCCCATCTGCATCGTCGATCCATCTTCGATCAGGTCAGCGATTGTGCGACCAATTTTCATACTCAAGTCAGTCGCTTTTCCCATTGAGAGCTCAGCCAGCGGATAATTTACGGATACGGCGTAATCGATTTTCGAGAAGTGAATAAAAGAATCGCCAAGTGTACGCGGCATCTGTTCGTTGATTTCGGCGATTACGACTTTAGCTCCTTTCGCAGCGCTTTTAACCAAACCGGCTTCAATGCCCAAACTGCAAAAACCATGCTCGTCAGGAGGGCTGACTTGTAGAAGGATGGCATCCAGTGGAAGATGACCATCGCGGAAGAGAAGCGGAACTTCTGATAAGAATGTTGGCGTGAAATCCGCCCGCCCTTCGTGAACAGCCTTTCTGATGTTCGGGCTGATGAACAGGGTGTTCACGCGGATGTGACCTTCCATCTCGGGATCGACATGAGGCGCCGGTCCAATTGTCAATACCTGGACGATTTCAACGTTTTCTAATTTCTTTGCTCGCTTTACAAGTGCAGCAAGGAGTTTTTGGGGTACAGAGCAGTTCCCCGTTAAGAAAACGCGCCAATTAGATTCGATTGTTTTTACCGCGTCATCAGCAGTCATTAAGCGTGTTTCGTACTTTTTCAGCCAAGTCATTTGCTTTGTTCCCCCACGCCACCCAGGCGACTCAAATGGATTACTTCGCCAGCTCTTGTGTTCAGCCCGCGATGTAGTGCAGGCATATCAGCGAGCGCTCCATCGATACCTTTCAGTGCGATTGCCTCGAGGTAGGGATATGCACCAAGGAATAATGCATGTGAGGCGGTGCGACCCAACACGCCTGACATATTAGGAACGCAGTAATGGATGATTCGTTCCTCCTCGTAAATTGGGCTTCCGTGATTCGTTGGGCGTGAAGTCTCCACACATCCACCCTGGTCGATGCTCATATCGATGATCAGTGCACGCGGCTTCATGGATTGGACAGTCTCTCTAGCGACGACCAAAGGAGCTCTTGAGCCGGGAACATGCACCGCGCCGATGAGAACATCGGCGAATAAACAAGCACGCTTGATATTGTGCGGCGTTGAGAGCATGGTAACGATGGGATATGGAATACGTTCCTGTATCTCACGGAGACGTTGGAGATCGGTATCCAGCAAGGTGACATGTGCGCCGATTCGTGTGAAAGTGTCTGCCGCGGTACTGCCTACAATGCCGCCGCCGATGATTACAACTTCAGCGGGAGGAATCCCAGCGGCGCCGCCAAGCAGGATACCCCGGCCCCCATGGTCGTTCTGCATAAAGCGTGCTGCGACCTGAACCGCCATGCGACCTCCTATTTGACTCAGAGGGGCCATGATCGGCTTATATTCGTCATCGTCTTCAACTTGTTCATATGCTATGGATGTTATCTTTTTTTCCAGAAGCGATTCGATTTTGTCCTGTCGTGCTGCGGCAAGGTGCAGGAAGCCGGTGATGCATATTTCGGGACGCATCATATCGATCTCGTCTCGTAAAGGACGGGCGAATTTCATAATGAGGTCCGGGCGGCCGAATATCTCATCCTGGTTATAGACGATTTGACCACCGGCTGCTGAATAATCGTCGTCTGTAAAGCCTGCGCCTTCTCCAGCTTCAGTCTCAACATAGACCGTGTGACCATGTTTCGTGAATAGGTTCACACCCGCGGGGGGGAGACCAACGCGAAACTCAAAGGGTCTTCGTTCTTTAGGTACGCCGATATGCATGAATCACTCTCCAGGGAAAAGGCTTCTCAAAGCAAGTACGTATGAAATCCAATATCGTGCAATTGCATTATCTTAATTCCCGTAGCTATGGCTAATTTTTAGGCGCGATTTATTACCGCTTGGGGTAGATTGTATCCTTCAGAGGGCCAATAGTATAGGACCAACCACGTGCCTAGCCTATGATAGGAAATCGTGGACCAATTTACTGGTCTGAATTGGAGGTCCCGAAATTGTCTACATGTGAATGTCTGCGAGGCATGGGGGGGCGTAACCAGTACAGCCAGCCCCCAGTCCGCCTTGAAGGGGGGTCTAACCGATCAAACGCCGCGAGCAGGAGAGCGGTGACGAGAACTGCAGCTCCGATCCACTGCACCGGTGTCAAGGTTTCGTTCAAGATGACATACGCCAGCGAGACCGTGACGAGAAGTTCAGCGAGCCCGAAGAGAGATGTCTGGATTCCACCGATTAACTGTACGCCTGCAAAAAGCGTGAGGCGCGACAAGAAAGTCACAACGGTTAGGCAGATTATGGGAAGGATTGCTGCTTCAGGGAGGCTGGTGTAAGGCCTCGAGAAGATGAGGAAAGCGGGAACAGTAACCACGGTCATTGCCAGAAGCGTATATAGCGTGACCGTTGGCGCTGGAACCTCAAATAGGACACGTTGATTAATGGGGATGTGGATTGCGTATAGACATGAGGCGCACAGCATTAGGATAACACCCCGTATGTCAACAGCGCCGTCGCCAGCCAGTGTGAGAAGATACACACCAGGGATGCTGAGCAGGAGGCGGAGGATCGTGAGATTGGTGGGGCGGCTTCCATCAAGGTAAAACAATCCAGCAACGAATATTGGATAGAGCGTAAATAGAAATTGACCCAGGCTAGCGTCTAAACTGGCCAGGGACGCAAAGTAAAACAGGGACCCCAGACCGTTCAAGGTACCAGCGATTGCGCAACCCAGTAGGCCGAGGGGGAAGATATAAAGATACTCTCGTTTAAAGATAAGGATAACGATGAACAATAGCAGGGTTGCGCCAGCGGTTCTCGCCGCAACTACTGCTGTCGGGTCAAGACCCGCCAGTATAGCTTGCTTGCCGAAAATGGGAGATGTGCCAAGGAGAATGGCGGAGACGACTGCAAAATAGATGCCGACGTTCTTCTTAGTTACTTTTCGTTCCAAGGTTAGCGCTCCTGACGTAGTGCTTCCTCGATCTCCTCGATGAGTTCTTCAACGAAGAAATCTCCTTTGGTCATCAGCTGTTCGATGTGACCATCAAGGCGCTTCCACTCGGCTGAAGTGAGTTCTTTTGCGGTAACAACGACAATCGGAATATCTTGTGTGGGCATCTGTTCCCGTAGCAGATCGAGAAGTGCAAAACCATCCATCTCCGGCATCATAAGATCCAGAATGATTAAATCTGGAACCGATTGTTTCACGAGTTGCAGCGCGGTTGGTCCAGATTCTGCCTCCTCTACGAGGAAGGTCCCTTGCGCTTCAAGAAGCCGGCGGATTAAACGACGAGCATCCGCCTGGTCATCGATAACAAGCACGTTCCGCATTTGTGTTTGATCAATCTGGGTAAGCGCAGCGACAATGCCCTCTCTGGGATGAGAGGGAAACGCGAAGTCCTCAACTGAAATATCCTTCGACCAAGCGGGGCCCAGCAGCTGGCTCTCTACTGGCATTGTGTGGCCGGAACAATTGATTACGACTACATCATCCGGGTGTATGACTCCTTGTCGTGCAAGTTTGATCAAGCCTGCAAACGCCACGGCTGCAGCGGGTTCAATCGAAAGCCCCTCCACTTTGGCAACGAGGCTCAGCGCGCGGAAGGCGTCCTCATCAGAGACACTGTCGATTGTCCCCCCTCCTGATTCAAGCATCCTCTGGCGAAGCAGGGTGTAGGCTCTACCAGGATCGCCTGTTGTGAGTGTGGTGATGTGGGTTTTCGGAGACAGCACTGGATCAGCGACATCAAGATTTGCTTCCCATGCCTTGGCCATGGGCGCACAGCCAGCACTCTGGATGCATGCCAGAGCAGGGATTTTATCGACAAGTCCAGCAGCATGCATCTCCTGGAAACCTTTTATAACCCCAAGAGGACCGATTGCGCCGCTGACGGCTTGGATGTACCAATCTGGAGAACTCCAAGTGCCTGTTTTCTTTGTTTCAGAATCGCTCGGTTGTTGCAAACCGGATAGCTGCTCGGCGATTTCGAAGGCGATGGTTTTCATCGATTCCAGCGCTGTTATGCTACGCACTCCGCGGTCCAGAAAGAGACCTCGCTCCAAAGAGAATTGGGCGGCCAATTTCTTCGCCTGGTCATAGGTTCCCGTCACTTTAATGACCTGGGAGCCGTAGATAGCAACCTCGTGCATTTTATCAGGGGGAACTAGGCTGGTAATAAATGCCCACAGTTTAAGACCCGCGCGTGCAAAGGCAGCCGAGAAGGCAATGGCGACATTTCCAGTAGAGCAGATAACTGCCTCGTTAATGTTATGTTCCAGCAAAGCCGCAACCGTTACTGCGGCTTGCCGGTCTTTAAAAGAGCCTGTTGGATTCTGGCGCTCATCTTTGATGTAGAGATTGGGGAGGCCGAGCAGCATACCAAGTTGGTGGGCTGGGAAGAGCGGCGTCCAACCTTCTCCGATCGTTGGATAGAGGGATGGGTTTTGCAAAGGGAGCAACTCGCTATATCTCCACAAACTAGCGGGGCGATCCGCGAAAGTTGATCCCCGGAATATTCCGGTGTCAAGATCATAGCAAGCTTCCATCCACTCACTGCCGCATTCAGGGCAGGATTTTACGAGTGGGTGGTAGGGCTTGTGAGCGTCACAATCAAGACATTTTGCTACAAATGAGGGCATGTATTGACCTATCGATAATTGTGGTTCTGCGAAGTATCAAACTTGTATCTGCAGCAGCAGCTCATCATAAGGGACCCTTGGAGGAGGAGATTGGTTACTTTGCCGAGATTATCCCCGGGGGGCAATGCGTCTAATTGTGGCTGAAACTCGATTATTATGGTCTTCAGATGGCCTGACCGCCACTTCTTCTAAGGTTTCGGAAAGGTTGATGAGTTTTTCCAGGTCCCTTGATGTAAGCTTGTCCGGGAGAATACCTATGATTGGAGTTTCATCATCGAATTTATGAAGGAAAAAACCATCATCGAAATTTGAGAGACCTGGATAGGTAAGGCTGAGAATTAGGATCTCGGGTGAGCTCCGTTCTAGTAATCGGGTAGCGTCCTCGAGAGAATCCGCAACTAGTACGGTTCCAAGTCTCCCGCCTTCGATACTTTTTCGGATACGATCACCTTCATCAGGTTGTTCCTCTACAAGGAGGAAGGTAGATTTTTGATTACAGTTCAGCTCTTGTAGAACGTGGTGCAGGGAGTTTTCGCGAACCGGTTTTGTAAGGAATCGAGTGATATCGAGGATTACGCCTTTTTCTTGTCCATCATTATATTCGGTTAGCAGAATCGGTGTAGCAAAAAGAGCATCGTCGGCCAGTATCTCTATCATGATTTGCCAGACGTCAGGATCGGGGTGGAGAAGATCTAACAGGATTGCATCAGGGTTTGTTGCTTTCGCGATCTCAAAAGTATGGCTGGGTTGTGTGACCACGCGAAATCGGTACCCTGCATCTTCAAGGATGGCGCGGTATTGATAGGCAACATCGGAATCTCGATCTACGCAGAGGATTAGTGGTGCGAGCTCTTCTTTTTCCTGATCCGTCATTTCAAAGGGGATGGTAAAGGCAAAAGTACTGCCCTCACCGGGGATGCTCTCAACCCACAAAACACCTCTGTGTAGCTCGACGAGGTGCTTGCAAATAGATAGGCCCAAACCTGTACCACCAGTCTTTCTTGTTGGTGAAGCGTCAACCTGCGAAAATGGCTCAAAAATTTTCTCATGGTCATCAGGGGAAATTCCGTAACCTGTGTCAAAAACAGCTATGACAACCTCGGATTGACCGCTGTGTTCGATAACTCGAACCGAAATGCCGATATGACCTTCCTCGGTAAATTTGGTGGCGTTCGAAACGAGGTTTAGTAGGATTTGCCGTAGGCGTATGTTGTCTGCATGAATTCTCGGGAGTTCGTCCGGTAAATCGATGACTAGCTCAATGGACTTGTCTTTTACTAGACCAACAGCGGTTGCCATCACCCCGTGGACAATCTCAGACAGGTTCACCTCTGAGAACGTCAGTTCCATTTTGCCAGCTTCAATCTTTGAGAGATCGAGGATGTCATTGATTAATCCAAGGAGGTGCTGGCCGGCATTGTAGATCGCGGATAGATCTTGCTCTTGGTTTTCTGTTACGGGGCCGTCAATCCCCTTGAGGATAACCCTGGAGAAACCGATGATTGAGTTTAAGGGCGTACGGAGCTCATGGCTCATATTAGCAAGGAATTGGCTTTTCAAGCGGTCGGCTTCACGCATTTCTTCAAGGGCTTGCGATGTCAGTTGGTGAGAGCGCGCGTCCTGAAGCGTTATAGCAAACTCATGCGCTACTGCCTCGGCAAGGATACGGTCTTCTTCAGTCCATGGGTCATCAGAATCCTTCCCATCGAGCTCAATGACCCCGATGATTTCATTTTGGACCCGGAGGGGGATAACCAGGCGATCTTGCGTATGAACCGCGAGGATCGGGGAAGGCTGATCTAGGTCAGCGATTGGTTTGAGATTGCCTCGATCATCCTCGTATCCCAGGATCTGACCCCACGAAGCCGCAAGTTCGGGGGCAGAGGTTGCGTCTATAGCATCCTGGGGGGTTGGCAGTGAGACCGCCATGCGAGTTTTTTGAGAACGTTCGGCATCGACGATCTGAAAGATCCCTCGATATCCTTTAAGCATTCCTTGCTTATCAATGCGTTGTGTAGAACGGATGAGGATTGTGCATTGTTCACCCTGAGGGTATTCGTAATCCAGTAATAGATGCTGGATTGGCTGGCCCGAATCTATCAACCGCTTAAGTTCAGCGGCAGCTTCTGAATTAAACCCGGAACCGAAAATCTCTTTCCCCAGGAGATCATCCGGCGTCAAGCTTATGGCTTGTTCCACTTCAGGGCTGCACCATGTATAACGCCCTGCACTGTCAATTTCCCAAGACCAGCCGCGCGGGCGGTCAGTTTCGGGAGGACCGAGAACTTCTATCGGAACAGTTCCTGTTTTTGGGGTGTCTTTAGAGATCCCCGAGAACAGGTTTTCAAGGCGTCGTCGTAAACCTTCGATTGAGTTCATTCGAATAGTGCCCAGTTTCCTCTGCTAACTCTCGATACTGTTTAGATGCCCGGCTTTCTGGCGCGTACTGGTTGATCGGCTGACCCAGGATCGCGCTTTCGCGTAACCGGGTATCTATTTCGATCTCAACATCATAGATTGCTTCATTAAATGCGGTTCTTATCTGCTCTGCAAGGCTGCGGTGGATGCGGTTGCGCTTGTCAAGCATTGTGAGAAGAATTCGATATCTAAGTTTCGGGTTGTGTTCTTGGCGAATTGCTAAGATCAAGTTGAGCATATCGCGCAGCGCATGCGCAGAGAAATACTCCGGTTGGGTTGGAATAATGAGTAAGTCCGCCGCAGAGAGAGCGTTCTTGGTGAGCGTCCCAGTGGTAGGCGGGCAATCAATGATGATCGTGTCGTAAGATTGGCTGTCCTTGAGTGTTGTATTTAGAAGCATCATATAGTCGGCGCGAACTAAAAGATGAGGTTCAGCCAGGTTTAACTCGTGATTCGACGGTACTAGTTCCAAATCCCGGAAATTTGTGGGAATTACTGCTTCGTTCAGATCATCATTCCCTAAAAGCAATCCGGCGACAGTTCTCTCAAATGAGGTGGGCTTAAACCCGAGGGAAAGGGTCAGATTGGCGTGAGGATCCAGGTCGATGAGAAGCACCTTCCTTCCCATTTCCACAAGCGATGCACCCAATGATAATGTGGTTGTTGTTTTCGCAACTCCACCTTTAGCGTTTGCGATGGCTATGATGTGGGTCATGCGTTGTCCTCACCCCGTGGGTTTATTGTGTATGACAGAAGAAGTTTCGCTTCTATTTATTTTCTCGCCGGTCAATAGGCGGTTGGCTACTCAGGGTTATGGGTTGTTCCAGTAATCGAATCCGGCTTCGCTCTGCTCCGAATACGCGACGCATTTCTTGCACGGCAGTTTGAAGCATACCTTCTACATCATCGCTGGATCTGATTACGTTGGTTAATTCAAGCACTGTTTGCTCGCGCTCAACTCGGCGCAGTGTTTCCTGGAACAAACGGGCATTCTGAATAGCCACAGCCAGCTGATCCGCGAGGATCTGCAGAACTGTGATATCGTCCAAACTAAAAGCGTTTATGTTTGTGTGTTGGAAATCGAGAGCGCCGAGTACCCGCTCACCAACAATAAGTGGGATCGAGAGCTCGGAGCGCATGTTTGTCAGGAGTGGGTGTGGTTGATGAAGCTCATCCTGATTTACATCGGATGCCAGATAGTATTCACCGTTTTCTACGACGAAGCCAATAATTGTTTTCGAGCCCACAAGCAGTTGGTAGCCGGTAGAGAGCATTTGTGCACCAGCTTCGCCAGTCGCGGCTCTGACTTCAGCAATTTTCTGTGCATCGTCGAGTAAGAAGGCGGCGACATGCGGGTAACCGAAACGATCACTGATTAGACTCACAACCCTGTTTAGAAGCGTTTCTGTGTCGAGCAAGCCGGTGGCGTCACGTGCGACCTCAGCTGCCGTTTGTAATTGGGCAGCCCGTCGCTGGACTTCTTCAAGCAACCGCATCTGCTCGACTGCATTCGCGACCTCGTCAGCAACGGCTTCTAGGATTTCGCGATCGTCATCGGTCCATTCACCCGGGCGTTCCGCGAGAAGTCCGAGATTGCCAACAATTTCGCCACGCACAGAGATGGGCGCATCCATTGAATCTCCGCCATCCGTCACCGCGTCTGGGTATCGTGAGCCGGTATATTCGGCAAATGATGCCTGTTTGTCATCTTCAATTAATTGGAAGAGTTCTTCCCAGGATTCTGCAGTCTGGCGGCGGTACAGAGTGTCGATTTGCTCGAAACTAAGTTGGGTTTCCTCAAATAATCGGGCACTTTCGAGTGCAACCGAAACCTGATTTGCTATCAGTTCGAGGAACTCAATATCGCGTGAATCTAAACCATCGAGGTCAGCGCTCTCAACCGCGAATGCGCCAATAGCTTCCCCACGGCTGATGAGAGGGACAGAAACTGTTGTGCCGTCGGAATGGATGCTTTGGCTGGTTCCCGGGATATCATCGCTGATGGCTGCCACGGGTTTCATGGTTATGACTGCACGTCCTAGAGGGCCGCGCTCGAGGGGGACAGGGATTCCCGTGGGTGTTGGCTGAATGCCTTCTGCGGCCGAAGCGCTGCGGACGACAATTTCGTTGCCTTCAACGAGCCCGATAATCACGCGATTGAAACCAAATATTTCGCGAATGCTCTCGCTGGCTTTGACGAGCAGTGAATCGTAGTCTGTTTGCTCACTTATACTGGTGAACACATCGATGACCCGCCGGTTCTGCGCGGATAGCTCGGTAAGTTCACCGATCAGGCGGGCGTTCTCGATGGCTACGGCAAGCTGGTCAGCCATTGTTTGCAGGACCAGGATATCCTCATCATCAAAGGCGTTAGGATCTTTGCTTTGGACATCAAGAGCGCCAATGATCTGGTCGCCTGCACTTAAAGGAAGCGCCATCTCGGAGCGTGTCTCAGGGAGATCGGGATTGGCGAAGTGCACTTGGTCTTCGCCAACGTCAAGAGCGATGCGGGGTTTCCCTGTGCCGGTGGTATAGCCGACGATTCCAACCTTGCCTACCGATAGGCTGTATCCACTTGCGATCATGCGCTTGCCACCTTCCGAAGAAGCGGCGCGCAATACAGCGTTTTCGCGCTCTCGATCGAGCAGGAAAACACCCGCATGGTAGAAGCCGAAACGGGAAGTGATCAAATTGACTGTCTCATTCAGAAGGGATTCCACATCGCGGATCGCAACGGCATCACGGGCAACTTCCGATGCTGTCCGTATTTGACGCGTACGGTCCTCGACGCGGTCTTCAAGCGATTGATAAAGACTGTTTAGTTCATCCGCCATGCTGTTAAGGCTGTGAGCAAGTGTGCCGATTTCATCATCACGGTCTGAGGGAACGCGGAAAGACCAATCGCCACGCGAAAGTCGTTCCGCAAGCTCCGTTAGATTTAAAAGAGGGCGTAGAAGAAAACGGTTGGCGACGAAGCCGACGACCGCTATCGAAAAGATTGAGGTGCCAACGATCATGGCGATGGTGAAGGGAGCCAGGGCGTTCACCTCTGCGAAGATATCGGATTGCGGGAGTTCAGTGACGATGCCTAATTCCCAATCAGGAAGCCACTCATAGGCGGCGAGCACCAAGTCGCCTTCTTTGTTGGTGTATTCGACGGTTCCAGAAGGCGTATCGGCGGCGCTGGTGAAAATCGGATGAGACTGACCGCTGACAGCTTCGGGTTCGGTGGCATAGCGGGGAAGTTCAATGAGAACGTCTGGGGCGAGAAG
>CBDAFF010000075.1:0-7020 GCA_965195195.1 uncultured Anaerolineales bacterium | reverse complement strand
ATCCTGGATGAAGTGCAGGGCTGCCTCTTCGCCGTCCTCCCGCTCGACGACGGAGAGCTTGATGAGGGCGGCCGTCTCGCGGTCATGGTCGGCGATGTGGTAGCGCAGGCCAGTCCCCTCGTCCGCGCGCCGTTCCGCCATGGCGTCGAGCAGCGCGAAGCATCGGGATCTTTCCTTCGGACCGGCGATCGAATCTGCAGCGATTCCCGCCAGATCCCAGCCCCATCCGAAATCGCAGTAGGGATCGATAGGAGCCAGTGCCAGACAGTAATCGAACAGTTCGCGCCGCTGCTCTTCTCCGATGTAAACGCTCGCTTCGCGCAGGATGTTGAGGGCGATGCCAATGCAGTCGCCCAGCGCCCCCATGGAATCGTCGGCGTTCTCGTATACCTTAGCCGTCATCTCGAGCACGGCCTGGGCGATTGGCACCGCTCTTTCCGACCGCCCTTCCCTGAGCAGCGTTCCCGCACGGGACAGGAGAGAATCCAATCCGTGGTAGGCTCTCGATGCCCCCCAGTAGTCTATGAAACCATACCGGTCCTGGCCGAGCCGCAGCGCCTCGCGCGCCATACGTAAGTAGACAGCCTTATCAGACGCACCCTCACCGAATCTCGCCCGGATGTCGAGGCTGATCGCCCGGTCGTTCTCCGCTAAATCAACAAGGATGTTCACCAGTGTTTCGGGCGGCATGCTTTCTAAAATCGCACGCACCTCGTCTGACTTCGATTGCGGGGTCTGGATCGCTACACCGGAAAAGGCTTCAGGATATTCTTCCTCGATCGCGAATAGAACGGCGATCACGTGCTTGCAGATAGGTCCCCAATCGTATGGGCAAGTGCACGTGCAGGAAAAATCACCTTCGGAATCTATTTTGAATTGAACATCGTAAAGATCCGTTCCTTCGACCTCGGCCGTCCAAGCCTTTGCGTCTGCCTGCTCCAGCGCAGTGACGCGCCCCTCTTGATGGTACGCTTGGCCTCGCAGCAGGACCAGCGGATCGACAATTTCGTCCAAGTTATCCAAGCGCAAAGTTACGTTCTCCAAATCGCTGATGGGCTCTGTGTATTGCCGCAAGCCTGCCCGTGGTCAAGAAAATCATCATCCATGGCATGCCTGCATAAGGTCGCCTGATCGGGCAGGTCACCCAGCACCTCGCGCAGCAGGTCGAGCGCGCCGGGGGTCTCCTCCCAGTAGCGTCCATGCACTTTCCAGTAGAGGTAGGCCTGGTCTTCGCCGCCAAAGGTGATACTATCGGGACGCATGTCCTTGGGCTTTCTGTGGCGCGTCTTAATCAGCTCCTGTGCCACATTGGGTAGGAATTCGACGGCCACAGCGAGCACCTCTCGTGCTCGTTCGATCTCTCCGACTTGAAATAGTGCCAGCGGCCGTCCGAAGAGAACCCCTTCCATCCCATCCTCCGGGAAGAGCTCGCAGATTTCCAGGACCCCCTCCGGCTGCTCCAGTCGAAAATAGCAGTCGACGGCGATCGCCCGAACCCCCTGGTTATCGCTGGGATTCCAGGCGAGCAGCCTCAAGCACGCTTCCAGGGCCTGCTCGACCTGTCCCCGCTCCAGTATCTCCAGGGTCAGCCCATGGTAAGCGCGCAGGAAAGGCCGGTTGTCGAGAAACAGCCAGGGCAGTGAACCGGATCCTGAGCGGATTTCTTCGGGTAAAAATTCCAAGCCGATCTTTACGACGTGCTGCCAGAGAGCATAAGCCTCCGCCTCCTGGCCGGCTTCGTCCAGAAGCATCGCCAGATGGTGGTAAACGTCGATGAACTCCGGATAGTCGGAAATGAGCCGGCGGTAGCGGCCTTCTGCGTATTCGACGTCGCCCACCCTCCAGGCTTCAATTGCGTCTTCGAAGAAATCATAGATCGTCAGCGTCAGCCGGGGGTAGACAAACTCCCAGTGGTCATCGCCGCGCGGCTCCACAGACAGCGCGTCCGGCGGCGGCATTGCCTGGGTAGTGTCATCCCACCATGTGTCACTCATGACATTCTCCTTGGTGAAAAGCAATCGCTGCTGGAGGTCAAGCAATCCTCAGAATGAATGCGTCATCGAAATTCATCTTTCGCAGAATCCTCTCCGCCTGCTTCAATTCGCGCGCCTCTACCCCGCTGACATCGAGGGTGAACTCATGATGTTGAGTCTCAATCCGTACGATCTCTCGTGAGAAATCGATCGACCGCAGCCAATCCCCTTCCTCCCAGTGAGCCTCATCGGAGAAGCTCACGCCACGCTCGGACTCGTCGAGCAGGAACTCGTACTTGGGTGTGCGCAGCAGGATCAGACTGCGGATTTCTCCCGGCTCCCCCTGGGATAGCGCGAAGGAGACAAGCAGATCATCGCCGCTTTCGTTCGTCATGAAATCCACGCGTTCCATGGACAGCCTCCGATAACCAACTCCAGAGCGATCGTGAGGGTCGACGCATGGATTGATGGTCTCTGGAGATAGGATGCGTCGTGCTGCTCGTATTGTATTTCCGATTAAGGTACTCTGGCTAGCCAAGTACGCGGATCAAGTTCTCGCGGGTAAGCAGATCCATTTCCTCGGCACGCTCCAGAAATGGCGCAACATCAGCGCGCACGTTTCGCCACTCGAGCTCTTCTACGCGCTGACGCAAGATATCCCGCCAGTTAGTCTTTGTGATTGTTGGACCCTGCCAGCCTGTCTGCGAGAGCGCGTTGTTGAGTAGGGTCAGGTTCGGATCGGGCCAGTCCGGATCGCTTAAGTACCACAGCAGATCATACAGGTCCCGCCCTTTGGTGAAGGATCGCTGCAGGATGGCGTGGATCTTCCCAGCAAGCAGCGACGACCGGTTGTGATGGTGCAGCTGCAGGGTCACATGGCGGCGCACGACCGTGGTTTCCAACTGAGTACCCTCTGGTGGGTTCGTGTCCACCTCGAGCTTCAGGCTGAAGACCTCGTCTCGCTGCCCGGAAAGGCCCATCTCATATAGCAACCCGCGAAAGCGGATCCACGCATTCTGGACCACCCGATTATCTGTGCGCTTCGTCTCCAGTTCATAGCCTTCTCGATGAAACTCTGCATCGATAGCCTGGACGTACCCCTCAAGATTGTATGCTGCCTGATTCCCCTCCAGCGTGAAGTCGAGATCCTCGGAGTGCCGTGGCAGCGCGTAGAGGAAGCGCAGCGCCGTGCCCCCGTGGAAGGCGAGCGGGACCATGGCGCCCTCGCGCTGCAGGCAAGCCAGGATTCTTGCCTGAAGGTACTCGCGCATCACATTCCGGGCTTTTAGCGGAGAGGCGCTCTCTTCCATAAGACGGGCCAGGAAATCTTTCATCGCCCCTACTCCCCCGCCCCTGATTCAAGAACGAGTGATTCCATCTGTTCCGCGGCGCGCATCATCTTTGGTTTCCCGAACGCCCGGGCAGCGTTCTTGAGGGAATGCACATCCAGGTTCTCAAAATTCTGAAGGCGGAGCGAATGGATGTAGCCCTTGGAATCCCCGCCGGGAGTGAGATAGATCAGATCCAAAAGTGCCTTCTCTGGTGTAGCGACGAGCGCTTGCTTGCCATCACCTAATTCGAGAAGCCGGTAACCAAACAGGTATTTTGTGCGCACGTGTCGGAAGAGGAAGCTTCCCAGGGGGGTATCCCAGTGTCTTGGGCGGCTCGAGCAGACGCTCACGACCGTAGGCGTATATTCTGGAATGAGGCCATAGTGAGTGAGAGCTGATTGGCAGCTCACATAGGAACCCTGCACCATGCGGTTGGCGATGGTGAAGGGGTGCGGCTTGCCCTTTTGATAAGGCGGCGCCAGAGTGTAGAGCCCCCTGCGCAGCTGGTACAGGCGGTCGGCATTCGTCCAGCGCGTGAGCTGGCGGCGGACGTGATTTGGATCCACGTCGCCGGCCAGCAGCAAGCCTGTCTCGAAAACGGGTTCATCTTTCACAATCTCAACCAAACGCTCAAATTCCATGGCAGTATTTTGCCATTAATGGCAAATTAATGCAACACAATTGCCTTTCGGCGCAATTCGTGACAATGGAAAGAAGATACAACTCTCAACTTCGCTTGTTTGGCTGTAGGGTTATAACCGAAAGTTGTGGATTGGCATAAGAAAGAAAGTCGGAGATCTCGTTTCGGTTGATGCATTTATAGGGACGGTGATTATATCTCCAATCGGATACATCTGTTGCATAGTCTATGAAATAGTTTGAAGGAAGATTACGCCGAGCTTCATGCTGCCTGAAGGAACTTCTCAAACTTCCACCATTTATATGCAGTTTTAGTCATTAAGGGAATCGGTTTTCTGGCAAGCGCAGAGCCCTACAGCTTGCACAAGCAAACCTGCCTGCCTGAGCGGGTTTCCTGATTGCTACAGCCCCCTTATGTACTTGACTTTAGATAAAAATAAACAAAATTCCATAATACGATGATATTAAATCCTGTCCAGGTGCGGGAAATCTTCCACTTGGTCTTTCTGAGGGCGCTGGCCGATCTGTTCCTCTGTCCTGTGCTGGCTACTAATCCGATCCGCCAGGTGTAATGGAAGTTGAAGCAACGACGTTAGAGTTCCCAATTGGACATAGGTTTTCGAGTCGCCTTTCCTTGTTTCAGCTTGATGTAGAGGTGGTGTAATTCCGCCGCGTCCGGAGCAATTCCGATGCAGGTGTGGGTGCCGGCTTCAGTCCTACCTTATGATGATTCTGATCCGATTGCAGTTCTGCCAGATTATGCAGAGAGCGAATTGGGAGTCTTGAGCACCTGGGTGTTGAATCTAGGACTTGATATATGTCATGATATATAATGTAATGCGACTGAAAGGAGGTCGTCGCGATGACAACAGTTATGGCGGTTGCCCCCAAAGATGTACGCGAGGCCAGGCATACCCTCGGGTTTACCCAGATCCAACTCGGCACTGCCTTTGGTGGTGTTCGACCCGAGACGATCAGCCGGTGGGAGCGAGCATCTTCGAGGTATCAACTTAAGGTCAGACCACTGCATGCTGAGATCATGCGGCAACTGACTCAAATGACCGATCTGCTCCAAGAGCTTTATCCTGGTAAAGCGGATCGAACGCAGTTCCTGAACACACCACAACGTGAATTAGGGAATCGCACACCCATAGAAACCATACTTCAAGATCCTCCCTATGGTCTCAGGGACGTGGTCAACCTGCTCGGTCGTATTGCCGAGGGAATCCCAACCCAGGTGAGGCATGGATAATCCATTAGAGCGCTAGCGGGAGGTTATCAGCCGACAAAAGCCCCAAAAATTTAGCGGGACTTTTTGGTACCGATCTGTTTACAGAACCAGAAGGAAATCCAGATTCTTGAGCACCGGGCGGCTCACAATAGTGCCTCAATATAGGGTCGGATGACCTTCCTCACGCGGCATACATCGGCATGGCGCATGAGCTCGTCAACCTTGACGGGTTTCCGTTCAAAGTACAGTTGGATGGCTTCGAGGGCAACATCAAGCCCGATTTTGTTACGGTATTTGAAGCAACCAGCAAGGGCCTTTTCCGCACTGTATACACGCACGGGAGCGCTATCCATCTGGTGCGTTTCAATTCCCTCGACAAATGGCTCAGGGGAAAACCAGAATAGACGGAGAGGAGGAGTTTCCATCCTTGGAGCTTCCGCACCCCTAAGAAGAGCGAGGTAAATATAATACGGAATCTGAGTAGTAAGGTCGTGAAAAGCCAGCGCCGAGATCAGGCAGATCACACCTTTGGGAACCCCCTCAGAGCCACCGTCACTAGATCCGGATTGCCAAGCGGGGGCATCTCTGCGAGGAGGTAGAGTTCTCGGTTGAACCGTTCAAGATCCCCCGCATCGTTCATCGCATAGAGCGTGCACGGATGGAACCCAGGCGAATTGCCTCGCGGATGCGCATCACACCACCATACTGGCGGAAGACACGCTTTCTTTTTCGAATCGAATTTGTGTTGACAGATTCCTCGCTCCTTAAGGATAATACCCGTATTCTACGTCAAATAATCAAAAACCACACAAAAACAACCTTTTCAGCCTGAAAACTTAGGGGTTTCGTCAAGTTTGGTTTTCACCCATTGGGTGAAAGAAAAAGCGATTGGATCAGCTAACTTTCACCCTCCCCCTCGCATGTTAAAATTGAAGTAAATAAAACAGCAACAGCGAAAAGGGACTTAATTGTGATCAATAAAATTGATTTTGTAGCCAAGAATTTGACATCAAATGCAGGTATATTTCTTCTGTTTGAAAATGCAAAGACCAATGGAATTTTTGAACTGATCGACACCGACCTTGTGTTTGATAATGAATCAACCAACAAAATCAAGATAAATCATATAAAAACGATGCTCTGCGGCCACATTGTTGGAATTGATAAATTGGAACGGCTCAAACTTCTACAAGGTGATCCACTAATCAACGAGTTTGATATTTCAGTGAAGGAACCTGAAACGGTATCAAGGTTTTTAGGAAACTTCAGCTTTGAAACGACTCAAATGTTCAGAGATATCAATTTCAAAGTCTTCAAAAAGCTACATATTAAAAGCAAGCTAACATCGATCACAATCGATATTGACAGCAGTGTTATCAGCGTAGAAGGCCATCAAGAAGGTGCAGCGAAGGGCTATAATCCAAAAAAACTGGGCAACCTTTGCTACAACATCCAGTTTGCTTTCTGTGACGAACTTAAGGCATACATCACTGGTTTTGTGAGAAGCGGCAATACCTATACAGCCAATGGCGCAGCTGAAATGATCAAAGAAATCGTTGCCAATATCAAACCTGATGATTTAGAGATCATGTTCCGAATGGACAGCGGCTATTTTGATGAAGAAATTATTGAAACGATAGAATCACTGGGTTGCAAGTATTTAATAAAGGGAAAAGCATATCCAACACTTGCTTCTCATGTAACGGATCCATCGATTTCATTCGTTAAAGGTGAAGAGGGCAGGGAAACTGCTGAGCTTGTTACGAAACTAAACACATGGGACAAAGACAGAAGATTTGTACTATCTCGCGTATTGAAACCAGAAAAAGACAGGGCACAATTATCT
>CBDAFF010000074.1:0-40501 GCA_965195195.1 uncultured Anaerolineales bacterium | reverse complement strand
TGCGTCGTCGTACCCTTCAGACTCCCAGATGCCGATGTCCCTATCGTCATCCCCAAGGTCATCCACGAGCGTGTAGCTTCCAGGGACGTGGACGCTGCCCGAGCCCGAATCGCGGATGACGACTCGCACTCCGACGTTATTTGGAACATTGATCGTGAGGCTCCCGGATCCGCCATCAATTTGCGCCTCGATTGTAGACCTATTTCCAATTACGATATTGAAAGAGCCTGAGCCAACATCGATCGCAAAATCTATTTTGGCGTCGTCTTCGATTTCGATGTCGACGCTGCCCGAACCGCCGTCGATGTTCGCTATGTACGACGAAGCACTTGCGGGAAGCGTTAGGGCCGTGCTCCCTGACCCTCCATCAACCTCCAGATCGGAAAGATCTAAATCCACGAGATCGAGTTTCGCCGAACCTGAGCCGACATCCACGTAGAGATCCACGGGCACCTCAGGGCTGAGGCCGATCTCCCAAGTGGCGTCGCTCATAAGCAAGCTGTCCCAATCAAAATCGAAAAAGCTGTAATCGCCCGTGGGTTCAAGGCGGACGATCTTCTCTTGATTTCCCCTGGTCAAGAAAGAGATATCAGTTACTGTATCCAATTCCGCCTCGATTAACATCTTGGGGGTTGAAAGTGAACTGATGGTCGTGGGGTATCTCTCAAGGTCGAGGGTGATGTCAGCTGATGTTGTACCGCCGAGTGGTTCGCTGAACTGCAGCGTTCTGAGTTCTCCTTCTGGTTCAAGCCCGAGCGTGGGAGCCAGGAAGAGCAAGGCGATTAACAAAGCGAAAGCGCCAATACCGATGATGCTCCCGATGATGGGCGAGCGCCGCCCGATGAGGATATAGAGTCCGATGAATACCAGCGCCATGGGCCATAGACGAAGAAGGAGACGCAAACTGGGGACTGGAAGGAGATTCAGGCTCCCAAGCAGCCAAACGATCCCTACTCCGATGAGTAGAACGGGCCAAAAAATTGAACGATAGCCAGACTTATTATTCTCTTCCATGGCTTCCTCTCTATGATTGTCTGAGTCAATAAATAGTGAGAACCGTCAGCTGGAAAAATCGGCATATGTGGGGTGTGCCATTTGCCTAAACCCCACATATGCAGTTCCCCTTCTCGCTTCTAGGATCTTTCGGGGGAAGTCTTAGTAGTATCTACTCAAGGTCATTCTGAGCGACCGTTGAGCGCTGATAGATAGCTCAATCCGAAAGGGTTGAGTTTATGGAGAGCCAATCCGATGTTGCAAGTGTCTTGTTTGGATCGCCGATTAACTATTCATCGCTCTGCAGATCACCTTCATCCACTACGACAGGCAGCGACGGTTCATCGCTCTGCAGGTCTCCTTCATCCACAATGACAGGCAGCGACGGTTCATCGCCCACAGTTTCTTTCCGGGTGAAACTGCGTATCAGGATCCAGAGCCCCACCAGAATCACCGCCGCAGGGAAGACGTATTGGAAGGCCTCGACCATCAGGAAGGACAATCCGATTGCGGCCATGATCCCCCCGGGGATGAGCGGCCACCATTGCTTTGGGTTGCGGATGTAAACAACGAAGAACGGAATGGCGATGACGAACATGACGTAGGCGGGAACCAGAAAGTCGCTGAGAATCCCGAGTTCTTCCAACAGTACCATGACCCCGATGCTCAATAAGACATAGGCGGGAATCAGCGCCCACCACTGTGCGCGGTCCCGCAGGTATACCAACAGGAACGGCAAGGCGATGGCGGTTAGAACAAAGGTAGCCTGGAAGGCATCGGGCAAAAAGGCTGTCTCGCTCAGCAAGATCATGGCGGCAACGGCGATCAAGACATAGGCGGGTATCAGCGCCCACCACTGCGCGCGGTCCCGCAGGTACACCACAATAAAAGGGATAGCGATGGTACCCAGTACATATGTTGGTAAGAACTGATCACTCAGTACGTTCAGTTCAACCAGAGCCAGCAGCCCGGCAATTGCCCACAGAACATAAGCGGGGATGAGCGGCCACCATTCTGAGCGGTCCCAGAGAAAGACGCCAAATATTCCCAAACCTGTGACGGCAAGGATGGCAACCCACACCCACGGGGTGAGATCGGTGAAGGATTCCACCAGCCCCACCACACCGAAGATGATAAGTAGACCTCCCCAGACCAGAGCCTGGTTTCTCGATTGTTGTTTCATCGTTTATCCCTCGCTTTCTCCTCTAATGAGTGTACCTAAAAATGAGTCAAGATAGATCTAAATCCTATACGTGTTTAGGGTGCATAAAGTCGCACGCACGCTTCGCCGCGCTTTGTGAGGCAGCCATCAAATAGAACACCATGTAGAAGGAAGAGTTTTGAAAATGGGGCGTCAATCGGCCCTGCTCGCTTGATGGGGATACCTACGTATGCGTAATATTTTTGATTGTTTTTAGATTCTCCCTTGCGCTGGTCTCGCCGGCGGCGATGATTTCAGCGGCGTGGGTGAAGCCGGAGAAAACACCAGCTTCGAGCGGAATAGGCGGGCACAGAAGGAGATCGGGTGGCGCCTCTTTCAGCCTCACTTCTGTCATAGCCCGAGAGACGATGAGGGCGACGCGCATGAGGTCTTTGGCGATGCCGCGTGAAAAGATGGAGCCATCTGTCTGGGCGTCCAATTCACCTGCGTCTAACGCGGCGGTTACGTTAACGGCGATCACCACGTCAGCGCCGAGCAGCCGCGGCAGTTCGGCGGGGAGGTTATTTAAGACCCCCCCGTCCACAAGTTGGCAGCCGTGAAGCTCGACAGGTGGAAATACGCCGGGGAAGGCACTTGTCGCCATAACGGCATCGAGAACGTTGCCATCCTGGAGGGTGTACTCCGTGCCGCTTCTCAAGTCCACGGCTTGCATTGCCAGGGGAAACTTTAACTCGTCGAAAGTGAGGTCCTCGTCCACAAAATTGGCGAGGTATTTGCGGACGTGTTTACCAGCCAACAACCCCCGGCGCGGCGGTCGGAGGTCGACAAGCGCCGCTAGCTCTCGCAGATTGGCCATCCTCAAAGCCGCGGCCTCGAGTTCAGATGTGCTCATTCCCGCGGCATACGATGCGGCGATCAAGCCGCCCATGCTGGTGCCGGCTAAAGCGTGAATCGGCACACCCTGCTCCTCGAAGACCTTGAGCACGCCGATATGGGCCAGACCACGCGCCCCGCCTCCACTGAGAGCCAAGCCAACCCGTGGGGCTTTTCCCCATCTAAACAGCGCTCTAAACATTTATCTAGGTTAACATGTGATGTGCCGCCCGTAAAGCACTTTCGGTCCTGCAGAAGGGACCATGCCAGACATGATGGGTAGTACAATGAAGGGAAACTAGGATTAGAGCGGGCTGGCAGATCGTTCGGGGAGGAATGCTATGCGCATCGCTATTTTCTCCAACGCTTATTTACCGTCGATCAGCGGCGTCGTTAATTCGATCATGCTGTTTCGGAAAGGTCTCATCGCCGCGGGGCATGAAGTCCACGTCTTCGCGCCTGAATACGAGGAATATGAAGATGAGGAGCCCTACATATTCCGTTTTCCAGCCCTCGACCTGTCCGATCAACTTGAACTCTCGATTGTCGTACCGATAAAAAACCTAATAGAACCAGCCGTGGGAGGGATAAAACCGGCGTTGATCCACTCCCAGCATCCGATATGGATGGGTGATCTGGCCGTTTCCTTTGCGCGCTCATTAAACATTCCCCTGGTATTCACCTTTCATACGCAGTATGAGAAATATGTCCAGGAGTACACACCAATCGCCTCGAAATTGGCGGGGCTTATCACAGATGAGTTTATCAAGCGTTATCTGCGGAATTGTGAGCACGTCGTCGTTCCTACAGAGAGCATTCGCGAGATGCTCGCTAAAGACTATGATATCGAGCGGGGAGTATCCGTCGTCCCCACGCCAGTCGATCTGGTGAAATTTCAAGATATTCAACCAGGGAAGGTCCGCGCGAGCTTCGGATTAGAGGGAAAAGATGTGCTTCTTTTTGTCGGTCGCCTGGCTCGCGAGAAAGGGCTTGATATGCTCTTGCAGGCATTCACCCTGATCCAGGAACAACGACCGGGAGTGCGGCTGCTGCTGTTGGGAAGAGGCCCCTATGAAGATGTGCTGAAAACCAAGCTGGCAAAGTTAGGCTTTAAGGATCTTGTAATCCTCGCTGGAGCGGTGCCGCACGAGGAGGTCCCCGACTATTATGCCGCGGCTGACGTGTTTGTCTTCCCTTCCACGACGGAGACACAGGGGCTGGTCATCATCGAAGCCATGGCTGCCGGCCTTCCTGTGGTGGCAGTACGGGCGCCCGGGGCGGTCGATGTTTTGACCGAGGGCGGCGGAATTCTCACAGAGAATAAGCCAGAAACGTTTGCGCGGGAGGTTGTGGACATCTTGTCTGATTCAGGACGACAGAGGGAATTAAGTAAACAGGCGCTCCGGGCCGTTGAGCGCTATTCCATCTCAGATGCGACCGCGCTCATGCTTGATGCTTATAAGACCGCGATTGACAGTTGGGAGAGCCGTGATCAGGAGCGGTGATGTGTGAACCGCGGTTTTCTTGGCGGCGAGCAATGATTCATTCTGCACCTGAAAGCTAGGATAAGAACGTGTTTGCGGTAGAATGGCAGTGAAGTTCTCTTGGAGGAGACACCATGACTGAACAACCTGTGCAACCTGAACAACCTGTACAACCACCACCGCCCGCACCGCAAGAAGCCAGTGACGGAGGCGGCAACAAACACACCCTGCTCTATATTCTCGTTGGGGTTGTAATTGCGCTGCTCCTGATCTTGCTTCTCATCAATGTGTTTGGACCTTCCTCGCAGCCCCCATCTACCGAGGGTCCAGCCGTCCCGGTGGATACAGCCATTCCCCCCCCGCTGCCTACAGAAGGACCGACGCCCACACCGATCTCGGGTGATCCCCGCGACATTCTCGGATCACCGGTATTTCTGGATGAGTTCGACGACGACCAGAATTGGGATGTTTACGACAACGATTGCTTTAAGTCCGAGATCACGGGCGGTAAATTCCAAATGACCGCCAAGGGCGAACAAGACTTTGCGATGGTCACTTGTTGGGAACTCACCTGGCCCAAGGTCACCGACTACTATCTGGAAGTGACCGCCACTTCACCCGCCGTATGTGAGGGCATCGATCGCTGGGGACTCTTCTTCCGAGGACCCGATACAAGGCGAGGATACGCATTACTGCTCACCTGTGACGGTCGTTTCGTGATGGCCAACATCGACGGCACTGCCGTGCACTACGTCGCAGGACCGGAGACCAGCGGTGCGATCAACGCTGGACCGGGACAAACCAACCGGATCGGCGTAGGCGCAAAGGACAACAACTTCTGGATTTACATTAACGGCGTCAAGCTTGCGGAAATCCAGGACAGCGCTTACACAGACGGCGTACGAATTGGACTGGCTGTCGGATCGACGAACACCGAGAACATGACGGTCCTTTTCGACGAATACGCCTACTGGAACTTGCCAGAGTAGACTGGAACGATAAAAGCAAACTGTTTTTTTCTTCGGCAATTCTGACCGGAGGGAAAATTGAGTTTACAAATGGTGCGCTGATCGCAACAAGATCAGTGCACCATGTTGGTTTAACCGGTGAGGAATTTTCAGATGGATTTACCAGCTAACAGCACCCACCATCCTTATGTTTATTCAGTTTACTTCACCAAGTCGAGCGCCGGCGGCAGAAAGAAAAGTTTACTCTCGTCGTAAGCGAGATTAAGTTCTGCGTTGCCGGTGATGATTACCGAATCTCCAATTATCTGGGCGTTGATCCCCATCGTCGTGCCCCCGCCCTCCAGCGTGACCGGAGAGGATGGGGCGTAGATCGTTCCGGTATATTGTGTGTTTGATGCACCGGTGATTTTAATCGGGTTGGTGTTAGTGGGGTCAACGTAAAGAAGCATGCCCGCCCAGTCGTTATTTGAAGGGTCCACCAGAGTATTGTGGGGTTCCACGGCGCTGAGGTCGACGAGTGTATTGCCGCCAAGGTCAAATCCGCCGTCCTCCATATAGATGAAAACGTCGGTGCCCGTGATCGAGCCGCCGTTGCTTGTGAAGCCTTTGTTGCCATAGACGCAGTACATCCCGGGAGCCATCGTGACATCCGCTCCGGCTAATACCGTGATTTCCTCGTACCGACCGGGGAAAATCGTATGCGCCCCGGCGCTGTTGATTTTCATCGACCCATAATCCCCGAGAGCGCTGCAGTCGGGGGTGCCCATCATGGGCCGGATGCGTTGTTTCGGTGCGTGTTCGATGGGTGAAGGATTCACCGCGCCGCTCCCGCCCATGTCGAACGTCCCCACGACTTCGATTCCATGCGGTGCCGGGCTTACGTTTATCGCGCCGCCGCCGCCCTGTACGCCGGATTGGCAGCTCGCGCTGGCGGCATCGGAATTTGAAAAAACACCGCCGCCGACAACGTTGGTGTCCCCTGTTCCTGAGAACCAAACACCCTTGCAATCATGGTCGGTGGTGGCGAAGATAGCGTACCCTGGCGTGAAGTTCTGCGTAGGCCAGACGCGCGACACGGCCTCGGCGGCGTCGCTCAATCCTCCTGAGAAAACGAGGTGGGCGAAGCTGGTATTTACCTTATGCTCGATAAACACGCGAATATATTCGGGATTCCCGGCGTACAGGCCTACACGCGGCGGGTTGGTCACCTCGATGGTAAGGTCGGTCCCGACACCCAGAATGCAATCTAATCCTGCAGGGCTGCAGGCTTGCGCTGTGGTAACGAAGTCGTTGCTTGTAGTGCTGGTCAGCGCAACGGTGCCGAGCGGTTGGCTATTTACCTTGGCGAGGGCGGCTGCCATGGCGGCTGCGTCCGCCGCATTTTGCGCACGCCGGTGTTCGTGATAGAGCATGCCGCCGTCGATCGCTAAAGCAGAAAAACCCAGCATGCCGATCATCATCATCGCCATGATGATGTAGGACTGACCTGATTCAGAACGCCTTCTCTTCATTTCACACCATCTTTCCGTGCGCTTAAACAACCTGGATTGTTCAGCAAGGAGGCTGAAGGATTGTATCGATCGCTTCCGCTTCCAAGTGCAGGGTGTTGCCGGCGATGAAAGGGGCAACGATGTTGAAGTCGTACTCCACCGTCACGCTGACGGTATTGCCGGCACAGGCGCTGCCCGAGACAACAATATCAATTTGATCATCGCTGAAGGAAGAAAGATCGAGCGGTGCCGAGGATGTATCGCGAACTCGGCCTCGAACACCGGTGACATCGGCAGGGGCGATGGAAGCATAGGATGCGCCCTCTTGAGCCGCATCACGGATGCTGATGTAGCTAAAATAGGCACGACCGAAATCCATGCCGCCGGCGAGCAGGACCAGGATGAAAATCACCCCAACCGCAAACTCGGTGAGGCTCTGGCCTCGTTCTCCTTTGCGCTCTTTTTCCATCTTCATGATGTATGCTCCTTTACCTGGCAAAATAAGTGCTGTTCCCTCAGGCTATTTAATATAGACATCCCGTAAGACGGTTCGTTTTGTTTCCGACGAGATCGGAATCGGCGGGACGTTTATCAATGGGACGATCGGGTCGAAAGTAAGGTTGACCTGCACGACGATCCGGTCACCGAGTTCAAACTTGCTGGGTGGACAGGAAGATTCAAAGAAGCCGGTTGAGGGGTTGTCATATTGGATCGTGATGTCACTGTCCTCGATAGGAGCAAGCCCGGATATTCTTTTAGCTGTAGCTCGGATCCCGGCGCAGTCCCGGAAGTGTTCGATCCCGGACGGGCTGATTCCCACAGATGCGCCGTAGCGCGCCGCTTCTCGACTGGCCATGGCAGCACCGGTGTAGATGATCATCAAACGACTAAACTCGACGATGCCCATAATGAGCGTTAGAAATATAGGCATAACGAGAGCGAATTCCACCAACCCCTGCCCTTTTCGGTGCCGCTTAGTCATCATAGACCCCTCACGCTTCTCATTTCGCTTTTTCCGCATTGCTTCCCGATATCAGATTTCTGTAAATTTGGTTTCTTTCACACACCAGCTCTTTTCACCAACCGCGTTGCTCACGGTTCTGTACCCTGGACCCTCCGCCCCGGAAAATGAAAAAACCGTGAGCAATAGGACGCTACACGGTTGGAGATTAATCACGTACCTTCTCGTTTCGGTAGCAGGCTGTCGTAGCTGATGGGTTCAGCTTTAGACCCTAATGCTTTGCGTCGCCACCTTTCGGTGGTTTTGCCATTTCGCTGAGTCGGGCTATTCAGTTTTTCAGGTACCGTCGACGCATATTCTATGTCGACCTTACAAAATCCTAACAGATTCTCTTAATAGTTGATATCCCCCTCGCTTCCTATTAGATCAGAATGATCGCCATCCGTATGGTTTTCAACACATTTGCGATGAGGTCAGTATAGGAGGTATTGCACGACCCTGTATCCCCAAAGCGTTGGATTTTACTCATCCGTGTGGGGGAACTCTATTTGGGAAGGCGATTTTCCAGAGCTGGGAAGCGGGGAACTTTCCTGTGGGGGAATGCACACAGGAGCGGCAGACTAAGATTTCTGAAGATGCCGATAGTCCTTAAATGGCATCCAATCACTCAATCCGTCTATTATCGAGGTTTTGATGGGAATGAGAAAACGGTACTTTGGGTTGGTTTTATTGGTGATGTAATGTGTTCTTGCGGAGGAAGCGCTCGAGAACTTGTGTGTAGGTTTCCGGCTTATGCAGGTAGGAGAAGTGACCTAGATTGCCGAAGGTGTGCACCTGCGCCATGGGGTACGTTTGTTTCAGACGTTGGCGCAGCTCAGGACTGATAAGTGGATCGTTCTGCGCTTCGATGATAAGAAGGGATGGTGCCGGTCCATCAGGGGGGCGCGGATCGAAGTAATGGATAACGCAGCGGTAGCGAGCGAGGAATAGCCCGCGCCGCATCGCTCTTGCGCCTTCGAGCAGATAGGCTTTGAGGATTTCGGAGCGGCCGGAAGCCGGGTAGAGGCTGCGTCGAGTGTTGATGTCCATGCCTAGTCTAATGAGCGCGTTCGGAGCGACCCGCAGCAGGGCCGGGGCGCCGCGAGTACGGCGAGCAAGTAAGTCGTTGGGGGGGTATGTGTTGGCGAAAACGGCGCAACGGATGCGCTCAGGTTGGCGGGCGATCAAGTACTGCGCGATATATCCGCCCAGTGAGGTGCCAACCACATTGCAGCGCTCAATTCCGTGATTGTGGAGAATTGAATTGATGCCTGTACGTATCGCCTCAAGGTTGTCTACAATCGGGTAAGTCAGGCTGATGATTCGGTAACGATTGCGCAACGCTTCGATCTGCTGCCACCAGATGTCGTAAGCGCCGGCCATTCCGTGCAGAAAAAGGATGGTGTTATCACCGTCGCCGACGGATAGGTACTCCCAGGGAATGCCGTCGGTGGCAAGCCGCTGCGGTGGATTATTGGAACGGAAGTCCAGCAGCGATTGGGCAACGCGGGGATCGACCTCTGTGTACAGACGCTTGAAGAGCACATCAGCTTTTCTTGATTCTGTGTCTCCCATGGCTGCTCTGGTTGTTGTCGATTGTGTCACGTAGTTGGTTCTCGGAGCGTTGATCTGGTTCGCTGATCTATTCTACTGCAGACTTACCCCAATTTTATCTATGAGCCGCTCGTTAGGGTTTCGCTTGTCGTTAGATAGTCATGACAACAATCAAGCCGAATCGCCTACTGAGTAGATGACTTCGACTCGTTTCTCATCGCGCACCCTGCGTCGAACTCGCAGGTTAAGTGCGAGGAGGCCGACTGCAGCCGCCAGGCCTACGAGCGCCATTCCGGCGGGGTTGTCTGTCCGATCGACGTTACTTTCGGCGAAGAAAGCGAGCAGGATTAAGAAGGTCAGTGCACCTGTTGCGAGCGCCAGTCGGCCAACGTCCGACCATGCTCCTTCTCCCGATGCCCAGCGCAAGAGGCGCAATACTCCAAGAGCCAGGATGATCAGGAAACCGATTGTTATCACAGGCGGAATACCCAATTCGGGCAGCGCCCAGCCGCCGATGAAGTATGCAACGATGGAAAGGAAACCGAACATTCCGATCCAAAGCGGGCGCAAGCGCGGAGCCGGCTGGGGCGGTCCGAATCGCTTCGGCATCCGTCGGGCCAGGAAGTATAGACCAAACGTGGCGATAACCGCGAACAGGTAGGGGATAAATGGAGGGCGATAGGGAGCCAAAGCCAGGGCGCCGAAGAGCACAACTGCCGCCAGGAGAATGGATAAGCCGATCAACCCGCGTCGACTGATCCAGGGCTTATCTCGCCGATCGGCGTAGATCAACTCTGTCAGCAGGATTGGAATGGCGATGCTCACCGTCGCATGGTATAGCGTGAGGAAAACGCTCCAGACCCAATTCACTCCAGCTAGGCGACCGTATGTACCCAGGATTCCTAGATCCATCCAGTTCGGGTCGAAGAAGGATTTAATCATTAACCCCTCTTCGATGATGCCGTAAGCTAAGCCGAGCATCAGGATCGTTGGCCAACGCTTATCCCAACGCAGCGTAAGCTCGCGCGCCAACACCGCTCCGCTGCCGTAAAGTGCCGGAAGGATGATGAGCATAAAAGGATTGAAGAATTCCACTGGTGGAGCCGATCCAGAGAGCAGCTCGCCAATCGCAGGTGCCAGGAAAAAGAGGAAGAGCGCAGGCGGAATTCGTCTCATAATCCAAATCCTTTCCAAGTATTTCTGATAGCGTCGTATTAAAGGATACTCAACTAGCAGGAGAAATGTTGCAATTTTTAAGAGACTTGATTTATAAAGGGAACCCTGAAGAGGGTTTATTGACGACGTGAAAACGGAATCCAGAGACCAGTTCCTTGCCTATCTGACGCTGTCCGTCGGGCTTATCGCCATAGGTTTTTCGGCGATTTTTGTGAGCCAGGCGGGTGTTCCCGGAACAGTGGCCAGCTTCTACCGCATGGCAATCCCAACCGTCATCCTCGCCGCTCCGGCTATTAAAAGACTCCGAGAGCGAAAGTGGTATGGACCGCCATTGCGTTGGGCTGTTTTTGGTGGTTTGTTCTTCGCGCTCGACCTGGCCTTCTGGGCTTCAGGAGTGGTTCTTAGCGGGGCAACGATTCCAACGCTGCTGGCGAATACCGCGCCAGTGTGGGTTGGGCTTGGCGCCCTGCTCTTCTTCCGCGAAAAGCTGCCAAGGAAGTTCTGGTTTGGATTGGCGATTGCACTTCTCGGGACCGCGCTGGTCTTGGGTCTAGAATCCTTCGGTGCGATGTCGTTCGATCTGGGGGCATTGTTGGGTTTGATAGCCGGTCTATTCTATGCAGTGTATTTCCTGATCACACAAATCGGACGCAAATGGTTGGATGTATTGTCTTATTTTTGGGTTTCAGGGGCGACCGCCACTGCCGCACTTTTCATATTAAATCTTCTCCTCAGCAAGCCCAAGTGGGGATTCACTCCCATGACTTATTTCAATCTCCTGGCACTCGGCTTGATCAGCCAGGGAGTGGGTGTGTTGGCGATAAATTATGTACAAGGTCTCTTGCCGGCGACGATCGTCTCTACGACTCTGCTCGGGCAACCTGTCTTGACAGCTTTGCTGGCAGCCCTACTCCTGGGCGAAAAGCTCCAGCCAGCGCAGATCGTGGGCGGAGCGGCGGTCTTGCTGGGTGTCTATATTGTCCACCACAGCCGAACGGGCGATCGATAAAATGAGCAAATGGGGTTCAGGGACTGTGGCCGCCGGCCATGAGAAGATTGGCAATCAACCGGTCGACCTTTCCCATCGGATAGCTCTCCAGTTCGTGCAGTGCAACCCAGCATAGTTGGTCATGATCCAGCGCCTGCGGTTCTGCGGATAGGATCAGGCATCGATAGGCATGGACGTCGACTTTGAAATGGGTGTAGGCGTGGGGGAAGGTCCCCAAAAGAGCCCCAACCTGAATATCCACACCTAATTCCTCCTGAATCTCTCGCCGTACGCAAGCCTCCATGCTCTCGCCCGGATCCTGTTTTCCCCCTGGAAATTCCCATAAACCGCCAAGCAGCTTACCTTCTGGTCTGCGACCGATAAGGACCGTGTCTGCACGTTGAATTACGGCAGCCGAAACCCGATAGAGAGGAACTCGTACGCCAGGTCTGGGGATGGGCCTTTCGAGCTGGGTGCCGCTAGCGTAAGCGAGACAGTCCTGCATGAGCGGGCATAAGCCGCACTGTGGTTTACGTGGTGTGCAGATCGTTGCCCCCAGATCCATCAGCGCTTGATTGAACTCCCCGGCTTGCCCAGATGGCATCGCTTTATCAGCCCACTCGTAAATGAGGAGTTCACCCTGCCGCCGGCGCGGGTCGACCTCCAGATCGATGAGTCTGGCGATGACACGCTGCAAGTTGCCATCTAAAGCTAGAGTGTCGACGTTGAAGGCAAACGCGGCGATGGCGGCAGCGGTGTATGCGCCCACGCCTGGCAAGCGCTCGAGGTCAGCGACCTGGTCAGGGAAAGCGGCGTGGAATTCCTCCAGGATCATGTGAGCAGCTTTGCGCAGATTATGGGCGCGCTGGTAGTAGCCAAGGCCCTCCCAAAGGGAGAGCACCTGATCGGTAGTAGCGCGGGCCAGGGTTTGGATATTCGGAAATTGTTCCATCCAGCGGGTATAGTAGGGGATGACCGTCTCTACACGGGTCTGCTGCAGCATGACCTCTGAGATCCATATCGCGTAGGGATCTTTTGATCGACGCCAGGGGAGGTCGCGGCCATGTGCACGGTACCAACTCAGAAGTTTTTCGTGTAGAGTTGCGTTCATGCGCTGAATTGTACCGGTCTGCTGGGTCAGGGGACAAGGGTAGAATGCCGTCCGCTGTATGTCTTGTGCCCTATCTAGCGATTCGATTCGGCGATTATCCAAATCACCAGGAGACACCACCTAGGATATGAGCGGTGGAACCAGGAGTTGTTCACATGCCAAGGTATGATGATGCTCTCGAAGCATACCTGCGAGAAAACTTCGCGATCGAAGACGATGTCTTGACAACTATTCGTGAGAACATCGCCGCCCGTGGGCTTCCATAAATTTCTATCAACCCGGAGGACGGACGCTTTCTCGAATTCATCGCGGCGGCGTCAGGCGCGCGCCTGGCGTTGGAGATCGGAACTCTTGGCGGTTATAGCGGAACGTGGATCGCAAGAGGCCTGCCCGATGATGGCCGCTTGATCACGATCGAGACAAACCCTGAGCACGCTTCGGTCGCGGAACACAAATTTCGGCTTGCAGGGCTTGCGGAGCGCGTGGATATTCGCGTGGGTGACGCTCATCAACTGCTGCCCGAATTGAGCATAGAGGGTCCATTTGATTTAATTTTCATCGATGCCGAAAAAAAAGGTTACCCAGCGTATCTCGACTGGGCGCTTGAGAATCTTCAACCGGGCGGTATCGTCGCCGGTCACAACGCTTTCGGACATGGTGCAGTTGTCGATGCAGCAGAACTGCCGGGCAGCAGACCCAGCAGCATGAGTGCAATCCGCATTGCATGAAGCGTGCGTTTTCCCCCAGCAGTGGATGAAAAAAGTCGGCGTTTACTTTGGCGTAGAGCTATCTTCTACTCCTGAGAGAGTTACTTGCTGGCAAATATCGCAGCAAGCAATGGTAACGCCTCGCTCAGGAGTACGCAAGGTGGGAAATGGGTCAGCCAACGACGGGGGTTACGGTCTAGTCATGAAACGGGAGGTTGATGGTAAACGATGTACCAAGCTTAGCATCGCTCTCGACCTCGATCCAGCCGTGGTGTTGTTCCACGATCTCCTTACAAATAGCCAGGCCGAGGCCGGTGCCGGGCTCGCCTGAATCGCGGCCCGTTTTACCACGGTAGAAGCGCTCGAATAGGTGCGCTCGGTCTTCAGGCGGGATCACTGGACCATTGTTGTAAACACGGAGGGCTATATGTCGCTCTTTACGAGCATTAACATACTCACTGGAGAGCAGAACATTCCCCCCGAGAGGTGTGTAAGACAACGCATTACCCATCAGGTTTGTGATCACCTGAATCACCTGCTCGCGATTGACCATAATCGCGGGAACTTCCGGGTTCAGCTCATGCTGGAGAAGGACGTTCTTCGCTTCTGCCCGAGCGTGCTGTGAGTCGATTACTTCAGCGATTAGTGCATCCATAACGTGGAGTTCTTTGCGTTCTGACTCGACATCGACATCAAGACGAGAGAGCGTGAGTAGATCTTCGATCAGTGTAGAGAGACGATCGGCCTCATTTTGTAGAACGCCCATATAGACGTCACGCTTATTGGCTTTCCTTGGATTCTGGAGCAGGGAGAGGTAGAGCATCACGTTGGTGATCGGAGTGCGGAGTTCGTGGGACACATTGGAAACGAAGCTGGACTTCAGCCGATCGAGTTCTTTTAGTTGTTCGTTGGCCTCCTCCAACTCCTGTGTTCGCTCACGAACACGGACTTCCAGAGTTTCCATCAGCGTTGCCCGGCGGATTGCGTTAGCAGCCATATCGGCGATGGCTGTCATAATCCGTATTTCGCTTTCATCGAAGGATCGTTTACGGCCGAGGAGTAAAGCACCAAGGGTTTCCTCGTGCGCGATGAGGGGGACGCAAATGAGTGCACGCATCTCCCCCAAGAGTTCTGGGCGGGCGAATAGCGTATCGGAAAGAATATCTTCACTGGTGTATAACTCGCCCGATTCGATGACTTTACCGCTCACACCAACCCCGGCTGGGAGTCGCTCTCCTTTCCATTCAGCCCAGGCAGAACATGCGGAAGCGATCACCGTTTCCCCGCTTTCGGGTTCACGTAAAGCAATAGCTGCACCGTTTGCGTCCAGAAGGTTTTCCATCTGGTCGAGTAGGATGGGTAACATTTGCTCTCGATCGGCCGCATTGCGCAGGGCTCTGGATACGGCAACGATGGCGTCTTGTTCTTTCTCCTGTTTTCGTCGTGCAGTCAAATCCATGAAGACGGCCATCGTCCCCACGAAATCCCCGTTCTCAAATAGCGGGCTGCCGCTCACCTGCACGGGGATGCGCTGCCCGTCGCGGTGCAAGATCTCTAGCTCGTAACGATCGGAGTCGCCGGCAGCGCGCCGTCGATCGGCGGCTTCTACAACTGGGTACTGGTCTTCCGGGATCGTAACCGTCCAATGCTGTCCTTCGATCTCCTCTCGTGTGTAACCGAGGAGTGCGGCTGCAGAGGGATTCACAAGCGAGAAATAACCATCCCGGTCCTCGACCAAAATGCCCTCGAACATATTGAGAAGGATATTCTCGTTGAATTCATTAAGGCGGTTGATCTCCTCTTCTGTCTGTTTCCGCTGGCTAATGTCACGAATCGCCGTCACCCTGAACTCACGATCTCTGTGAGAATAACTCTTTCCACATACCTCGACCTGGAACTGAGTTCCATCGCGCTTCAAACACACTGAATCGTAGGGCCGGTCGTACCCTGCGCGAATCTTTTCGAGGGCTTCTTCGCGGGATTCAGGAGCGATGACTTCAGTAACTTGCTTTCCAATAAGCTCGCGCCGTTGATATCCGAACAGGCTGGAAAACTGATCGGTCACCTCGATAAAGCACCCACCTTCCGTTATGGCAATACCTTCAAAGGCGGCTTCGGTGAGTAGGCGGAAGCGCTCCTCCTGCTCTCGAAAGGTTTTATCAGCACGTGTAGCGTTGATGAAGAGTGGCCCAATCCAGGCGAGTGCAAGGACTAGCACAAGCGAGACGACCAGAGCGATAACCTCACCGGGTGGGACGCTGTTTGTTCCTGGGGTTCCTGAAGCGATTTGGTATAGGACCAAAACTTGACGCAGGGCCATGAGGGCCATGCCGATGGCGATCGCGACCCAAGCTTTAATTCCCCCCGTAATTCGGATCAGGCGCACCGCTAGATAGGCAGCAAACAGCTGCAGCAGAGCGGATATCGCCAGAATCGGGATTAAGTACATCGTGAAAGGTCCATTAGTCTATAAACACTTAAGTTAAAGCGACGTATGAGTTTCAAGCCTTAAATAGTTCTATTAAGTTGGTGTGCAGGCTTTATGCCAAAGCATTCCCTGATAACGAGATACTTACAGCCAAAAATGAGAGCAAGAAAGCCGTGAAGAAGTGTTCGTTAAGAAGCTTCCAATTCACTGCCCACTATCGGATAAGAGGGCGTACACATAGCGAGTGTAAGTGAAACACGGTGGGTGGAGCAATGCATCTTAGGTAACCCGGACCGACGGGGGATAAACAACCATCAGGGGGCAATTCAAGATCATTAAATTGGAGGCAGCGGGGCTTCAACCACTTGCGCTGGCCCCCAGCCGCAATACAATGACCGCGTTCGAAGGATTACGAGTGGCGGGTGAGAAGGTACCGCTCTTGCAACAGCGGCAGCAGAATCCCCGGGAAATTTCATATATGGTTCTAATGCTCACGTTCGCGCCGGTATATATATAATAAGGTAGAGTGTACAGGCTGTTAGGTGCATCTGGAGGATAGGGCTTATGATGCGATTTGATCGATTTACCGAACGCGCCCAGGACGCGGCTCAGCGCGCGGCGGAGATCATCCAGCGCTACGGCCACAATCAAATTGACACAGAACACATTCTGCTGGCGCTGATAGAACAACCGCAGGGGGTTATCTCGCAGATTCTCGAGCGTTTGAACATCGACATCGATCACATATCTGAAATGATCGATCAGCAATTACGGGCCAGCCCCAAGGCGAATATTTATGGCGGGGGCGCTGGTCAGATTTTCATTACGCCGCGCGTGAAACGCGTGGTAGATATGGCTAACGAAGAAGCCAATCGGTTGGATGATGAATATATTTCGACCGAACATCTCTTCCTCGCAATTCTCTCCGAGCGTAACACGGCCATTTCTCGCTTACTGTCTGATGAAGGAATCACGAAAGACCGTGTCTATGACGCGATCAAAGAAACCCGCGGCGGTCAGCGGGTGACCGACCGCAAGGCAGAATCGCGCTACCGAACATTGGAAAAGTACTCGCGCGACCTCTCTCAACTCGCCCGGGAAGGAAAATTAGATCCTGTCATTGGCAGGGATGAGGAGATTCTGCGTCTGATCCAGATCCTCTCTAGGCGTACGAAAAACAACCCGGTGTTGATAGGGGAAGCGGGCGTGGGTAAAACAGCCATCGTCGAGGGGTTGGCGCAGAAAATCATAGACGGGGATGTTCCGGAGATCCTTAGCGGTAAACGGGTGGTGTCGTTGGATCTCGGCGCTATGATCGCGGGCTCACGTTTTCGTGGAGAATTTGAAGAACGCCTTAAAGCCTCGATTGAGGAGATACAAAGAGCGGAGGGCGAGATCATCTTAATGATCGATGAGCTGCATACTGTAGTCGGCGCCGGCGCCGCCCAAGGGGCGATGGATGCTTCCACTATGTTGAAGCCCGCCCTATCGCGCGGCGAACTCCAATGCATCGGTGCGACGACACTGGATGAGTTTCACAAGCATATCGAAAAGGATGCTGCACTCGAGCGCCGATTCGCGCCGCTCTATGTTGAAGAGCCTTCCATAGAAGAGACCATAGAAATGCTAAAGGGGCTGCGTGATCGTTATGAAGCGCATCATAAAGTCCGCTTCTCGGATGAAGCATTGGTCGCCGCCGCAAGGCTGAGTCAACGCTATGTGACTGACCGGCATTTGCCGGACAAAGCAATCGATTTGATGGACGAAGCGGCTGCCAAACTGCGCGTTGCGCTGTATTCCCTACCGCCCGAGCTGAAAGAGCTAAAAGCCGATGTGGATCGCATGATGGCCGAAGAGGAACTGGCGGGTCAGGAGCGCGATTACGAACGAGCCGCGGAGAAAAAGGCACAACGCCTTCGACTTGAGAAAGAATTTCGAACGAAGCGTGACGCCTGGGAAGTCGAGCACCAGCTGGATGAAGTTGTGGATGAAGACGACATCGCTGGAGTCGTTGCGCAGTGGACCGGCATCCCAGTAAACCAGGTGATGGAAACTGAGGCTGAGAAACTGCTGCAAATGGAAGAGCGTCTGCATGAACGGATCGTTGGGCAAGATGAAGCTATTAATGCATTAGCAGATGCAATTCGGCGGGCGCGCGCCGGCCTCAAGGACCCGCGCCGGCCAATAGGTTCGTTTATCTTCCTGGGTTCATCAGGAGTCGGTAAAACCGAGATGGCAAAAGCCCTTACGGAATTTCTCTTCGACGAAGAGGATGCCCTGGTGCGAATTGACATGAGCGAATATCGTGAACAGCATTCCGTTTCACGATTATTCGGCGCACCTCCGGGCTATGTTGGCTACGAAGAAGGCGGACAGCTTACAGAAGCAATTAGGAGACGCCCTTACCGCGTAATCTTGTTCGATGAGATCGAGAAGGCACACCCTGAAGTATGGAACACGCTGCTGCAAATACTGGATGATGGTCGGCTCACTGATGGCCAGGGCCGCATCGTCGATTTCCGCAACACCGTCCTGATCATGACTTCCAACTTGGGCACAGAATTCGTCACCCGTTCGGGGACGTTGGGTTTCCAGCGGTCTGGCGAGGGGGCGGAAAGTGAGGGGGAAGCAAAAATAGAGCGTGCCCTAAAGGATACCTTCCGACCCGAGTTCCTCAACCGTATCGATGAGGTGATTATTTTCTCCAAACTCACATTGGAGGATATGGTGAAGATCGTCTCCCTGCAAATGGAACAGGTCCGTGAAAGATTGGAAGACCATGGTTTGAAAGTCAGCTTGAGCGACGCAGCGCGCAACTGGCTGGCTCAAGAGGGTTTAGATCCAGACTTCGGAGCGCGGCCTCTCATGCGCGCGATTCAGAAGCATGTTGAGAGCCCGCTCTCTGTCAAGATCCTCCAGGGCGAGTTCAAAGAAGGCGGCCAGGTGTTGGTCGACTATGTCGAAGATGAGGGTGTGATCTTCCGTCCAATTGAGGACAGCACACCAATCGAAATCGACGAGGAAGTCATCGCCTGAGGGGTTAGTGAATAGAGCAGAAAGTTTCGGGGCTGTCCTAAAGGGCAGCCCCTTATGTTTTTCGGTTCTACTCCAAGTACTGTGGAAAGGTGACATAAACGCGGATACTTCAGTTGATGGGCTTTTTATATACTGGAACCCGCAGATGTGATGAATCGCTTTTTTCCTTTTCTTCCCCCTTTGTCCCCCTGACAACGATCGACCCGGTTTAATGTTTCAAAGGGGCGTCTCTTAGGAGTATTTAGCAGCGCTCATGGGATGTACATCATGGTTCTTCCCACGTTGGTGAGGGGTTGTCGGTTGCATGTGGAGTGCGGAAGCGCTGCATCCGGTCGCAGGCATAGTCTGCGCCTTGAGGTTTGAGCCTGAACCTGGAGATTGGTCATGCTGGAAGTTATGGATGGATAAAAACGACTTCCTCCGTCATCGCCAGGGGGGATCAGAAGTTCAGCTTCGGGCGGGGCAACGCAGCGCAAATCTGCCAGGTCACCCACACAATTTGGAGGAGAACCTATTTTCTAAATTTAGGGGGCTACTACTCTTCCATCACTCCACGCGTTTGCACTTCGAGCTTATCAGCGCTGGCTGTGTAGAGCAGTTCGGTGGCGCTCTCGAGGTTTGACTGTGTCACACCTCCCAGCATTGACGCCATTTCCGTTATCCGTTCCGAATCGCTCAAAGAGTGTGTAAGCGTGATCGTGCGCTCACCCTTTACTTGCTTTTCAACTTTGACATGCTGATCCCCGAACGATGCCAATTGCGGGAGATGGGTGATACAGAGCACCTGGTGTTTAGGTGTTAATTTCCACAATTTCTCCCCGATGATTGCCCCGACTCTGCCGCCGATTCCCTGGTCGATCTCATCAAAAATCAACGTTGGCGTTCGATCGGCTTGCGCCAGGATGCCCTTTAATCCGAGCATAAGGCGTGACGTTTCGCCGCCTGAGGCGACCTTCGCCAACGGTTTTAACCCTTCGCCCGGATTGGGCGCGACCAGGAACTCGATATGATCCAGACCGGTTGGGCCAAGCGCGACATGGCGGTCGCCGATAGGGGCTCCGGTAGGATCGTCATCCCAGTGTTGGGCGAGACCGAATTTGGCCCCTTTCATATGTAAATCTGCCAATTCATACTCGATTGCCTTTGCCAGGCGCTTGCCAGCCTCTTCTCGGATCTGGGTAAGCTGCTCGCCAAGCTTACCCAGGCCCTCAAGGAGTGCACCTTCCACCTCGGACAATTCTTTCAGACGTTCTTCTGCATGGGTAATATTCTCCATGTCTTCTCTTGCCGCTGAGGCTTGGGAAAGGACGGCTTCAATGTTTCCCCCATATTTGCGCTTCAGGGTGGTTATCATGTTCAAGCGATCTTCGACTTCGTCCAATCGATGTGGGTTGAACATGATTTCCTCACGGTAAAGACGAAGTCGCCGGATGAGTTCGGACACTTGCTCAATGATCGCTTGCGCCTGAGCCTGTGAATCGGCCATGCTCGGGTCAATTTTGGCTAAACCAGACGTGGATTGTACGACTCGTCCAAGAAGATCGGTGACCGATTCCTGGTCTTCAATCTGCCCGTCAAGTGCGGTGATCGCCTCCTCGGTTTGATGTGCAAGTTGTTCAGCGTTCGCCAAGCGGGAGCGCTCCTCAAGCAAAGTCTCATCCTCTCCGGGCTGTAAACTGGCTGACTCAACCTCGTTGATCTGAAAGGTGAGGAACTCAATTTTTCGGGCGGAATCTTGCTCCTGCTTGCGCAGTTGCTCAATCTGACGGCGGACTTCCGCCAGGGTTTGATACTGCTCTTTGTACGACTGGAGAATGTCGTTGTCGGATGCATATCGATCCAAGAGAAGGATGTGCTCGCGCACCCGCAGCAGGCTGAGATGCTCGGATTGACCATGGACATCTACCAGCAACTCTCCGATTTCTGAGAGCAAGCCTAGCGTGACCACGCGGCCATTCACGCGGCAGATGTTTCGCCCACCGCGCCGGATTTCTCGCCCAAGGAGAAGCTGTCCTGGGTCATCGAGTAAATCTTCCCGGTCCAGGATGCGATTGACCGGCTCCTGCGTGGATGGATCGAGATCGAAAAGCCCTTCGATCAAGGCTATGTCAGCTTCGGTGCGGACAAAGGTGCTATCTGCCCGGCCGCCAAGAAGCATCTCCACGGCATCAATGATGATGGATTTGCCGGCGCCAGTCTCGCCCGTGAAGACGATAAAGCCCGGCTTCAGGTTAAGCCGCAAATCTTCGATAATGGCGAAATCTTTGATGTGAAGTTCGTTTAGCATGTCGTTATCTAGAGTTTAATTGCCCCAAGCCGGTAGTACATCGTACTGATGATGAAAAAACCGTATCCTAAAGGCCAGGCGAAACTTAAAAGCGTGGCGCCGATAAAGCCCGGTTCAAGGTCGATGCCCAAGGTGAGTAAGGTAAGGAATGGAAACGAGCGGAAGCCCAGATAGAGAAGCACTCCCATGATGCCACCAGCGATGCTTATTATCGTTAGCTGCCGGCTGCGGCGCTTTTTCACTGCCAGGCGTATTAGTTCGGCAATGCCACCGCCGACGATCGGGGCTACAAACAGCCCCCAGAATCCTAAAAGGTCCAGAAGCGCCGTAGCAAGACCGACGGAAATAAGTGCAATTGCACCGGCGATAGGAAGGTCAATTGCGGTGGTTGTTTCGAAAACCTTCTGATGTCCGCGAATACATTCGCGGCAGCGGTAGCCAACCGGGGTTTGCACGGCGCATTTAGGACAGATGGGTTTACCGCAGTGGTTGCAACGCAGGGACGTTTCCACATTGGGGTGGTTGGCACAAGTGAGTGAATGCTCTGTCATGTTTTCTGGCTCGCGGAGCGGTTTTGGTTCATATGTGAGGTTAAATTTCGATAGAAATAATCCGGATCCTGAAAGCGCACGAAGAGGGCCACATATTCGCTGGCGCAGGCTCTAACGATATCTCGGTCCTGCAGTTGAACAGGTTCATGGCCATCCATACTCAGGGAAGCCAGGTGGTCTGTTTTTACCTCAATAGACACTTCAGAGCCTTCGTGCAGCACGATCGCTCGATCAATAGAAAGGTGCGGGGCGATGGGAACGAGTAGTATATTGCGTAAAATCGGCGGGAGAACAGGGCCCCCCGCGGCGAGCGCGTATGCCGTCGAGCCGGTTGGGGTGGACACGATCAAACCGTCGGCGACGTAAGTCGTCAGGGGATGGCCATCAATCTCGGCTGTGAGGAACACCGGGCGCACCATCTCGCCGCGCCCGACAACACACTCGTTCAGCACATCCCACGAGCCAAGAAGCTCAGCACCCCGCAGGTGTTCGGTGCGAAGCATCATCCGGGTTTCGAGCCAGTAGTCACCGCGCAGCACTTTCTCCAGGGCGGGCTTCCAATCATTACGGCCGATTTCAATAAGGAATCCCAATCCGCCAAGGTTAATTCCCAGGATAGGCACGTTGTTCGGGGCGCATAGGTGGACAGCGCGCAGCATGGTGCCGTCTCCGCCAAGAGCGATCATTAGGTCGAAGTCGCCAGCGTTAACTCGGCTGCGCAGCGTTTCGTCAAAAAGCAAGCCTGAATATGCATCCAGGCCCTGGCCGGAGAGGAATTCAGAGATATCGCTCGCGGCTTGTTGAGCGCCGTCCATTTTAGGATGGATGGCGATGACGATCCGCTTCGGGGGGGCATCAGGGTTGATCATTGTATTTATTATAAGCGCACGTCTTATCCTCTGCACACTCAGACGAGGGATTGGTCACAGGATGAAAGGTAGCCGCAGGCTCGACACCTGCCCGGAGAGTTGTGCGATCGGTCTGGAGATAAATTCTGCGCTTTGCGCAAGGTTCCCAGGGTTTGTAAAAGGTCCTTCTGTAAAGCGTGGGTGTACTGAAGCTTGTATGCGCTATCGGCATATTTGAGTATGCCATACTTTGGGCGCTCTCCCGTGGTAGTTTCAACCAGGAGGCAGTAGGCGGCTAGTTGTAGTACGTGTGAGCGATGAGGTCTCTTGGGAGCCCGACCGGATTTCACCTCGACCGGGATGCGGCTTCGGCCCCGCTGAACGATGTAATCAGGTCGCCCGGTCAGACCTAAATTGGGGTCGTACAGAGGTTCGGAAACAGGAATTAATCGTGAAGTGTCGAGAGAGATCAGGCGTCCGGCGGGGATTCCCAGCACTTTTAAGCGACGTCGGCTGGAAAGTATTAGCAGCACTCCCAACATCAGCAATGACAGGATAAGTGCTGGCATAGGTCATCCAGAGAGGGTTGAAACGAAGGCGATGGCGGCCAGGACCAAGGCGGTGAGGATGGCCAGGAATCCAAGGGTCCGGGTCCATCGCCAGAGAACGACCTGCAGCCCATGATGCTGGTGCCATCGTGTTCCCTGAGCGAGGGATTCTACGTTCTCGGGCGGAATGTCGAGGCGCGAGTACCACCATGCCCGTTGGCAGAACACGAAAGCGGCGATTTCGGACGCCCGGATTGTCTGTGCGCGCAAAATTCAGATTTCCTTTAGTCTCTTCTCGACAGATAGCAGAGCGCGCTTCAATTCACCCTGCTGAAATGTTGTCGTCAGGTCTCCCCGGGTCCGTTCAGTCACGCCCCGCACCATGTCGGTAATCCGTCTCAGATTGTGGGTCAGGGCGTCGGGGAAGTCGATGGTGACAAGCAGGCCGTAGATATCATCCATCATTTCCAGGAGGCGCTCCGCCTCCGCCAGGTCATCGCGGCGCAGGACGTCGAGGGTTCGACGGCGGAGTTCACCCGCCGCTTCGCCAAGCCCTCCCAGATAGGGAACGAAACCTATTCGCAGTTCTTCGGGTTCGGGGAGCGGTTCGCCGGCGACGAGCCGGTACACAATGCTCGCCTCGGCAAACTCCTTGAGCGCTGATTGTGTGTATCCCGCTTTGTAGAGATCAGGAAATGGCGCCAGTTCGGTGCTCAGTAGATCGACAAGTTCTGATGCTTCGTTGATGAGATCTTTGGCGAGTTCAAATTCCTCGCGATGAACGGCGCGGATGGCTTTCGAGCAGAAACGGATGAGCGAGCGCGAGCGTTGGAGGGCTTGGTCGCGAGCGGTATTTTTTTCTTCCAGGTGCTGGCGGATTCGGTCGCCGATTTGATCAAGATTATTCATCAGAACCCTCGTCTTCAGTTTCATCTGAATGCGGTTTAAAAAGCTGGTCAGCTAGTGTATTGCCCTTGGGCAGTTCAATTTCACCATGCTGGGATTCGAAACGTCCCATATGGTCGTTGAGTGCACGAAGAAGGAGTTTGGCATTAAAAGCAGTCATCACCACACGGGCTTGCACACGAGCCTGTGGAATTTGGGGCATGACCTGTGCTAAGTCGATCACGATCTCAGAGCGTGAGTTAGTGATCAGGGCAAAGTTGGCGTACGTGGGAGTTAAATCGGCAGGAAGGTGAACAGGCATACGCCCGCCGACATGCGGCTTCTGTGATTTTTTTGTCATGGCTCATCTCCGTGGGATAACAGACCTGCTCCACCGGTGCAATATCGGTGGAGCAGGAGTGGGTTCTTCCCCCTAAAAGGGGATATCGTCTTCCGATTCGGGCGCCGCGGCTGGCTGCCCTTGATCGGCGTCGAACGGCGCATCGTCTCGCCCGCCCAGGAATTTTACGGTCTCCGCAGTCACCTCGAAAGAGGCGCGGCTTTGCCCGTCATTTCCCGTCCACATACGTGGATTGCCGGATTCGTCCGGGTTCAATCGGCCTTCGACAAGAACGGGACGGCCCTTGCGTAGATACTCGTTGCAGGCCTCCGCTGATTTACCCCAGACCGAAACGCGGAACCAGATCGTCTCTTTTACAGATTCGCCGTCTGACCTGGTGTACTGCCGGTTGGATGCAACCGACAGGTTGGTGACCGCTTGCCCGCTAGGCGTGTAGCGCATCTCGGGATCGCGGCCGAGGTTACCAACAAGAATCAGTTTATGGAACATTGGGAACTCCATTTCCGATGGGGAGTGTCTTTAGGTCCGGCCCGGGTGGCCGTGAGAGCATAAAATGCGTCCATCGGTGACTAGAACAATTGTACTACTTCTTCACTCACGTGTCAAGAAATAGTTTGGTGAAACTAGCTTCGATGCTCAATCTATGCCTTAAGAAGACATCGGCACGTTGTCGAAACAAGCCAGGGGGGTGCTGGATATTTATGCGCTGGAGGCATAAGCCGCGACCAGCTGGGGCAGGCCGCAGGCCCACCCCAGCTAGTAATCCAGAACCTTTGCAGCGGTGAGATTTTGGTTACTGGCTGTTGTTCAAAGGCTCGAGTTCCTCCTCGACGACCTTGACGACTAAATCGTCGAGAGAGAGGACGCTGTAGTCATCGACGTGGTGGGTTGTGTCATCTCCAGGACCTCCGCCTGCGCCATAGGTGAGGAAGAGGAACTTGCCGCCGGTCATCTGCGCTAATTGGCGGAAAATGTACTCCCCCTGGTCGTCGAGCCCGCTTGAAGCGAGGGGGATGATTTTGATGCCGTCTTCGGTCGCGTTGAAGATCTCTTGTGCGTAGTCGTAGTCTTGACTGTAATCGAGATGCGGTGGGGCATCGGCGATCAGGAAAATCAGGCTGACCGTCTCTTCGATGCGCCATTCTGGAAGCTCAAGTGCGCTGTGCAGGCCTTCGTTCAGACTCTCGGGGTAATCACCGCCGCCTTCAGCGACGACATCTGCCAGCTCATCCGTGAATGCCTGGATATCCGACGTGAAATCGAAAGTGCGGCTGATGAAGAGATCGCCGCGATCGCGGTAGATCGTCATCCCGAAGCGCACATTTGGCGCGGAGGGTAAGGCGTGAATGCGTTCAGATACGCTGATCATATTGTCTTTGAGCTGCTGGATTTCATCGCTCATGCTGCCGGTGGCGTCGATTAGAAAAAGCACATCCAATCGAACCGGGTCGGTTGCCGAGCGTGCGTCAAGCGTCAGGTCATGCTCCCGAGTCTCGCCATCGATATTAAGCGAAACCTCGCGGCCATCTTTTTCGGCTTGGATGAAGTAACCCTGCGCCTGCCCACCGTCGATCGCTTTGGGGAAGAAAAGGACACGACCGTCTGATGCTGTTTGCAGCCGGGATAGCTCGCGGCCATCTGCATCGCTGATTGTCACCACGGCTCCTAAAATTGGGTGGCCGTCCAAATCTGTCACGCGGATAATGTGACGTTCGCTGACATCAAGGTCGTGGACGAGAATGCCTGATTCGGTGAAGCGCTGGCGGTAGAGCAGGTAATCGTCCCACTCTGCGTTATCGTCGACACTCCCGGCGCGCATCGATGCGTACTGATTCGCGCGGGCGGGAGAATCCACCGACTTCTCGGCATCAATCGCTATGGGGGCTTCTGGAGGGGCAGCTCCGAGTGCCAGGCTGGGCCCAGATTCCTCCAGATAGACGCCATCGGCCGAGGCTTCATACCCCGTCCAACCACCTTTGTTGTCCCAATCAACCCACCCGCCTGCTCGTTCGTCGCGAGCGGCAGGTTGGAAGAGACTGCAGGCGTTGAGGAGAAGAGTGAAGAGCAGGGTGAAGAGTGTGAGTCGATGCAGGTTTCTTTTCGTCTTCATGATTGTCTCCATTTGCTACAGAGTTGATCGTTATGCTTGAGACGAAAGGCACAGCGGAAATGTTCCCGGAGCGATTCGTTCAGAACCCTCCTTATAGGTTTGATTTGAGTCTATTCTCATCGCGTTCGGATTTATTGAGATTGCTTAACACCCCAGGGTTGAACAGGAAGTCGCGGATGTGGGCGATGGTTGACACAGGCCTTGAAATGGGCATAATTGGAGTTGTTATAGATAAAGGCTGAGACTGAGGAAAGTAGGCGGATCGAACTCGCCAGAGAGGCTGGGGCGTGGCTGGAACCCCGGTCCGAGAGAGTCCCGTTGAAGTTCCCTCATGAGCCGCCCGGGGGAACGCCTCGCCAGAGGCCAGTAGTTCGGGCCGGAACCCCACCGTTAATATCGGGGACCTGATCGCCGTATGTTGGGATTTGCAGCGGTGGCTGTCGGGATTGAGAGGGCCTTTCGGGGTCAACAAGGGTGGTACCGCGGGATTGCTCTCCCGTCCCTTGATCGGGCGGGGGCGTTTTGTTTAAAGCGCCGCATGAAATGGCGCGTGTGAATGGAAAGGAGTATCCATGCTGAAACGTCTGGACGAACTTGAAACAAAAGCGCTTAAGGACCTGGATGGTGCGTTGGATGAAGCCACGCTTCAAGCCTGGAAGGTTAGCTACTTAGGGCGTGGGGCTGATCTGGGAAAGATCACAGAAGGTCTGCGGGAGCTGTCGAAAGAGGAACGTCCTGCGGTCGGGCGGCGCGCGAACGAGGTCAAGAAGGCGTTAGAAGCCGCCTATGAAGGGCGTGAAACGTCTTTGCAGCAGGCTGCTGTAGAAAAAAGTTTACGGGAAGAACGACTGGATGTCACCTTGCCCGGCCGTAGCGTGTCGCGCGGCAGGATTCATCCCGCCAACCAGATGCTTCGCCGGGTCTATGCGATCTTCGCCGAGATGGGCTTCCAAATTTACCGCTCACGTGAAGTGGAGACGGATGAGTATAACTTCGGTCTCTTGAACATTCCCCCCTTTCACCCTGCACGGGATCTCTGGGACACCTTCTACACCAAAGGAGAGGGCGTGCTCTTACGAACGCACACTTCTCCAGGGCAAATACTCGTGATGCGCGAGCGCGCTCCGGAGCCGATCCGCGTAATCCTGCCGGGGATGTGCTATCGCTATGAGCAGATCTCGGCCCGGTCGGAGATTCAATTCAATCAAGTCGAAGGGTTGGCAATCGGTAAGAACATCACCTTTTCCGACCTGAAAGGAACGCTGGTCGCCTTTGCTCGCCGGCTTTATGGAGATGAGGTGCGCACGCGCTTTCGGGCGGCCCACTTCCCCTTCACAGAGCCTTCAGCCGAGATGGACATCGAATGTTTCGTCTGCGACGGTGAGGGGTGTGGGGTTTGTAAGAAGACCGGGTGGTTGGAAATTCTGGGCTGCGGCATGGTCCACCCTACCGTGCTGACGAACGGGGGTTACGATCCTGAGGTGGTTTCCGGCTTTGCTTTCGGCATGGGAACGGAACGGATCGCCATGAATATTCACCGTATAGACGACATCCGCAATTTCTGGGCGAATGATCTGAGATTCTTGAAGCAATTCTGAGCCCCCAAGAGGCTTTAAATTAGATGACAAGGGAGGTTTCATGAAAGTTCCCATAACTTGGCTGCGTGAGTTTGTCGATATTGAACTTTCAATTCCCGAGTTAGCCCACAGGCTGACTCTGGCAGGGTTGGAGGTGGAGGAGATTCGCTTTGTTGGGCTTCCACTTCCAGAGAAAAAGATAGAGGGCCATACAGGGCGCAAGCGGAGCATCGGAACGAATGTTACCGGCTTGGCATGGGATCCCGAGAAATTCGTCGTCGGTGCGGTGTTAGAAGTCATGCCTCATCCCGACGCCGATCGCCTGGTACTGTGCCGTTTGGACGATGGTGAACAGGAACACATCGTGCTCACCGGCGCGCCCAATCTTTTCCCCCACAAAGGGCAGGGAACCCTGAAGAGCCCTTTGAAGGTAGCCTACGCGCGTGAAGGGGCCACACTTTTCGATGGCCATATCGCCGGTTGGGAAACCTTCACGCTCAAGCGGGCGAAGATCCGCGGGGTTGAGTCGTATTCGATGGCCTGTTCGGAGAAAGAACTCGGCATCTCTGAGGAACATGAGGGCATTATCGTCCTCGACGAGGATGCGCCGGTTGGGCAGCCGCTCGTGGAGCACATGGGCGATGCAGTCCTGGACATCACGCTCACGCCGAATGTGGCTCGTAATGCCAACATCCTGGGGGTAGCCCGGGAGGTGGCTGCGGTGACGGGGTCGGCGCTGAAAGAGCCCTCCTACGAAGTCGACTGGAAGGGTTCTTCGATCGATGGGCGGGTGAGCATCGATATTCGCAAGCCCGAACTGAACCCGCGCTTCGTCCTGGGGCTTGTCGATGGGGTAGAGGTTGGGCCCAGCCCGTATTGGGTGCAGCTCCGTCTGCAGTTGGTAGGAATGCGGCCAATCAACAATATCGTTGATGCTACAAACTACGCCATGCTTGAAATAGGTGAGCCTCTGCACGCGTTTGACTTCGATGTCCTTGTCGAGCGCGCCGGAGGGAAAGCTCCGGAGATCATCACCCGGCTTCCGGAATCGAAGGAGCGAATTACCACCCTCGACGGCGTCGAGCGGTCTTTGGACGATTTCACGGTCTTGGTTGCCGATACCGCCGGGGCACTTTCAATCGCCGGCGTGATGGGGGGCGCCGAGTCGGAGGTAAACGAGAAGACCACCCGAGTTTTACTTGAGGGGGCTGCCTGGAATTTCATCAACATCCGCCGAACGGCAGGGTCTCAAAATCTGCAATCCGAGGCCTCCTATCGGTTCGAGCGCGGAGTTCCTCCGGCGATGGCAGAACGGGGGGTCAAGCGCGGCTTGTCCTGGATTCAACAGTTTGCCGGTGGTGAAATCGCCCAGGGGCTTGTTGACGAGTATCCATTGCCACCAGAGCCGTCGATTGTGGAGATTTCCCCATCTGACGTGGAGCGCTCCCTCGGAATTCTACTTGAGATCGATGCAATCGAGGAAATACTCGGTCGCCTAGGTTTTGAGATCGAAAGTAAGGGGAAGAAGCTGCTTGTGACAACGCCAGATCATCGCATGGATATCGGTGAGGGTATCGTTGGAGTGGCAGATTTGATGGAAGAGGTGGCGCGGATCTATGGTTACGACCATCTACCGGAGACAATGATCTCTGATGAACTCCCGCCGCAGTACAGCAATGAAGCTTTGGAGCGTGAGGAGCAAATCCGAAACCTGCTCACCGCTCTTGATTTACAGGAAATCGTAACCTATCGCCTGACAACCCCAGATCATGAAACTAGAATTATGCCGGCCGGGGCAAAACCCGACGATAGGCCGTATATCCAACTGGAGAATCCAATCAGCGTCGACCGAATGGTCATGCGCCACAGTCTACTAGCAAGCGTGCTAGAAATCGTAGAAAGCAACGCCCGTTTCCAGGAGCGCATCGCTGTTTTCGAAATTGGACCGGTTTATTTGTCCGCCGAGGATGGCGAACTCCCTAGCGAACCGCTCAAACTCGCTATTGCGTTAACCGGACCGCGCTCACTTCCATCGTGGACGGAATCCGCAGCGAAGGCATTCGACTTTTTCGATTTAAAGGGAACTCTCGAGGCGTTGTTCGCAGGGCTTAAGGTCGGGGCAGTGGAGTATTCCCCGGCTGAGCACCCGTCGTTTCATCCCGGCAAATGCGCGCAAATATTGATCGACGGACAGCAAGTGGGTGTTATGGGAGAACTTCATCCTCTGGTGAAGGAACGCTACAATTTTCAGTCATTCCCTCTTCTTGCTGCGGAGTTGGATGTGGAAGCGTTCATCCACGCGATCCCTGAATCGATGGACGTGGAATTGGTTAAGACCTTCCCGCCCGTATTAGAAGATCTGGCGATCGTCGTCGATGAGGCAGTCCCAGCAGAACAAGTACTGGCCGTCATCCGGAAATCGGGAGGGGACCTACTCGAGGATATCCGTCTTTTCGATCTCTACCGGGGAGGACAAATCGAGGCGGATAAGAAGAGTCTGGCCTATGCCCTGACGTATCAGGCTCTGGATCGAACGTTGACAGATGAAGAAGTGGCAGGGCTGCGGAAGAAGATCGTTAAGGCGTTAGAGAAAGAGCTCGGCGCTCACCTGCGATCTTAGTCTTTCTCATCGGATAAGGCTTCGGCGCGTTGGATCGCCATAGAAGCAAGTTGTGCCACGACCATCAGTAAATGGTGGTCTTCGGTTGAAAAATCTCGGTCACCGAGTTTGTTGATCGCTTCGATCACGCCGAGAACGCGCTCGCCATCAAGGAGAGGCACACAAACCAGTGCTTGCGTGTGAAAACCCATAGTTTCATCAACCTGGGCAAAAAAACGAGGGTCTTTGCGCACATCGAGGACAATTGCGGGTTCACGATTATCCGCCACCCATCCGGCGATGCCCTTCCCGGGCGGCAGCTTGTAGCCCTGAAGACGATCACGTGCTTCGCCGCGGACAACAACGAATACCAGCTCCTCAGTCTCGTCGTCTCGCAGGAGCAGAGAGCCATCGCGTGTTCCCATGACGGCCAGAGCGGATCCTAATAGATCATCAAGAACATTTATCAGATTGGTTTGAGGTCCCATGCGTTGGATCAGATCTTGGATGGCGCTCAAGCCGCGCACGGAGGAGCGCAGGATTGTCAGCTCATCCCGTAGTTCTTGATTCTCCTGGTTTAGTCGGGAGACCTCTGTTTGAAGAAAGCGTAGGGGGTCACGGGTATCTACCATAATGAGTCCTTTGGATAGGTTGATATTAGCACAAGTAGAATTCTCAGGAAAGCTCATTTCTGGACGGATAAAAGCGAAACAAAGCCGCTGTGAATGTCTTGGCGATGGATTAATTAGCGCTGGCGTACACATCAAGCATGTTATGATGCTCGGCACGCACTCGCCGGAGAGAAAAGACAGGTTCAGGTTTGAGATCGACAGCTCAACCACCTGCTGCCGGCGAACGAGCGATTATGTGGAGCGAGGGCAGCTAGCACTCTTAATGAGGAATCAACGTGGAGGGAATAACCGGGCGATGAATATTTATTTCTCATGCTCTCTCACTGGAGGGAGGCAGGACGAATCGGTCTACATGACGATTGTGGATCATCTATTGGCTATTGGGCACGACGTGCCCACAGCACACCTCGCGCATCCGGAGGTGATGGATCTGGAGATGGTTGTAGACGCCCGAGAAGTCTATGAGCGGGATATGGCCTGGATAGAAGGATGTGACGCTCTTATTGCGGAGGTGAGCACACCGTCGCACGGGGTGGGGTATGAGATCGCTGTTGCCCTCAAGCGCGAAAAACCGGTGCTGTGCTGCTACCGTGAAGGTGCGACTGTGTCGAAGATGATCACAGGTAATGACTCAAAAACACTGACGCTATGCACCTATCGAGCGACAGAAGACGTGCTGACGACGATTGGTGATTTTCTACAAACGCTGCCAGGCGCGTGAGATATGCAGAAGGCAAGATCATATCCCCCGAGGAGAAGATCGGGGGATTTAGTTTTTATCCGGCATTCAAGTAGATCGAGGAAGGTTTAGGGATATGAGGGCGTGCCGTACAAGAAAGCAGCGGGCAATGTCTAGGATCGGGTGAAATAGTGTGATTGAGGACCTAGTTCGGTGGTGTTGAGGTGTTCTTACACCGCCTCGACGCTCTTAATATCAGGGAAGAACTGACGGACGGAACCCTCTACCCAACCGCGGAGTGTTGCTTCCGCGCGATCGCAACCCTCGCAGGCACCGCCCATCTTCACCTTAAGAACCTCCCCGTCGAAGGAGACCAATTGAACCCATCCGCCGTGATATTGCTCGATGTAGGAACTGATGACTTCCAGCAACGCCCGCATGCGCTCTTCAGGCGGTGCGTCTATGTCGTGGTTGTGATTGGCTGTAATTGGCATACCGGACTCCATTGGAAGTTATTGCTCTCTAAGCCGCCTAAGTGGTGACACCATCCCTTAAAATTCTAATCACATGAGTATGCGTGTTTTGCAGCCGCTGTGCGATCACGTCCGCTAAACGCTCAAGGATGACCACGCCCGCATCGGGGTATTTCTCGCATAACTTCGTGAGTTCCTCGCCCTTGATGCTGAGGGTCTGGCTCGGCTTAATGCTTACTGCACAGGATGTGTAACATGTGCGCCTGAGCGCCGCGGACCAGCCGAAGACACCCCCCTCTTCTATCTCGGTTACAGGTATCACGTCCCCGTCATGTGGTTTAAAGCGGATAGCTACCTTCCCTGAGACTAAGAAGTATAACCTATCGGCGGGCGCATCCTGCTCGAAGATCACATCACCATTTCCAAAAGTCTCCGATTCAAAACTTTTTTCCAGGAGATCGATGTGTTTAGTGTCGAGCCCTTCAAATAGAGATAGCGAATTAAACGAATCCCGGTTCATAACCTTTATTCAGCGGGTGGTGACTTCAGTGTAGTTTGGCAAATTGGTGGCTTCGAAGTGGATTCTTTCCCGATCTGCACGACAACCGTCACCTCCTTCAGGAGATGGCGCTTGTTATACAGGCTCAATAAAAATCATCTTGACGCAACCCTTATTTGTAGGTATATTATCAAGCACAGGCAGGCATCTGGGTGCCCCCCTCACCTAGATGTTTGTCTGTGTTTTAACAAGGAACGTCAGCTTTAATTCCATCTATTCAACTACGAAGTGCAACAATAGGGGGATGAATCGCTTTTTCTTTTCTTCCCCCCTGACAACGAACGCTTCCGGCTTCACGTTTCAATGGAACGTCTCTAAGGAACTCTTAGCAGCACTCATGGGATGTGCATCGTGGTTCTTCCCACGCCGGTGAGAGGTTGTTGAATATATGTGGAGTGCGGAAGCTCTGCTTCCGGTCGCAGGCGCAGCCTGCGCCTTGAGGTTTGAGCCTGAACCTGGAGATTGGTCATCCTAGATATAATCTGGATAGGTTCTCTATCTTTGCACGGGCCCCGAACCTAAATCCTTGTTCGCTCAGCTCTTTTGGACGAGGCCATGCAGAACCAAGAGCTCAGAATGACCGATTGCTTCTCGTGGTCAATGTCACGCCAATAAACCGTCTTCGGGGTTCTCTCGAATTATATTAAGTTTGGTCGTCTATCTTTGCCTTCGGAGCATTCTTCTTCACCGATTCGATACCATTCTTACATCCAGCTTTCGATGAATAGCCCTCTCCTGTAGCAATAACCTGATTGTTATTTGCAAGCAGTTTCCATCGAAATTCACCCTTCCTGTCTTTATAGATCTCGAATTTTGCCATTGTTTATCATTCTCCTTGTAGTTGGTTTGTCTGCGATGGTCTTATTATACATCGTAGATTCAAATGAGGAGCTGTTCCGCTCGTTCTAAATCTTCCGCTGTGTTTACGTTGAAGAAGCTCAATCCAGAAGGATCAAGATTGGAGAGTACGTGCTCTTCGATGGGGAGGACGTGTACTTTCGGATAGAAGCTAACCATTCGTCGTTCGCCGGATACCAGCGCCGCTTCCACCGCGGGGATGCAGCGCGCCCTGTTGTAGATTGCTTGGAGCGGTTCGTATTTGTCACCATCCTTGGGGACGATTGCATCAGCCTCATGTGCTCGGCTGAGAAGATGTTCGAGCAATTCACGACTGACGAATGGCGTGTCGCAAGATAAAACCAGGACGAACTCACCCCGCGCAGCGCTTAGCGCGGTTTTAAGGCCGTGCAAGGCGCCAGCGCCGGGGACCTCGTCGCCCACCATCCGCAGATTGAGATGAGCCAGAGTCTCTGGGCGGTTGGTCGTGATCAAAATTTCGTCAGCCAAACCATCGATTCGGGCGAGCACTCGCTCGATTAATGGGATTCCCGCCAGACGGATCAGCGCTTTATCTTCCCCCATACGACTGGATTTCCCGCCTGCTTGAACAGCAATGGTGATCATGATTACATTTTACCCTCGCTGCTGACGCTCTGGGGGCGGGTGATATAATTCGCAACAATCACATGACAACCCTGGCCGAAGTGCTCGATGCGATGACCATCCCCGGGGAGCTTTACACGGCTCTCCCGAATGGGGACGTGCGCTGTTTCGCTTGTGGACATCGTTGCCTGATTCGAGACGGTCGGCGCGGGGTATGCAAAATCCGTTTCAACACGGGTGGAGAACTGCGGGTTCCCTGGGGTTACGTCGCAGCTTTGCAGTGTGATCCCACCGAGAAAAAGCCTTTCTACCATCTTCTTCCTGGCTCAGATACGTTAACATTCGGAATGCTGGGTTGTGATTTCCACTGCTCCTATTGCCAGAACTGGGTCTCGTCACAGGCTTTGCGAGATCCCGCCTCCGACGTCTCTGGAGCGTATCTGCGCCCAATCGAACCAACCGAGATGATTGAGTACGGACTTAATATGGGCGCTCAGGTTGTGGCTTCTTCATACAATGAGCCTCTGATCACTTCCGAATGGGCCGTCGCAGTATTCAAGGAGGCTGTGAAAGCAGGCTTGAAGTGCGCATACGTCTCAAACGGAAACGCGACACCGGAAGTGATGGATTATCTCAGTCCATATCTCAGCGGATTTAAAATTGACCTCAAGACAATGCAGGATCGGAATTACCGTCAATTAGGCGGCGTGCTTCAACATGTGCTTGACAGCATCAAGATGGCGCACGAACGGGGCCTCTGGGTGGAGATTGTCACGCTTGTTGTCCCGGGCTTCAACGACAGCACCGAGGAATTATTGGATGCGGCCAGGTTTATCGTATCCATCTCGCCGGATATCCCCTGGCATGTCACCGCCTTCCATAAAAATTACCGCATGACTGCACCGGAAAACACCACTGTCGATACCCTGATCCGTGCGGCTGAGATAGGGCAGGAGGCCGGGCTGCGATATGTATATGCCGGGAATCTTCCGGGCCGGGTTGATCCTTATGAGGACACAACTTGCCCAACATGCCAGCAGAGTCTGATCCGGCGTTATGGCTTTGTGATCCTGGATTATCAACTGACCGGGCAGGGGACTTGCCCGAATTGTGGAACCGCTATTCCCGGAATCTGGCCGGAGACGGCCGATGAAGTGAGGCTCAAGGCAGTAGATCTGTTTTCACGGCGCCCGCGTATCGTTCCGTAAGCCGCCTTCGGAGCGTGGTGTTGGATTCTAGAGGAGCGTAACGGTTGGAAACCAAATTAATACTGACGTACGATCCGATACCAGAGCAGCGAGAGGCATATTTTCGTTATGTCCTGGGCGAGTTTGTGCCCACGATGGAGCAGATGGGCCTGAGGATGTGCGAATCCTGGCATACCGCTTATGGTTCCTACCCGCTCAGGCTCCAGGGTTTCACAGCCGATGATAACGATGCGATGGCACAGATTCTGGACTCTCGGGACTTCAAGGAGCTTGAGGAGCGGCTGCAGGAGTACGTGGTCAATTATCGGCGGCGCGTCGTCCTCCGCAAGAAAACCTTCCAGTTTTAGTCACAATACTGCTAGAAATAAGAAAAAGGCCATTGACAGGAATATTTTCTTAATGTACTGTTAAGAGACGTTGGACGTCCAATGTTTCTCTATTGAATATTTTCAAAGATAGAATTTGGTGAATATGGCTATAAATACCAGAACGCGATTGCATCAAGTAAAAGCGTATTTGCTCAACTACATTAGCCAAAACCAACTCAAGCGCAACGATCAACTGCCTTCAGAAGCGGCGATAGCAAAAACGCTGGGAGTCAGTCGGAATACTCTGCGTGAAGCCTATATTTCGCTGGAAAATGAAGGCATTATTGTCCGGCGACATGGCATCGGCACCTTTGTGGCTCACCCCCCCGTCATCCGAGATTCTCTCAATGAGTTTTCGCCCTTTGCCAAGCTTATCCAGGATAGTGGTTATAAGCCGAACTTTCAAACCCTATCCATGGGGTTCGTGCTTGCGTCAATTGAAGTCAACGATGCGTTAAACACGCTGCCCTCGACAGAACTGCGCTGTATTAAACGTCTTGTCCTGGCTGATCAACAACCGGTGATATATGTTGAGGATTATTTTGCCCCAACGGTTGAAGAAGCGGCTCTGCATTGGGACGATTTCAATGGCAACATGGTTCATTTTCTAGCCGCATCGCTTGATAGTCCGCTGCATCAAATTCAATCTCGCATCCGCGCCGCGGCCATCAACCCTGATATTTCGCAATACTTAGAATTGGCAGCAGGAACACCGATTCTAAGCGTTCGATCAACCATCTATGCGGTGGATAATCGACCCGTCACTTATAGCAAAATCTGCTTCAATTCGACTATTGTAGAGTTGGATATCGTGCGGATCATACGCACAACATAACCGTGGCTCAAATTCACAAGGAGGAAAGATTATGCGAACCAGTAAGAGATTTCTTGTAGTAATGGTGATCCTGTTGATTGGATTGCTGGCCGCATGCGGCTCGACAGCCCCAACCGAGCCAGCAGCGCAGGAAGACGCCGCCCCAGCAGAAGAAGCTGCCCCCGCGGAAGAACCGGTTGTCGAGGAGCCAAGCGAACCGGTGACGATCGAGTTCTTCTACCCGGTCGCTGTGGATGCACCTATCGCCGCGATCATCGAAGGTTACATCGATGCTTTTGAGACTGAGTACCCCCACATCACCGTCGAAGCAGTGTTCTCGGGTGGTTATGGAGATGTTCAAACAGCGATCATGACTGCCATCGATGGGGGAGCAGAGCCCCCCGCTATGGGAGTCATGTTAGCAACGGCACTTTATGATTTGATCAACGCCGATGCGATCTCCCCCGTGTCTCCTAGCGATGAATATCTCGCCGATGTCTTCCCGGCTTTCTTAGACAACTCGCGCTATGATGGAAAAATATGGAGTGTTCCCTTCCAACGCAGCGCGGTGGTCATGTATTACAATGCTGATCTGTTCGAAGAAGCGGGTATAGAGCCACCCGATTCCTGGGATAGCTGGGCTGCTGCAGCCCAAGCGCTAACGGTTCACGATGGCGCGGAGGTCACACGCTGGGGGATCGAATATCCCTCTGGTTGGCCTTATTGGCTCTTCCAGCCGCTGGCTATTGGGAGTGGGCAGAATATCGTTGGGGAGAGTGACACCGAAGTGTTCTTCGATGACCCCGACGTGATCGAAGCTGTCCAGTTCTATATCGATCTTTCCGAGGAATATGGGGCGATGCCAGCGGGTGTGCAGGGTATTTGGGGACAAGCCCCCACCGATCTTGCAACAGGTCTGACTGCGATGATCGTGCACTCAACGGGCAGTCTGACAGGGCTTCTTGACCAGGTTGATTTCGAGCTTGGCGTGATGCCCATCCCCGGACAGAAGGCGGGCACTTTCGCCAGTGTTCCTGGTGGCGGCAATATCTACATCATGAAGGGTGCACCTGAAGAGAAACAGGCTGCCGCATGGCTCTTTGCTGAGTTTCTTACCGAAGCGGAGCGAGTGGCTGATTTTAGCATTCAGACAGGCTACATTGCCTCTCTGAACAGCAGCTACGAAACCGATGCCATGAAGGCTTACCTGGCAGAGGTCCCGCAAGCAGCGGACACCAAGGACGCGCTGCAGTACGCCGGGGCCGAGCTCATGGTCCAAAACCTGGGCGAGGTTCGCAATATTTTCCACGATTACTTGCAGCGAGCCTTTAACGGCGAGATGACTCCTGAAGAAGCGATGGCAGCCGCGCAAACTGAGGCGGAAGCCGCTCTGGAGATCTTCAAATAGGATGATGAACGTCTAACTCAAACATGGGGACACTTACTAAGGTGTCCCCATGTTGTATAACCCCTCACCGAGCTGCATAATGGAGGGATGATGCAGCGATCACAAACAAGGAAATCCAACCTACCTTACTTGTTGATTTTACCGACGTTGTTTTTTGTGGCGGTATTCACTGTTTGGCCGACGATTAACAGCTTCTACATGTCCTTATTTCGTCAACGGCTCAATCTAGCCCGCTTCAGAGATCCTACTTTCGTCGGGATAGAAAACTTCGTTAATCTATTTTCCGACCCAAGGTTTGTTCAGGTTCTAGAAAACACCATTATCTATGTTATTGGAACGGTCCCACTGGCAATTTTCCTGGCATTCTTATTTGCCTTCCTGGTAAATCAGCGCATACGCGGTGTTGGCTTATCACGACTCAGTTTTTTTCATCCCAGCATCTTGCCGATGGTAAGTGCGGCAACGATCTGGATGTTCTTTCTAACTCCCGACTATGGGATCTTTAACGAGGCGCTTACTTTCTTGGGATACCGTGGACCCCAAAATTGGACTGCCCATCCGGACCTCGCTCTGATTTCCATAATGATCGTTGCGCTTTGGAAAAACGCCGGATACTACATGATTTTCTATCTGGCGGGCATGCAGAACCTACCCACGGAGGTATTTGAAGCGGCCACTCTGGATGGAGCAAGCACCTGGCAAAAGCTGCGCTATATCACGTTCCCTCTGCTGCGCGGCACGACTCTTTTTATCACCACCATCGCCATCATCGGTGCATTTCAGACGGTGGATCAAATCTTTGTATTAACCCGGGGTGGACCGAGCGGAGCCAGCACGACGCTTCTCTATTACCTCTGGCAGGTACGTTTCGAATTCCAGGATGTTGGGAAGGCATCGGCGATCACGGTGGTCTTGATCGTTCTCTTATTACTCTTCACAGTAACTAATTTCGTGCTATCGGAACGCGGTGAGGATTAGAATGCAGTTATCGGAAGACAGCCATCGGCGTCGCTGGAATACCAAGAAAACCCTCTCCATGCTCTTCACCTGGACGATCGCGCTCCTGTGGGCTGTTCCTGTTATATGGGCGTTAGTCGCCTCCTTCCGCCCTGCATCTGAGCCGATGGGTCGAGGCGATGTCTGGTTTGGATCGATCCTTACGTTGGATAACTACGCAAAAGCGTGGTCCTTGGCGCCCTTTGATCTCTACTTTCTAAACACCGTGGTTATCGTGTCCATGATCCTGGGCGTGCAGTTGATCACCATCACGCTGGCGGGGTTCGCCTTTGCTCATTATGATTTTCGCGGAAGAAAGGTTCTATTGTTTGTCATCCTGCTGCAATTGATGATCCCAACCACAGCCCTGTTGGTGCCGAATTTTTCTACCATTCGCTTCCTCAATCTATACGATACACGCTTGGCGATAGCCATCCCTTATTTCGGTTCTGCTTTTGGGGCGTTCTTAATGCGACAGGCATTTCTTGAGGTGCCTCATGATCTTGTGGACGCTGGCACCATCGATGGCGCTAGTTGGTGGCAATTACTCAGGCATATCTACCTACCCCCCACAATACCCGTGTTGGTGGCGTTTGGAATTTCATCGGTCGCGTGGCACTGGAACGAATTCCTGTGGCCGCTGATCGTAACGAAGAGCGACGCGGCTCGTCCACTTACAGCAGGGCTCGTGCGATTTACACAACTGGGCGAGATTGGTGCGCAATGGTCATTGTTGAGCGCGGCAACATTGCTCGTGGCCGCGCCCCTTTTCATTGCATTTCTGGTCTTCCAGAGACGGTTTATTGAGAGTTTTGTTCATTCGGGTTTGAAATAGGATTTGGCTCCTTTTGTCGACAAAGTGCCCATAGGCGACAGCTTTCACAATGTGAAGTATAATAGCGCCGCCCTGGCCCATCGAACATCACCGCTGCATTGTAGCTAACCCTCACCAAAGCCCAGCCAGGGCTTTTTTTTATTGGATCGCGGATTGGCCTGCGGTCATCAGGATTGTAGAAAGGTAATGCCCGCGCACAGGCGCGGGCATTTTGTTTGTACGCCCGGCATGGGCGATAACTAGGAGGTGGAAATCCTCTGCGGACGTTGATCCGACGAACCGCTAGCCGAAGGCAACTGCGCTCGTGCGAACGGGTGTGGGGAGGAAGCCGGAGTGCAAAACCTGGACTT
>CBDAFF010000073.1:0-6758 GCA_965195195.1 uncultured Anaerolineales bacterium | reverse complement strand
CTCGTTCTCCATGAATGTTGAATTATGTATACTACCCACACTTTTCGGAGGAGAACCTTAATAAGTATGCCAGATACACTAATGAACATGTGATTACTGCGCCTAGAAACCACCTGAGTTCGCCTGACAATGTTCGTTTCATCTTGGTCTCCCATGATCTCTGCGCTTCGAAGATATAATTGGTTGGCTTACCAATTTCAGTAAAATTACTCCTGAATCAGAAGATCTAGCATCACGATTTGTATGAGGCAAGTCAATACGCCTCGCATCCCTTGTACTTCACGGAGCATCCTGCCGTGGGCTGCAGGCGATTGGTTTGCCGGACATCAACAACCTTCGGATAAAACCCTCTCGAAATCATAGTCATCCAAACGCGGCAAGAATGGTGCGTATTTCTCGAAGTATCGTTTAACAGTCGCATCAAGAGAAATACATACTGAGATAATCTCTAAGGAACTCTCAATCAGTTGCAAGCCCCTTTTAGAGCCGCCGAGAAGAGTCTCGGGCTTCTCGCCATGGAATAGATTGTTTCTTACTCTTCGAACGAAGACCAAGAGTTTATCCAATATCGATCCTTGAGGTACAGCCATCTTCCAATAAAGTTTCTTTATGCCGCCATCTTCAAGCACAACCAACTTCATAGGAGGATCACTAGTCAAGAAATGAACAGCCTTGGCAAGCCTATCGTTGCTCGCTTCCTCAACTTCGTGTCTAAATGCATTCGCATTGCGGCGGTCAAACTTAGGCCAATCCACCTGTGCATCAATACTGCTACCTCTCGGTTGCACATAGCCAGCCCTCTTGAGGGCATATTCAAAACGAGAGAAGTCGATAATGAACCTTTGCACCGTGGGATGGAGATCTGTCTCAGGCATACTCGACCCCCAATAGATGTCCTGCCAACGTTTTATTGCTGCGCGACAAAGCTGTTCCTGGAATTTTCATTCTACATTCACAATCACTCTATCCTTCTGAACTGTACTTAGCAATAAGACAAACTACCCTCGACACTTGCGAGCCCTAACTCTCAAGAAATCGAGAAACATCCACGAGGCGACTAAAACCGCTCTGGGTATTCGAAGATTAATTACCATTCCTCATTTCTTTGCAAGGACATTGTAAGGTTTGTGGAAGCCTTGACGCTTAATAACCTAATTCACCCTGAAAAAGATTTGGTTTTCCTTCATCAATTTTCCACTTTCTCAGTAAGAACAACAAACTAATGATCAAGTCACGCACATCTCATCCTTGAAATGCTATAGTCGATTCACCTTCCTCCCAAGCATCCCATTGAAGGAGTATTGGAATGGTGTACCTATTATGCCGATTGCATGACATTGGACCGGGTGAGATCAGTCTGATTGCACGTATTGTGGCGAACGTCTTCCTTATTCTTGCCCTGCTTACAGCTTCCCTCACACCCACCGAAGCAGCCTTCGCTCAGGGTGGTGGACCTGAAGATCCAGTAACTGGTGCAGCAGGTAAGATGCTGCAGATCTTCATCTCCTTAGGGAAGTTATTCATCAATATTGCCTATGGTTTCATGTTCCTGATTTTCGCCGTGGGATCCGTCAAATCCGGTCTGGGCGCTCAAGCAGCACAGCAGTTTGGCGCCACCGGAAGGGTATCTCTTGAACTCATGAATCTCGCCGGCGGCGTGGTCATTTTCATCTTCGGCTTGATGACATTGCCTCTCGTCAACATGATCATACGGGCTGTTTCAGAGCAATTCGTTGCTGGAGGTGGGTGGGATTTCACCATCGAGATGCCCGTTCCGATCCCCGGCGGGGGCGGGTAAGACACAGGCGGTTGGGTTTGTCGTTCAAGGCAAGGATGAGAAAGATCTGCAGCTTGATGATTCCAGCCATCTTAACGCTGGTGGCGCTTTCTATCGTGGGGGCGCAATCAGCGAGCGCGCGCTCTGCCCGCCCACCAAACAACCCTGAACTGCCTTCAATGCAGATCGTCGCCACGTCTACCCCCACTCCCGAAACGGATGAGGGTGACGATCAGGACCACGAAACAGAGGGCAAGAGCGAGACCATCTGGCAGACCATCATCCAGACGATCGTATTCCCATTTGAGAAGCTGGCGGAGGGCGTACGAAACGCCCTGGCCGAGCTCTTCAGCCGGACGGTCGAGGCTGCCATGGAACCCATGAAGGAGGCATTGGATATGGCGGTGGCCTGGCTATACCCGCAAGACATGCTGAAGGACATCCGCTGGAAAGCATGGGGCGCGATGGCCAAAGTAGCAGCGGCTTTGATGCCCCTGGCACTCATGATCACCGTGGGATCAGCCATGCGGGAGGGAGTAACCTCCATCACAGGATACGGCAATGCGCGTGAGGCTTTGCTGAACTGGCTGATTGGCGTAGGTGCTGCCGCGGCAAGCTATTTCTTGATCGAAAAGGCTATCGACCTTTCCGGCGCATCTTCGAGCGCTATTCGCGCCTCGCTTGGTCAGGTCCTCGCTGATGAATGGAATCTGGGCGACCAGCTCCTCGGAAGCATCATCAATCTCTGGGCATTGAAAAGCGCTGGACCGTTAATGCAGCTCTTCCTGGGCTTCTTCTCCCTGATCACCATGATCGTCGTGGTAAGCAGCATCATCATGGCCTTGTTGGCACGTGAGGTCATCCTTCTGCTTCTCGTCGCGGTCTCGCCAGTGATTTTCATCATAGGGTCGATGCGGCCATTGCGATGGTTGAGCGGCCTCTGGACGAAGGCTATGGTCGTATCCCTCTTGCTGGGTCCCGTAAATTTCATGCTTCTCGCCATCTTCGCCCTCATCGCAGCCAAGGCGAACGCCTTCAGCAGCGGTCTGGGAGGCGCGATCCTGGGGATGCTGATCGGGATCGGTGTAATTTCGGTGCTGATCGGGCTGAACAGCGTTGTCGGAAAGCTGGTGTACGGCGCAGCCATCGAGATCGCCCAGAAAGCCTGGCGGAGCACCATGGGCGTCCTGCAGCTCGGCGCAATCGCCGCCGGGTTCGTTGTCGCTCCAGCTGCCGCAGGTCTCCTTGGGGGAACGGGCGGAGCGACTGCTGGATCGGTGGCTGCTGGCAGTCCACTTGGCGCAGGAATAGCTGGGGGATCGGCATCCGCAGCATCGACCCTGGGCGGAACAACGTCTGGGTTAGCCGCAAGCAGTGGTCTCTCAACTGCGGCAGGGAGCTTCGGAAAAACGAAGGCGGTCTCCAACCTGACCAGCACCATCGGCGATGCCATGGCCAGCTCACGAAATCCTCTCGTGCGAGGATTCGGTCAAGGGATTCGGCTTGGCACTGGCGCAGATGGGCTCAGATCCAATCGGGCAAACCTACCTCTTCCCCCAACAGGCGGACCGGTCGATATCGCTCAAGGATTATCCTCGGCCAGCGAAGAAATGGTCAACCGATTCGCCTCGAGCGAAACAACTGCCATGGCGAAGTTCGGCCTTCCACAAGTTCAAGCCAGGGGGATCGTCGATGAAGGATTGCATGTCAGTAAGAACGCCTTCGCGGCCATGGATAAGCTCGGGATGGATAAAGGAGTGGCGCTCAGAGATCTCGGATACTACCGCGGCGGAGACATGACCGGAGCCGTGGCCGGGTTCGGGCGCGTAACGGCAGGAAGATGGACGTTGCGAAACCATTCTCCCTACACTCCGCCGCGACCTATCGTCCCTCCCGGTCCTGGCATCGGGGGTCACGATGTTCGGGCTGTATTGGATATCGTCAGCGGTCCCGCTCGAGCGGAGGGCTCGATAGTCGCCTCCCCGTCGATGGTGAGCCAATTAGCGATGACGGTCCATCAGCGCAGGATCCAGCAAGGGGAAAGCCTGAGGACGATCGTAGATGATGGGACCCTCCGCAAGACACAAGGAGAATTGGCTGCCTGGATGCGGGACAGCTACTACAACCTTCCCAACCGGGATCTGGCGACCGACCTGGGATCCTCACTGGGGATCGTCCATAAGGAAGCTGGAGGTGGGGATTCTTCATGATTTACATTCATTACTTTATTTGAAACCGGAGGGGACGATGGAGCTGACATTGGTACCTGAGGTCAGTCTGAATTCTTCAATAAAGACAGCCTGCGTCTTGCATGTGGGCGTACATATCATACGAATATTGAGTGGAAGGCGAAGGTAGCGCGGTGGCTGGAGCCGTTCCCCCACAGATCGAGTCGCCCAAGACCTTCATCGGCGTGGGCACCAGGGAGATCGTGATCCTTGGTGTTTGCGCCCTCTTGGGCACCCTCTCCCTCTTCATCACCTCCCATCTGGCGATACGGATCGGGATTGCAGTGCTCGTTGCCGGTTTGGGATTGGCCATGGCTTTCGGCCGTGACCGTCGAAGCGGCAAAACAATCGAGGGCTACATCTTCAACCTCTTTCGCTTCTACACCCGGAAACGATTCCGGCAGAAGGGGACGGACGAGGAGGCGACCTCCTCCCAGAAAATGCGGCGTTCTCTTCGGGCAGAAGCGTCGGGGGAACCCGAGCCAATTTCCGCAGGAATTGCGAGTCCTATCGAGGATGCGTGGATCAGTATAAAGCCGCTGCCTCTTGGGGCAGGTCTGCTCTTCTCCGTTCTCAGCTTTGCGTTCCTGGCGGGTCTGCTAGCCTGGATCTGGCTGGGAGGATTGATTGAGATCCAGGCCTGGCTCGGGGTCAAAGGTTTCTAGTGGATTGCAAACGATTAGCCCGCTGCATAAGAAACGCAAGGCGGTTCAGCGGATGATTTACGTTTATTTAGTAAAAAGTCTTGGTGCGGAATGAAATTCTTGGATCGGCTGAAGCCAGGAGTCAGTGAAGGCCAGAGAGCAGTGTCTTCGGAGCAAATGCCGGGACATCCCCAGGGTGACACAGCAGCCCTCGTACCTGTTGTCGCGCTCACAGAGGATATGCTCGTCACCCGCGATGGCGCATTTGTCATCATGCTCGAGATGCCGCCGCTGGACATCGGTTTCGCCGGGCAGGATTTCAGTCGGTGGACCGAACAATACCAGATGGCGCTGGACAGGTTACCTGCAGGTACCGCATTTCAGATGACGGTGCTTCTAGAGCCCCATGACCCGATGACAGATCTCAAGTACTTCCTCGACCGAGCGAAAGAGTGGGAAGACATCTCACACCAAGGAGATTTGCCGCAAAGAAAGCAGACCCAAGCGGGAGCCCTGGCTCACGCCGCAAGGGAGATGACGGCTTCCCTGGCCGCATGGTTCGACGATACGAATCCCATCACCTGGAGGACGATCTTCACGCTCTCCCACCGACCAGGGTTGCAAGGGACGAAATCCCTGTTCTTCTCCCATAATGGGAAGAGTCCAGATGACCACGAGAGTCTGCTCTCGAAAGCGCCTGTTGCCTGGGAAACCCTTCAACAGAAACTGGGTATTTTCACATCAGCGTTTGCGGCCGCCGGAATCCCGCTCAGGCTATTGGATCCGGGAGAGATGTGCCAGGCGATCTGGCGTGCGCTTCACCCAGCAACGACCCAGGACTCCCCATTAAGCGCTCAGCAAATGGCGGTTGAAATAGCCACGGGGGCAGAACCGTTCCGTAAGCACCCTCCCCCAAAAGAAGCCTTCACATCGGGTTTATCGACGCATAGGTTGGCTTCTTTGCTGGCGCCCGATACGGTGCTCGAGCGTGAAAACTGGATCGAGATCGACGGCGTCAAGATCTCAGGTTATGTCATCCACGACTTTATGCCGAACCGGCCAGCGATGATCCACCGTCTGGCGAACCTCGAGGGCGGATGGTGCGGTTCGATGCACATCGAGGTGGCGGATCCATCTGTTGTGGCCGGGAGGCTGAGGCAGAGAGAAGTGCAGCTTGCGGCCATGGAGCATGCCAAAGCCTCAAAAGGGCTGCTTGCCGACTTCGGGGCGCAGCAGGAGGTCGGAGCGGTTCAGGATCAGCGCATGCGGATGGAGACCATGGGTCAGACGCCGGTGTTCATCCGCTTTTTTGTCATGCGAACAGCCCCGGATGAACAGACCCTCGCCAAGCGCAATCGGGATCTCGAAAGTCTGCTGACGACCATAGGCGCTGAAGCTTTCCCGGCTCGATACAGCCAGCTTTTACTCTGGAAGAGCACCTTACCCACAGGATCGCTGGCGTTGAACCAGAAACCACGCAACATGACGCCCCACAGCCTGGGTACGTTTTTCTGGCCAAGCCGCAAACGGCTGATGGAACCAGAGGGTGTCTATCTGGGGATCGACGAGAACACCCGGCTGCCCGTCAGGGTCGATCCATTCGGCACAAGGGCGGATCGGACGCCTTCCTATTTAATTCTTGGTCGACCGGGAGCCGGCAAGAGTGTAACCTTGAGAATGCTTCAGGTGTCGGCGCAGCTGAGTCGCGGGAGAGTGTTGGCAATCGACGTCGAAGGCGAAATGCGGGCATTCTGCGAGCAGTATGGTGGGCGCTACATCGAGGTTGGCTCGACTTCCGGTGACCGCATCAACGTCCTGGAAATCCCGCCAGACAGCGATGACCCGCTCCTGGCAGGAACGGAACATTTGATTGCATTTTGCGAGGCGGTACGAGGACAGCCGATCGCTAAAGGGCTCGAATGGAACGCTCTGGCTGAGGCCTACCGGCTCGCGGTCGAGGACCGAGGTTGGATCAAAAATGAGGAAACCGGTCCAACCATGGCGCATTGGAAGCATGAGGACGCCCCGAGGCTTGCGGATGTCGTCCGGATCCTGGAAACCACTCCGTCACCCACCTCCAAATCCCTGGCAGAGATGCTCCGCCCTTAC
>CBDAFF010000072.1:0-15350 GCA_965195195.1 uncultured Anaerolineales bacterium | reverse complement strand
CTTACCGATTGGAGTTGAAAGGAGAATCTATGCGAAAAACTCGCTCATTATTGCCTTCGTTGACTACCTGAGGGTATGATGTTTATTCCAGCGTCGCTTTGTTCTGCTTGGGTGGTCGGTATGGTTCGGATCAAGTGGTCGACATCAATCGGATTAGATGGTCGACATCGCTCGGAACAAGTGGTCGACATCATCGGAATACGCAGTGCTGTAACTGCACTTTACGCTCAGTCTCATCCTCAGCATGTAGATAGGTTGGTTTTGATGTGCTCTGTGGCAATACGTAGTGGTGCAGAGTACATTGATGAAGAGATAGCGGAAAAGAAGGCGGAATCGCGCATAGATAAGAATGCGCATAAGGAATTGGAGGATATGCGTAAAGCTGGTCTTGATAAGTCGGATCCTGCAAGATATTGTCGTGAGGATCATAAGGTATTTCGACCTCAGCAGATGGGAAAATCCGAGGCCTTATCAAGAATGCGTAGCGATCCATGTGTATATCATAACGAATGGGTTCGTAATCTTTCATCGCTTTGGGAAAAGCGATTTCCTCCAGGATCCTGGGAACGTGATTGGCGCGGAATAATGGCGGACTTGGAAGTTCCCACACTAGTAATCCATGGAGGAGAAGATCTTATTCCGATGGAAACAGCGAGAGAGTGGGCTGCAACACTTCCTAACTCTCGTTTGTTCGTAATCCCAGAATCCGGTCACTTTCCTCATCTTGAAGACCCGGATATTTTCTTTCCGGCTGTAGATGTTTTCCTTAGAGGTGAGTGGCCTAATGGTTCAATAGAAATTTGAATAATGCGGAGATGTATGCTGCATATTCGCTGGAGGCGACCTGAGATGCCGCGCGTTTTGCTATCTTAGTTGTAAGATGAGGATGCTGGGATTGCCAGCGATGGGACCGAACCCCGGCGCCTCAGCTCGAAGCCGTTTACCGCCGCAGTGCGAGAACAAATCTTTTTTTAATATCCGGAAAGGAGGAGATATGGGAGTAAAAAGAACAATCGTGGTGGGAGTACTCACAGGTCTTTTTATGGGGGCAACCCTTTTCATTGTTGGGGCGGTTGCTTCGCTAGTGATATATGGGCCCCAGTTCGCACCAGAGGGTAAGTTCGAGCCCGAGCAATTGAATGCTTGGTACTTCATATGGACGAAATTGGTAATGGGGGCCTTCTTTGGTGTACTGCTCACAATGCTTTATGAAAGACTGCCGCTATCGAAACGAATTGAAGGAATCTTGGACGGATTGAAATACGCGTTCTGGTTATGGGTGGTGGTTTATCTATGGGGATTGTCGCATCCGTTGATGTATGAAACATTGGATACGCAGAACCAGATATTTTGGTTGATTTACACGTTGGGAGGTTTCTTGGGATACGGTTTTGCTGTGGGGTATGTGTACAAGAGGTTAAACAAGAAAGTTATCTGATAGAGCGGGCCTCGTCGAGGATGATTCTATTTGTCGTCACAGTTCTTGGTCTAGTCGTGGGGGCTTTCGGAAAGGAGAGGCATTCAGGCGCGAGTTGCGCGGTCAGCGCGGGGTTGTTCCGTCAATCAATGCTTCAGGTCATTACCACAGTTCGTGGTCTAGTGGTGGGGGCTTGTGTAGTGGGGTTTGATGTCGTGAGAGAAGTTGTCACGCAGTGTGAGGAGCGACGGCTAACCCCAGGCTGGAGCCGATCGTTAGGCTGCTTTATTGACTTCAACATTTAAAATCGAGGTCTTATCATGAAAATACGTACTGAGCTTCTTGCACCCTGTGGATTGTATTGTGGTGTATGCAGGATCTTCTCTGCTACACAAGAGAACGATCTCTTGCTTCTCAGACGACTCGCAAAGATCTATCGAATACTTCCTGGCCTTGAACACCTCACAGCAGAAGACATGCCGTGTGATGGCTGTCTATCAGAGAGAAGATTTGAATTCTGTCGCGAATGTCTAATTCGAGACTGTACGGAGCAGCAGGGATATCTTGGCTGTCACGAGTGTACGCGATTTCCCTGCAACCTGATTGACGCCTTCCCCTCACAGGTTGGCAAACAAGTTATGCTTAGAGCGATTCCCTATCGACAGACACATGGCACTGAACAATGGATACTTGCAGAGGAGGCGCGATATTTGTGTCCTGAATGTGGAGAGAGGCTTTTCAGGGGAGTAACACAATGTCATCAATGTAGCTCCGAAGTAGCATTGGATTGATACTCTCTTGGCTCAAATGCAATGAATCGTGCTAATCAGCCAATGAATGTGAAAGCAGCCTAACCTATTCGCTGAAGCTGACGCCGCCAGCGGGCGAAAATACAAGAAGGAGTCCAGCGGCGCAGCTTAGCTCAAAACCGTTATCTGTCATGAAAAGAACTCTACTCATTCTGTTTGTCTTATTGGGGCTTATTGGGTGTACATATCAATCTCCACAGACACCTTCTCTTGAAATCAATAACACCCTCAGGTCTGATTTTTCAACTGAGTTTGATAGGTTATTTCTCTCTAATGAGCCACTTCGGTATCAAGACAATTTTGGTTTTCTCGAGGCCATTCGTTTGGAGGAACTCAGCATTGCGGAGAAAGACCTAATTAAAACCAAACTCAAACAGTTTCTATCTATTGAGGACCAGAATCGAGAATACGCACCCGATTCAGAACACACTGGGGTCGCTTCCGAGATCGCTTTCTTAAGACTACAAGCTATTCAGGTGTTGGCGGAAGTCGGAACAAGGAACGAAATTGAATTCATACATAATCTAGTAAATAATCCAGAGAGAGAACATCCGTTGTTTGAAGACGAATGCAAGAAGGCCATTGAGAAACTAAGTGTCAGATGACTATTCATTAGAACGGACCGGGGATGCAGGACGAAATCATAGCCAGGTTGTATGATAGGGTTAGAGTGAAAACGTAACTTTCGTGAATACCCCGGCTGCTCAGCTTAAAACCGTTGGGCGGCAGGGTTCTAAGAACTGTGAGTGCATCTCTATGAGGATCTTGGCAATCGAGAGAGAAGTACCAGGTGTCATAGACGATGAATTCAGACATCATCTTAAGGAGGAGGCGGCCAGGGTGTGGGAACTGTACCAAGCTGGCGTGTTCCGTGAACTATACTTCCGCCAAGACCAGCCCAGTGCCGTACTGGTGCTTGAGTGTGCAGATGCTAAAGAGGCTAGCGAAGTCCTCAATACACTTCCGTTGGTGAAAGAGGAACTGATCGCCTTTGACATCATCCCATTAACACCCTACCCCGGCTTCTCCAGGCTATTTGCTGAATAGCAAAGGCCGTACGGTTGCCGCCCGACCCCTCACTGCACCTGACCTGCTAGTTGTGCGCCAAATTCGGAGTTGGTTTCGTTATTGCAGGTTGTCGTGTACAGAGAGTAGGTTCTGCAAACCCGCAGGCTGGTGAGTTCAATGCCGTTGGGTTCAATGGTAGAGTGCAAGTCCTTTGAAGTGATTGTATCAGGAGGTAGCAATATGGAGCTAAAGATTCCACACAGACGAGCACACGGCATGTGTCCCGTCAATGGCATTCGTGACTTGGTTCAGTGGCGCTCCGGCAGGGACTGGTCGAATCAATTTCTGCATGGTCTGGGGTTGGGTGGGGGTTTTGCTTATCTACGATTCCAATCAGCCGATCCACCACGCCAAGTGTATTGGGGCATTGCCGGCCCCAGACAGCATAAATATCTCGCTGAGCTACTCAACGCCGACTACACAGAGATTGAAAAGCGCTCTTTCAAGTTCTCCTGGCGCAAGGCCCAGGAAGCAGTAGATGCAGGAACGCCTCCTGTGCTGGGGCCACTGGATATGTACTATTTGCACTTCTACGAAGATATCTATCATCAACGGCACATCCCGTTTCATTATCTGTTACTGGTGGGCTATGATGATGAAAATGCCTACGTTTATGATACGGATAAGGAAAATATTCAAGCCATCCAATTGAACAAAGTAGAACTGGCCTGGGATGTGAATGTACCTAGTTTGGGAAAACGGAATCGGTTGGTAATCTTTGATATTCCAGAGGATTTTGCATCTACAGATGCGCTCATACGAAAGTCCATTGCCGATGAGTGCCAAACGATGTTGAATCCCCCTGTCAGTATGGTCGGCATTCCAGCTATGAACAAGGTTGCGCGTGAGATCGCGCATTGGCCACAGGAATTAGGCAAGGACACAACGGACAAATGTCTGCAACAGGTACGCGAGTATCTAAACTCTCCGCCAGATCTGATGGGCGATCATCTGACGGCTGGTCGTGACTTGTACATTGCATTCTTGGAGGATGCAGGTCCAATGGAAGAACTGGATTTCTCTGAAGCTGTTGGTTACCTGCGTGGTGCTATGACAATTATCCCGCTGCTAGCCGACGCTATTCAGCAGAGGCATCTTGATGAAGCGTCGACCGGTTTTAGTCGTATTGCGAAAAGAGAAATGCAAGCATATACAGAACTGAGTAAAGTTATTGGCACATCTTTATAGAGCATTATGAGTGAAAGTCAAGGTGTTGCGGCACCCAACGACCACATGAACCCGACAGGACCAATAGGCCCGTGCAAATCGTCAATCACACGCGCTTGTAGTTAGTCATGTGACGGAATCTCTTTCACGAACCCCGCGCGAAGCGGGAAAATCAATTGGGCTAGATTTGCGAGGCCGTTCCCCGCAAAGTACGCGGGATTTCTCCCCCCAAACCCCTCTCCGCTTCGCTTCGGGGGCGCAAAGCGGAACGGGGAACTTCGCAGCTCGAAACTGTTAGGCATCGGCTTATTTTGTTAACTTGAAATAGCACGATAACCGTGCTAATATGTTACTGTGATCAGATCATTCACCGATCAAGGTACCGAAGATATCTTCGACGGAAAGAACACGGCATCAGCCCGGCGCTGTTGTCCTCAATCCATCTGGAAAGTAACTTATCGTAAACTTGATCAGTTGGATTCCTCAACCAAGCTTATTGATCTTCTAATCCCTCCTGGAACTCTTCTAGAAGAGTTATCCGGTGACCGGGAAGGGAAGCATAGCATCAGGATCAACGATCAATATCGAATATGCTTCAACTGGACAGATACCGGTCCAGAAGATATCGAGATTGTAGACTACCATCAAGAGTAGGTATGGAAAGGTAGGAGAGATAGACATGGTCCGAATACCGACTCATCGACCACCAACACATCCTGGGGAGATTTTATTGGAAGAGTTCCTTAATCCCATGAATCTGACTCAGCGTGAGCTTGCTGAAGGTATACGCGTACCATATCAACGAGTGAACGAGATCGTCAATGGCAAGCGAGGAATTACCCCAAGCACTGCGCTGCGTCTGGCCAAGTTCTTTGGTAATAGCGAAGGGTTCTGGATGAATCTCCAGCTGCGGTGTGATCTATATCAGGCAAGGGACTCCGAGGCGAACGAACTGAAGAAGATTCAACCAGTACATGTGAGATAGATGCATTTTCTCTGGGGCGTCCTATCCGGGATTTCGGTACAGCCGACTCCGCTCGCAGGGCGGAGCAACGTTTGAGAATCTACCGCTGTCATATCGTTGGTTGATCTGCGAATGCGGCGCGTCGATGAACATGTACGAGAATGCAGCTAATAATCTACTGCGTACCGGACATGTCCACTGGCGCGGAACGTTGCCCGTTTGGGTGAGTGTGCCCCAAGAAGCCGTGTCACTTTTGCTGCTGCGGACTGTCACTAGCTTGTTAGCATATGGATTGGAGCATATTTGAAAAAAGTGTTACCGCGGTAACACTTTTTTTATGATAAGAAGTCAACACCGGTTTACGGTTGGATATTCCCTGACCTACACCTATAATTACGTGTCCCTATATCGGTAAAGAAAGCGGTTAAGTTTTATGAGCAAAACAAAAACCTCGTCCTTCGGAACGGGGAAAAGAGAATCCCACGACTCCTCCTCCTTCTATAGTAGGCAGCTGTACAACGCAATATTTACCGAGCCCCTCTCAAAATCCGAGATTAAGAAGATACAGGTACCAGAACCAGGAGAATGGGCGAATCAGGTGTACTGCGGCTCTTCAGAGGACATGAAGGAAGTGCCGGATAACAGCATAGCGGTGGCTTTTACCTCACCCCCATACAATGTCGGCAAAGATTATGATGATGACATGACCCTGGAGGGTTATCTTGAACTGATCCGGAATGTGGGTCGTGAGGTGTACCGTGTGCTGCGACCAGGCGGACGCTATGTTATCAACGTCGCCAACCTTGGACGAAAGCCATACATCCCGATTCACACCTTCTTCTGGGACATCCACATCGAATGCGGATACTTGCCCATGGGAGAAATTGTCTGGCAGAAGGGAAAGGGCGCCAACAGCAGCACTGCGTGGGGAAGCTGGCTTAGCTCAAAAGCGCCAAGACTGCGGGATATTCATGAGTACCTTCTGGTGTTGGCCAAGCAGGATTACTCGCGACCCGACAAAGGCGAATCGGATATCGAGAGAGATGAATTCATGGCCTCGACGCTTTCCGTATGGGAGGTTTCCCCTGAATCAGCCAGGAGGGTTGGCCACCCCGCCCCCTTCCCGGTCGAGCTCGCAGCTCGTGTAATCCGGCTGTACAGCTACCGCGACGATGTGGTCCTGGATCCGTTTGTTGGATCGGGATCAACCTGTGTTGCCGCGGCCATCAATGGCAGGCACTTCATTGGTTACGATATCGCTCAGGAATACGTCGATCTCTCCTGGAAACGGCTTCATGAGGAGGCCCAGATCGAACCAAAAGAGTAGGCTGGATCAGAGGGGATCCTTACTATGCCCAGCGCGAAGACCGAAACCTCAGAATTATCCGTTGCCTTTGGGATCCTTGGCCTGGACCCAACCTATTTCTACCCCCAATCAGAAATCGAACTGCGGTTTAACGGTTCTCTGTCCGAGGAAAAATACGAAGCCTTTCGTAAAGAATACAAGCGCGATACCGAGTTGTATGAGCGCCTTCTTCGAGTCGGACGGATCATGAGCGACAGGCATATTCCCTTCAAGCAGGCTGATGTGGTCCAGTGGACGGGTCCCTTCCGCCAAGCATCAACCACTTCGGTGGCAAAAGATTTGCTCGTCGCAAACACGCCGGTCAGCGTGAAGACCGAAAGCAATATTGTTGCCAATTTGTCCCCGGCCAACATGATGGTGAATCTGCCGGGAGGAACTGCTCACTCTTCTCGTGAAGAGAATTGGTATCTCACCACACAACCTGAAGAATTCCAGGAACTTTACGCCATTGTTCGAGGGATGAGTCCTGAGCTGCAGGATCTTCCTGAAGACATTCGTTCATTTGAAGGGCAATCCGGGCGAGATGACCGCAAACGTATACAGAAAATTCTCAAGCAAAGTTCAGACCACGAGAAGAAAGCCTTTACAAAGCGATACCGGGAGCTCTGCCATAGAGTTGCCGAAAAATCGGCTGACCTCTTCAATCAGAACCTGGCCGCATCCCTTTCAACCGGCGCCCGCAAGGCTGTTCTCGAGAATCTTGCACGCTGGTTCTTCAGGCTCAACGCGGTTCAATATATTCTTTGTGGGATCGATCGGAAAGATGAATTTGCTCTGGTTGTCCCGGATCTAACGTCCTGGCTTCGTGAGTGGGACCTCGCTGAAGTGGTGGCGACGCCCGACCTCACCAGAGGGCAAAGTGTTGTGGATTTCGAGGTCGTCTGCCGGCGAAAAATTGATCGCAGCGAACACAGGGCGCCCTACCATGCTGAGATCCGCTGGTCGCATGGGCGTTTCTCTGGAGCCGTCGAGTCTAAGCTCTATAAAGATTTCGCCTGGAGAGATCTGCCATTTCTCCATGGTTTCTAGCGCCATGAATAAAGCGATGGAACAAAGAACCGATTACTTTGTGCTCGAGTACAGCCCCTCTCAAAGAGCCTGGCATATCGAACATATCGAGGATCTCATCCAGGCCAATCTTCTCACCTACATCGACAAATTAGAGTCTCGAGACTATATGCTTATGGGCATTGCCCGCACCCATTACGAACTGCTTCTTCTCCAGGAGGAGATCGCGAATACCTATACGAAGATACACCCAGCAGGGGATGCTGGTGAGGCACCTATGAAAAAGAAATCCCTTGTGGACAGGATACGGCAATTTTTCAGGCCAAAAAAGATCCTTGGTTCATGATCTTCTGTTTCGATCCAGGAGCACATAATGAAGGGATTCCAGCATCATTTGAATGATTGTTTGAATAACCAAAAAAGCGCAACCGCGGTTGCGCTTTTTTAATTCAATCAAAAAGGGCTGATTCAAGGGCATTCAACCCTAGCCCGCAATAATTTTCCCGGTTCCTCTATTTGCTGAAGAACTGTATGGACATCGCCCTTCACCTTCATCTCGTCCGCCAGCTCGTCAAGCAGATCCCCCTTGGTTTTTTGTCGACCTCTGACACGGTTCTTGAAAAAGAACGCAGACCATGGATTACGCTCTATGCCGGCAGCATCCGTTTCCTTTTCGCTCCTGCTCGCTTACTCGTGACTAGAGTTTTGTGGATTTCGATGTTGACTACCCAAGAAAGATCCCAACAAACTCCGGGCGCAATACCATGCAGAGATCCGCTGGCCTCATGATTGTTTCTCGAGTGCTGTCGAGTCAATGCTCTATAAAGAGCTTGGCTGTAGATATCTGCCATTTTCTCGTGGTTTCTATCTCCATGAATGAAGAGTTTGATAATAGATTTCTTCGTGCTTGTGTACAGCCCCTCTCAAAGAGAGAGGTGTATCAAATATGCCAAACCTTGCTTAATGCTTGAAAATCTAAAAAGTGCTACCGCGGTTGCGCTTTTTTTATCAAAAAGGGCTTCTTCAAGATCGCTCAACCCTAGCCCGCAGTAGACTGGCCAGCTCCTCAATCAGATGAAGGACCGTGTGAGCTTCGCCCTTCACCATCATCTCGTCTGCCAGCTCGTCGAGTAGATCCCCCTGGGTTTTAATATCGACCTTCGACACGGCTCTTGCAAAAGTGCGCAGACCCCGGATTGCGCTCTGTGCCGGCAGCATCCGTTTCTTTTTCGCCTGACTCTTCGTCTTTTTAAAGTCTGATGGTTGTACCAGGGCTACCTCTTCGGCCGTAAGGCCCTCTTTAATCGCCATTGTCACAAGGTAGTCCCACTCGTTCTCGGGGCGTTTAAGGATCTCACGCAATATGCGTTCGCCCATGTCGTACCGATTTGCTATTTCTAATATGTTTGTTGGGAAGTTGAGCAGTTTGAGTAGCTGCGCCATGCGTTGGCGCGTCAGTTGCATTAGTTCCTTAATTCGCGGCCATGTCTTATGCGGTTGTCGTGCTTCAAGCGCCTGGCGGAAATAATCGTATGGGTCATCCAGATTTGGATCGGGAGAGATGCCGGCATTTTCTAATAGAAGTGCTGCGATTTCCCTGGCCTGCGCAACTGCCGATGGGGGCTCTGCATGACGGTTTTCGATCACCTGGCGGAAGCGTGAAGGGCGATCGACAACCTCAACACGGAGGTTGGGCTCCTGCTTTGCTTTGGATTTCACATATTTCAGGCAGGCTGCCCAGAAACGGCGTTCGCCCGTTTCTATCTGGAATATGTACGTGCCCTTACTGTTGGGAACAAAGGAACCTGTAATGGCCTTGATCTGCCCATGCTCGTCAAACGTATCCGCCATGCTCAGAAGCTGATCGATCTGCTTCTGCATTCCCGCGTCAGTACTCGCTTTCTTCATCCAGGCATGAGCAGCCTGGTAGCAGTCAATCTCTCCGCCAAAGAAGCGTGTTGCGATATCCAGAGGAAGAAGGGGGCGCGGTTGAAAACGGTCCGGGATCATCTTGCTGGGTGAAAGCAGTTCTATACCGGAAATGGTTTCAGGAAGATCGTCCGCTACCGCAACGGAAGCTGGGACCGGCGCTGGTTGCGACTGTTCTTCAACCTCAAAATCGTTAAAAGGATCGTGCCTCTGTCTTTGTTTTCGGGTAGGTTTTGACATACGGTCCGTCCTCTGTCTTATTATTACTGTGCGGGACTAAGCCCGCACTCTGGCAAACTCAGTTCTTTTCATAACGGTTTCCACAAGTTGTGCGTAGTCCTGCGTGCCGCGAGAGCTTGAACGCAGCGCTCCATCTTCTCTTCGCCGGGGTGGGCGGAAGTTGAAGATGTCCATGTGGGCAGAATGTGCGTAGGCAAGATCCGCCGACTTGTGGATCGGCTTGAGGACCAGGTCCCCAAAGCGGGTTGACAGCGAATCAAGGATTTCCTGCGATTCGGCTCTTTGCAGATCGACCATGGTAGGAAGATAGCCAATCACTTCAAGATCATCGCGCTGATAGGCCGATTTCACGTTCTCAATGGTCTCATGCAGCGATTGAAGACCTGTGACGCCCAGATATGATGTCTCCACGGGAATCAGGACATGCGTTGCTGCCACCAAGGTATTGGTCAATAGATCGCCGGGATTCGGCGGGGTGTCAATCACGATAAAGGCGTAATCGCTACGCACAGACTCTATGGCAAGCGATAAACGCATATCCTTGTTCAGTAATCCGGGCAGGCGACCCGCCGCCTCGGTCAGAGCCGCTCGATTTCCGGCGATGAAGTGCAGATTGGGGTGATACTGCGCGACTCGCAGCATTCCCTGTATAGACGGCGCAGGCATTTGTGTGAGCAGCGCAGCCAGGGACTCCTGTGCCGGCGCAGAATGGTCACCGAAAGCAAGCGCCATCAAGGCATGCATTTGGGGATCCGTATCGATCAGGAGGACCCGTTGATCCTTGTTGCCACTGTAGCGAAACCGAAGCGCCAACCCCGCGGCCAGGTTCACAGCGGTCGTCGTCTTGCCGACTCCACCCTTCTGGTTGGCAATGGCGATTACGGGCATACACGCCTCCAATGAAGATTTACCATCCCTGTATCCAAAGCCACACGCGATAACCCAAAAAGTGTTACCGCGGTAACGCTTTTTTCTCCAACAGTGATTTTTCGTTCAGCGGTGCAGCTTTCTTGGCTGCTTATTGTAAGTGCAATCATCGTTCCTTACACCTCGACGGCTACTATAACAAAGGTTTCTATGTTTTGCCTATATTTAAACAACATCGCTTGTCTTCGAAATATCAACTCGGCAGGCTCGCCAGCCCGGGGAGGTGGTTCCACAACCATCCCCACAGAACGTCATTTATGTAAAGTAATTGGCATTTGACTCCATTCTAACATCGTTATAAACTGTTGCGGAGTACCTTCTTAGCACTAACAGCCCCTGAAATGGGTTACGTTAGTGGTTGCAGGCATCCAGAGATGCGTGTATTATCGCAGTAATCAGGATTTTTGCAACTATTAGAACCATGGGGACCATGTTATCAGGAAAGAGTTTGTAGATGGCCACACGCAAGCTTGAACGCCGGCTGATTATGAAGAACCTCGGATTTCAAGAGGATCCCTTCATGGCGTCGGCCGACCCAAGGTTTCTCTACCTCTCCACACAGCACGGCGATGTGCTCGAGCGCACACGGGACATCATCGAGGAGTTCCGTGGACTGGCTGTTGTCGAAGGTGGGTATGGCGTCGGCAAGAGCTCACTCGCCCTTCGTCTTGAGTTCATCTACCGGGGAATGCCCGATAGCTACACCGCCGTCTATGTCCACACCGCAGGCTACGAGTCTGAGTTTGCCGGACTCCAGGACATCTCCGATGCGGTTGGCGTCTCTCGCAAGCGTGGGATTACAAAACAATGGCGTGAGTTCGAGTCATTCCTCGTCGATGAGCACGAGAAGGGGAAGAACGTCGTCATCATCCTGGATGATGCCCAGCTCATGGCTGCAGACAGTTTAAGGATCATCCACACGTTGTACAACTTCGATATGCGCGGCCGAAAGTTAGCGCAAGTCATCATGTTTGGTCAGCCCGAGCTTTCGTATAAATTCGCCGTGTATCCGGAGATTCGCAGCCGCATCAACTCCTGGTTCAGACTCAATCCCCTATCGATTGAAGAGTCGGTCGAGTTGATTCGCTTCCGCTGCACGGTTGTCGGTCGTGATGAGCCGCTTATGACTCAAGCCGGCTTCCTCGAAATCTTCGAGGCCACGGGTGGTACTCCAAGAGAGATTGTTAATCTGTGCGCACGCTTGATTGATGAGATGGGCGCTCGCGACCTGAAGACCGCAGATATCGACGCTGTTCAAAAAACGATTGAGGATTACAAGGATGTCCACAGCTCAAGAACAGCACAGGAAGAAGTTATTACCGAAGATAAAGAGGCCTAGATGGATCTAGAATTTGTATCCACTCACTCGGATCGCACCATGGTTTTATGCGTAATTAAAGGATTAATATTGCGCGCGTTAAACTATTGAATAAATCGCGCGCATAATTATTGTGTTTTGTGCACTCCTAATTAGCTCGATCCAGAACAGGAATGCTTGAAATTGCTGGCCATTGCGGTAAGGAAAATAACGTGAGCGAAGGCAAGAAATATCCCTGGCTTAGATTGTTGGACCTTCAACTGGCAGAGCCCCGGCCGGAACCAAAAGGAAAGGTGGGCCGGCCGAGAAGCCCTTTTCCGAAGGTGCGTATCAGCGCATCTATGTCAGAGGACGAGGTTGCCGCTATTGATGAAATCGTGGAAGCGATGTCGGCAAGGGTGGGGCGCAAGATACATCGTGGTCATGTGATTGCCTTCATGGCTTTCAGGACGCGGGACCAACTGCAGGGAAAGGGCAAGAATATCGATATACCCGATGATGTCAAATCGTTTGTTGATTTGGCTGCATATTTGGATAACAAGTAGTAGGTGGACCCGCATATTGGAGTGCGGGTGTTTAAACGCAAAACGCTCCGCCTGGCCTGGTAACCGATCGGAGCGCGTCTGCAGTAAAACTTGACTGCCTTGATCTTACTCATATTGAGTCGAGCTGTCAAGTCATGGTGCCGCGCGCTTCCCTGCTGGCCAGGATGAGAAAAAGGAAGATGTGCGGCATATGGCATTAACCAAGGACCGGATCACAGAACTTATCCTCGAAGCGCCTGATAATGTCGACGCGCCATGTATTGAGTTCGATGAAGATGCTCGAAGAGCGTGGGCGAAGATCGTCAATCCTCATCGCTTCGTCATGATCCCCGACTACATGCTCAAATCCTGGATTCCTACACTCGGCGCCTCGAAAATGCTTGTTGCTCTGGCCTTCCGACAGGTTGCCTACATCAGCAAATGCAAGGATCTTATCGGGGAAGAAATAGCCGAAGCTTCGATCGAGCAGCTGTCCCGGTGGTCTGGCTTGAGCGTTGGCGGAGTACACAAAATCCTCTCCGATCCAGGCTATCTCACCTGGTTTGTAAGGGGAATTGGATCCAAGAGCGATGAGGCAGGCAACGTCTACGCCGACCGTGATCGCAGGTCTTATCGCGTACGTATTGACATCCCCCTTACGCCCGAAGACCAGTACAAGCTCAAAACATACCTCGAGACTCATGCTCCCGCGGAGGATGATGATTGGCCGCTGGTGTTATTCGAGGCGCCTAAAGCCAGGAAAGCAAAGGCTCCCAAGAAAGCGGCGCTTCCGGAAACGCCAAAAACAATACAGGAAATCGTGAAGGAGCTACGCGGGATCGATCGGCCTCTAACCCGACAAATAGATGAAGCCTGCGTTGAGCTCTACAATCAGTGGGTCCAGCCGGGTTTCTTTGGCCGTGCGACTCACTACTTCTTGAAGCGTTGGGTGCCCGAGCTGTCTTCTTCGATCGCCTGCCTGATACTCTGGGCCAGGCGACGCGCCTACCTTGACAGCCATCTCGAAGAAGTTCGGTTCATGAGGTTGGAAAGCAATAAAGACCTCGCAAGCGCCATCGGTGTATCGGATCGCACCATCCGCAGGATCAAAACTGACCCTCTCAGTTCTCTTTTCCTGAGTTTTTCCGATGAGGAACATCAAATCGGGATCCTGGAAGAAATGGAAAACGGATTTGTTGTGTTAGATGGCAAACGATTCAGACTCTCCCCTTCAGTTGAATGCGATGAAGGTCTTAGCTACGGAGACACAGTCCGTCTTGTCCTTGAAAAGCACAATGATGGCTCATGTATCGTTCTTCGCATCAATGGTACAGCTGATGGCGCCGGCGAAGCTCATAGGAAACAAGCCGTTCGGATGCGCGTAAGATCGTCCGACCCTATTCACCCCGATGATTGGAAGCGCTATGAAACTCTCCTGGGGCTTGAAGATCAGGAAGAACTCTGGTCAGTAGTGAATATGGGCTGGTCAATAATGAAAGACGATTTGTCAATAGTGAATGATGACGTGGACAAGAGTGAATACGGTCAGGAAGTGAATGAAATTAGGGCAAAAGTGAATGTTCCCCGGCCAGAAATGAATGATCCGTTGACAGAAGTGAAATCTGTTATGACAGATTTGAATGATAGCCAGTCAGAAGTGAACACCTTTAAAGAGTCTTTAAACACTGCAGTTAAAGAGTTAAACAATAAAAGTATTAAACAACCACAACAAGATCAGGTTGTCGTTGTTCACAATAAAGTATGGAATATCGAGTCTATTCTGCGTAATGGGGCTGTTAAGAAAGAGGATCGGCAGAAGATCCTGGATGAATGGTTTTCGAGAGGAATTGACTTCATTGCGCACCTTTTATTTGGAATGTCCCAGGAAACAATCACATCGCCGGTCTTGTTCGCTGCCAGCCGGTTCCTAAGTCGAGAAGAGCCGGCGTCTGAATTCTTGGATCTGGCACATATGGATCCTGTAAGCCTGGTCATTGAGCTGCGAAGAGCTAGCTACAGTACAGGGTGGGGGGGTAATAATGCAATAACGCAGCTTGTACAGAATAACGCCTATGACCAACTCACGAGATTGGAGGCTTTCGACTTCAATACGGATTTCTGGGAGGATGAGTCTTTTGGCAATGAAGGATTTGATGAACCGGACAACGATAACTATGTCCAGTTATCTCTAGTAGCGAATGGGAGCACGGATAGCTCATCTGCGGAAGCTCTCTGGGAAAAGGTGAAGGAGCAGCTACGGCAGGAAATTCCCCGGGCAAGTTACGAGAATTGGGTCAAGCAGGCTGTCGGCGTTGATTACAATGAGAACATGCTTACGATCGGTGTGGAGAACGAACACACCAGGGATTGGTTGGAGGATAGACTGAGCTCAACGGTTCGTAGGGTAGTGACCGGCATTAATGCTAGAGCATCTGAAGTTCGATTTATTGTTGTGTGAATGGGGAGAGGATGGGCGGTGCACCCCATTTCTTGGACACTTTTAGGGCATTGGATTTGTGACGCTACGACCGCAGCCACTGAGTCTCGATATACATCATAGGTGCCTGGTATCCAATGGTCGAGTGTCTTCGGAATCCGTTATGATATGCCATC
>CBDAFF010000071.1:0-64859 GCA_965195195.1 uncultured Anaerolineales bacterium | reverse complement strand
ACGGGTTGATTCGGGGGCAAGGACGATTCCGCAAGCGTCAATGAGCGGTGCGAGGATGGCGTTCAGGTTCTCTTCCTCGGTTCCCGACCACTGATACAGCATCGAGATCTCATCACCCGCCGATGCGCCCATGCAGTCGATATCACCTGCTGCCGGCTCAACCGGCTCTGGAACTACGGGTTCTTCAGTTGCTGCTCCACCACATGCGCCCAGGATAAGCGACGCCATAATGAGGAGACTCGGTAGTAGATAATTCTTCTTCATCTCTCTTTTCCTCCAAAAAATTAGGTTCGATACGCTTCTTTGCTACTGCTCGTGAATGTTTTTCTCGTCCTCTAAATAGCCTCCTCCTCTCTTCGGTGGCGATCGAAGCGTCCCCTGAAAACCAGGGATCAACTTGTGGGGACTTTCCGCCCAGTAACCCCTGGTTTGCATGTCCTTCCAGCTGTGAAGAATCCTCCGGCTGTCATAGCCATAGCAAACTAAACTCAACCGGGTGGAGCCGTCGTGGTACGAATAACAAGCTCCGTGGGGATCGTTTCGCACACGGGTTCCCTTGATGGCTTCTCCATTACTTCTAATAATCGCCTAACGCCTTTCTCCCCCGATTCAACTAAGAGCTGGCGTATCGTTGTCAAGCTCAGGTATTCGGCAATTTCCACATCGTCATATCCAACAATGGATAAATCATCGGGGATGCGCAGCCCTGCATCGCGCGCTGCCTCCATCACTCCAATGGCCTGCGTGTCGCTTGCGGCGAAGATCGCTGTCGGCCTATCTGGCATCCGCAGCATCTCTGCTGTAATGATCTTCGCATCAGAACGACTATGTTCTCCATGCCGATGCATTTCTGGGCACGGATTGATTCCCGCAGCTTCGAGTGCCTGACAATACCCCATGAAGCGTGCACGGCTCGCTGAGAAGGGGAACGGGTCTTCAAGCAAATCGCTGATGTACCCGATGTTCGTGTGTCCAAGATCGAGGAGGTGTTGCACGGCTTTCCGCCCGCCCTCGATATCGTCTACAACGATGCGATTGAAATCATTGAGTAAGGGATCGTTAACATCGATAATGACGAGGGGGATGCCGGATTTTCTGAAGAGTTCCGCATCCTTTTCCGAAAACGGCAGTGAGATAATCAGAACACCATCCACCCGTTCCCGGCGAGCAAGGTCCTTGAAGACTTCGACGCGACGTTCCGGGGTTTCGATATTAGCGACGATTAGGTCATAGTTTGTACCGGAAATCGAATAAGTAACGCCCCGCAAACGTTCAACAGCTGCGGGGCGGGTGAAGAAAGGGATGATGACGGCAATTGTGTGGGTCTTTCCGAGAGACAGCCGGCGGGCGATGGGGTTAGGGCTGTAATCCAATTCGTCGATCACGTCCAGCACGCGTTGGCGCGTACTATTGCTGACCTGGGGACTCTGGTTGAGGACTCGCGAGACTGTCCCCAGTCCCACACCGGCCTTCTTGGCCACATCACGGATCGTCGCTGGCATTGAAAAAACCTGGATTCCTTAACTTAATGGAACCGGTTCCATATTCTACAATAAATCAGATGAAGATGTCAAGTAAAAATACCCATTTTGTTTGGCTAGTCACAAATTCAGTACACAATTAGGGGGTTGTGCGGGGGGTATAATTCATGCCATACTTGCCAAACCTGAGGAGAGAAGGGTTGAATGATCGACTTGACCAGATTGCAGATCTTCCTTTCGGTAGCCGAGAATCTAAGTTTCTCGGAAGCTGCACAGAAATTGCATATCTCGCAGCCGACGGTCAGCCATCACATCAAGGCGCTTGAGCAAGCCCTCGGTGTTGAGCTGTTCGATCGCTCCAGTCATAGGGTGAAAATGACCGGGGCAGCGCGCTTGTTGTACCCGCGCGCTCGCAAATTGCTGGGCGATACCGTTGAGATTCAGGGGATCATGGACTCGCTTCAGGAACAAGTCGTGGGGCATCTGCGCATCGCCTGCAGCACAACTGCCGGTAAGTACATCCTGCCGCAGTTCGCCGCACGTTTTCATGAACGCCATCCTGGTGTCGGGATTTCTATTTCAAGATGTACGTCCACAGGAGTCATCCCCCACCTGTTAGAAGAGGATGCCGATCTGGGCGCTGTCAGCTTTGAAGCTTGCGAGGGTGAAGTGGAATGCCAGGTATTCTTCGAAGACCGGATCGTCCTCATCGTTCCTGCCGAACATCCCTGGGCAAAACAGGAGGTCATCGAGCCTTCCGATTTGCTTGGAGAGAACATGATCCTTCGGGAGCCAACTTCCGGAACGAGCAGGGTTCTCTCGACCGAACTCGGCAAACACGATATCGCTCTGGAGGACCTGAGTGCCTTCCTGGAGATTGGTAACTCTGAGGCAATCGTGATGACGGTCGAAGCAGGGTTTGGCGTGTCTTTCGTATCACGCATCGCTGCATCTTGCCCTCTGGCAATGGGGATTATTGCTGAAGTACCCGTTGCCGGGTTCGACCTTCGACGAAAGATTTATATGATCCGCAAGAAGCTCCGTCCGGCGAATCGCGCGCTGGATGCTTTCTGGGGCTTCGTGCATGATCCCGCGAATATTGACCTGCTGGCGATGGCTAAAGAATAACATCGCAAACCCGTGTTCTTGCCTGGCCACGCCCAGGAATTATTACCGGCTTGTATCCTAATTAAGGGCCATGGATTCAACTACCAAGTGCAACCGCGGATCAATGGTGGACGAATACTTGATTTTGTTTTTGAATCCAAGACCCTTTCCAGGGTAGCGATTTCTTGAGCTCAATGACATTCGACACTTGGTGGCGCGCTAAGTGATTCTATACTGTAGGTGTCTCGAACTGTCTTGTGGGGGGAGGACCCGAGCCGTGCATTCACTGACCCCAAAATCCAATATCTTACAGCTCATTGATCAACCTCCCACCACAATCGCGCATAGTCATGTGCTGAGTAAGGATTGGGTCGATTGCTCATGGTATCAGGCTGCTCTTTAGGTCGCCTGGCGATGGGGTTAAATGCATGACAGATAAGATGATACTTTTTCTGCAGAGATAGGATCGGTGTTATGAAGCGAGTCCTCGATAGATTGCTGGGTGGGCGCTTGCTGGTCGTTCTGATCGTCTGCTTCTCGATCGTTGCCGCTCTGACTGTGGGTGTATTCGCACTCGTAACCTCGAGGGTGATTGGGAATTATCTAACCACAGCCGAAAACGAGCGCGTGGCCCGGGACATGGATCTGGCACATGCTTTTTATCAGAGCAAGCTGAACGAGATAGCGGCGACCACGAACTGCGTCTCGCATGACTACAGGATCAATCATTTCATGCCTGGCGCGATCCAGGGCCAGCCGGATGCTATCGCCGCGATTAATCAACAGATTGCCAACAAAATCACCATGCAGCCTCTGGGCGGCACACAATTTATCGCTGTACTCGACAAGAACGGTGACATTCTTACCGGGCGAGTGCTGTCTATACAGGGGGATTTATCTCCTGCTTTCACTAAGGGGAACTGGGGTGATCTGCCGATTGTCACACAAGCGCTGTCTTCAGGGGAGGGAGCAGCGGCGACGGAAGTCATCCCCGTTGGGTTCTTGGAATACATCGGTCTGGCAAATCAGGCGTATATACCCTTGATTGAGACGGCTAAAGCCGCTGATGAGCCGTATGATCCGCGAGAAGGATCCGCAGGGTTCGCATTGGCGAGTGTCTATCCAATAATTGATGATTCGGGACAAGTTATCGGTGCAGTCTTGGTTGCCCATCTATTCAATAACGATTTCACTCTGGTGGATCGAATTAAAGAAGTCGCCGGTGTTGACACGGCGACGATTTTTTTTGGTGACCTGCGGGTGTCAACGAATGTGATGACTGAAGATGGCGAGCGCGCCGTCGGCACACGCGTTTCTGAAGATGTGTATAAGGTTGTGTTGGAGCAAGAACAAACTTACGTTGGCAGTGCCTTTGTTGTGAATCAGATGTACATCACGCAATATGAGCCCCTCCGAGAGCACGCAGGCGATGTGGTCGGTATTCTCTACGTGGGTGCTCAACAGTCAACGTTCCAGGCTTTGGTAGAGACCTTTCAAAATCAAGTTATTCTGATAGCCATCGTTTGCATCGTGCTCGCTGGCGTTATCGCTGTTCCGATTGCGCGATTGATCACACGCCCAATCGCTTCCCTGGTGGAAGCTAATCGGCAACTTGCTCAAGGGAACATGGCGGTCCAGGTTCAAGCCACTGGCGAGGGGGAGCTGGCCATTCTGGGGCGTTCATTCAATAAAATGGTGAATACGTTGCAGCAGACGCAGCAAGAATTGCTTCAAAAAGAGAAGCTCGCCTCCATGGGGCAGCTTGCGGCGGGTATTGCCCACGAGATCAATAATCCGCTCGGTACGATTCTGCTCTTTTCAGATGTGATGTATAAGGAAGCGGATAAAGACGACCCTCGTCGGGATGACCTCAACATGATCATCTCTGAGACCAAGCGCTGTCAGTTGATCGTAGCGAATTTGTTGAACTTCGCCCGGCAGCAGGATGTCTTAACGCAGCAAACTGATATCCATCTCCTGATAGATCAGATGATCAAAGGATTCGAACAACAACCGACCTTCAATAATATTGAGATCATCCGGGAGTACAGCCCCAATTTACCCAATATCCAAGCCGATCCGGGTCAATTGCAGCAAGTTTTCGTCAACCTGATCACGAATGCTGCCGAGGCTATGGAGGATGGGGGTGCGCTTACAATTTCAACACGCCTCATCGATAATCAGAGCGTCGAGATTAAATTCACAGATACCGGGAGCGGTATTCCCAAGGAGGATTTACATAGGATTTTCACTCCGTTCTATACCACCAAGGTTCTAGGCAAAGGAACAGGGCTTGGGCTGTCGATCGTATATGGCATCATTAAAATGCACCGGGGACAGATCACAGTCCAGAGCAAAATCTGGGAGGGTACGACGTTCACGATAACCCTTCCTGTGCGCTTGCCTGCAGATGGAACCGACTCCGCGAACGAGTTGGTAGTCTGAAAGCGGTGGAGAGGCAATGAAAACGGAAGGCAACATTCTCGTCATAGATGATGAACTGGGTATTCGCGAAGGCTGCCGGCGGGCTTTAACGCCGCAGGGTTTTTCTGTGGAGACGGCGGGAAATTTGGCGGAGGGATTGCAGAAAATTCAGGAGACCAGCTTCGATCTTGTGCTTCTCGATGTGATGCTGCCGGATGGAAGAGGCACAGATCTCCTCATCCCCATTCATGAGAAGGACCCGGAAACGGTAGCCATCATTGTGACAGGCTACGCAACGGTAGAGCTGGCGGTTGAGGCGATTAAGAAAGGCGCGTACGATTTTGTCCCTAAACCTTTCGATACCGATATTCTTCTCCTCACGGTACATCAGGGGATCGAGAGAAGACGATTGGCGCTGGAGACCAAGCGCTTAGTAACTGTCGAGAAGAGAGCGGAAGAGCTCGCCCGCGTGAATGAAGAGATGGAGCGTCTTGATCGATACAAGACTCATTTCACCTTGATGGTGGCGCATGAATTGCGCGCCCCCATTTCTGCGCTGCAGAGTTTCCTTCTTTCAATACTCAAGGGATATGTCCCGCCTGAGCAGCAGGAGGAGATCCTTGAACGGGCTGTCGCCCGTGCACAGGAGCTGCTCGACCTTGTCAACGATTTGCTCAATCTAGCTGCAGCCAGGGAGGAGATCACGCCAGCGATGTCGAAGGATCTTTCTCTGGCAGAGGTGTTGGAAAAATTATTGCCACCTTTCCAATCACAGGCAGTCGATGAGGGGGTGAAGTTCGAGGTTAATATCCGGCAGCGCCCTCATCTTGATGCGGTTCCAGAACAGATGGAGCATTTGTGGACAAACCTGATTTCAAATGCTATTAAATACACTCCTGAAGGCGGACAGGTCGTTATTACACTCGATGAGAACAAAGGCTGGGCGATAGGTACGGTGGAAGATACCGGAATTGGTATTTCTCCAGAACATCAAACCCAAGTATTCGAGGAGTTCTTCCGGACTCCACAAGCCAAAGACCACAACCACCTGGGTACTGGACTAGGGCTTTCCCTCGCCAAACGAATTGTTGAGGGTCACGGAGGGTCCATCGAGCTGGAGTCAGATTTGGGGAAGGGAAGCCGGTTCAGTTTTCGACTACCGCTTTAAATGAGTTGAATGGCCAGTCGAGGGTGAGTATCAGAGCAAAATAGACTGATCTCGCAAGTTGTGCACTCATCAGCGAGGCTGATGGGAAATTATCTTGTACCGGGGAGAGGATGGCATCGCCATCCTTTTTTGTTTCCTGCATCCAGAGCTAGATCTTCTTGGATTTGTTACCGGTTTGATACCGTTTAGCGACCGGGTTTGTGACCAGTGTCTTCTAAACTGACAGCAAGCATCAAGACCATTTACATCACGAAATCATGGTCGGGTTGGCTTCATAGGTTTTTCAGAGAGGAGGCCGAGATGACAACAGTAATGAGCCTTATTCGAAAACTTCGGAGCCCGGACAATAAGCGGGTGCTCGAGGCTGTGGAAGGACTGCGGGTGCGGGGTTGGCTTGAAGATGGCTCGCTATGCAAGATTCCGCTGTGTCATGTCCGCTTTGAAGGGGCAGATCTCTTCAAAGCGAAATTAGTGGATGTGGATTTTCACCAGGCCCACATGGCTCGGTGTAATCTAAGCATGGCAGACTTCAGTGGGGCGAAGCTCTCAAGGGCTGACCTGCAGGGAGCAGACTTCAGCGAGGCCAATCTGGAAAATACAGACATGTTTAAAACGAATCTGGAAGAAGCGCGCAATCTGACAGATGAGCAGCTGCTGAAAGTGAAGCGGCTATGGGGCGCGACAATGCCGGATGGCATGCCGTATGACGGGCGTTTTAATCTCCAGGGCGACATCGAGTTTGCACAGTGGGCAAAGATCGACGCCGATGACCCAGAAGCTATGGCATATTTCTTTGGAGTATCTCTTGAGACGTACATGCAGGGGCAAGAACAGCGGGAACAACTATTGAAGCAATCCAGTTGAGTGTTTCAATAGGGATACTCCACGAATGATTGAATCATGAGGAACCATTTACTTCCGCGGGGCAAGAGTTGTTTATAAAAGAAAGGATCACTGACGATGGCAAAGATACTGATTATCGACGACGATCCCGATATTATTCTCTCCACTCGCATGTGTCTGGAGCAGGAAGGGCATGAAGTTATCGATGCGAAAAATGGCAGAGAAGGATTGGATAGGATCAAGGCTGATCTACCCGACTTAATCATCCTCGATGTGATGATGGATACGGCGACGGAGGGCTTTCAGTTGGCGCTCAAGCTGCGACAAACCGATCCGGCATCAGATCTAGCAGCGTACAGCAAGATCCCGATCCTGATGCTGACCGCTATTCACAGTACAACCCCATTGCGCTTCGAGACGGATATCGATTATTTGCCGGTGGAACTGTTCGTGGATAAGCCTATCGATCCCGATGACCTGGTGAATAAAGTCAAATGGGTGCTCAGTGAGGGAGAAGCAGGCTGATCGAAAGCTGGATAATTAGCTCTTCCGCATCCTTCTCCTAAGTCGTCACCCACGTCCCTGAAGGGGCGTGGCGTGTTATCCAGCCGCTGTTCCAAATCATTCCATCGATTATCTCGGTGGGTGGTTGATGACGCTTAGGATTGTCTTATGAACCTAATCCTACCCATCATTCCACTGGCTTTTATTTGTGAATTTGTGGATTCATCGCTGGGGATGGGCTATGGTACTACGCTGACCCCTCTGCTTCTCATCCTGGGCTATGACCCTCTGGATGTCGTACCGGCTGTCCTGTTTTCGGAGTTTATTACTGGAATCCTTGCTGGGCTGCTCCACCACGAGTTTAAGAACGTAGATCTCCGCCCTGGAACGCGTGATTTCAAAGTAATGTTGGTCATGACGCTTCTCAGCATTGTAGGCGTGGTAATTGCGGTTCTCATTTCTGTGTCCCTCCCCCCATGGGCTGTCAAGGCATATATCGGTTTTGTAGTGCTGGGTATCGGTATCAGCATTCTTCTTAACCACAAACGGAGGATCGAATTTTCGTGGAAGAGGATCGCCGGTTTGGGGCTCCTGGCATCGTTTAACAAAGGGATCAGCGGCGGCGGTTATGGACCTGTCGTCACGGGCGGTCAGGTTCTCGCCGGTATGGAGAGCAGGCGGGCGATTGCCATCGCCTCCATGGCTGAAGGGATTACCAGCGCCGTCGGAGTAAGTATTTATCTGCTCAGTGGAGTCTCTGTTAACATGGGTTTAGCTTCATCTCTCCTCATCGGCGCAGTTCTCTCGGTACCTCTTGCAGCTTACTTTATAAAGCGAGTTTCAACTGGGAAATTAACGCTGACCATTGGGGTGATGTCTATCACATTAGGTGGTTACACATTGCTGAGGTTGCTAGTGTAGGGAAGTTTTCTGGAACCAATTTGTTTCAGGTCATTACCTCGATCTTTTTCCCGTTGCAACGCAATCCGGAGCAGATTGGACAGAGCCCGGCTTTGGAACTCGGGCGTTTATTGAATGCATTACTAGCCATTCGGAAGGGGGTGTGAGTGAAGTCGAAGGATTTGGTCCCCTGCAGCCCCCTCGCGATTGCGCAGCATCCTGTAAGGAAGCACCCTTGCAGCGAAGTGGAAAGGGCAAAGAGGGGGCGATCGGGGGGGGTATGAAAAACGGTATTACTCTCTTTCCGTCTATATCATTGAAGTCACTGGGATCAATTTGATGTTTACCCCCTAAATCCCCCAATGCCCCCTCCGCTCTGCTTCGGGGATGCACGCGAGGGGACTGTGGGGGACTCCGACCCCCCCGGATCAAACATCAAGCTCTCAGCTCAAACCGACCATGCAAATTCGAATATGCGGAACTATCTTTATCCGTTAGAACAAGCTTTTGCTGGGCTCTTAGCAAAATTAAGGGCGTACGTCTCCCTGGCACTTATCAAGTATAGACCAATGTAACTTGCCAAGTGGCGTAAGGGCACTTACGATCATAGAAAGAACAGCTGTAGGTAGAGACCAGCCTCGGGAACGGTTCGCAGCACCAAGAAATCATGAACCATTATGAGGGGGTCCATGCTACTGGTTAATCTCAAGCCTACCTACCGGTTTTTCCGGGGGTACTTCAATCATGTGTGTGTCCCAACACTTCTCGCATGCAGTTCTTAAATGCTCGTCGCTTCTTTCCTATCCCCGAAGCTGCAGGGACCAAGAGTTACCACTCTGCGGTCTTCATGCGAAAATGATACGGTCCGGGTTTTAATAACCAGCATGTTCTTACTAAAACGAACATACTCACGGAGCATAACCTCCCAATTCAGGCTTGCCTTTGTTGTGGCCATTATCGCTACAACCATTGCTGCAGGTGTGCCGGCTTTTTTGATCATACGCTCCGAGCTGGAGCAGCAAGCCTGGGCCCGTTTGGCAGGCGGTGTGCAAATAACCCAAACGTTGCTTGTGAATGAGAAGGATCGCCTTTTAGATCTGGGGGACCTGACCTCTCAGCGACCAACTTTGAAAAGGCACCTGGCCGAGGGCAGCACAGAGAGATTGCGTGAGTACTTGCGGGAGTATCGATCGAGTGTCGATCTTGATATTCTCTTTGCATACGATGAGAATTGTTCCCCGCTTACCCCAGATGCCCTCCCGAATCTTTGCACGGATCTTTTACTGAACGACCAGCCTTCTTCTTTGGAAATAGCAGACACAGAACCCCGGTTGGTGTATGTGGTTCATCAACAAGTGTTCGATGATCTCGACAACCGGTTGCTGGGTTATGTGACGCTTGGTGTCTACCTTGATGATGAATTCGCATCTCGGTTGGCATCCGCGTCCGGATTTACACAAAGCATGATATTGGACGGGAAAAGAGTCGCCTCCAGCTTGTCTAATCTCACCGAGGCGATTGGATATTCCGAGCAAAGGGAACCCGCGGATGCGCATAAGCCTTTGCTGACTGAATTCACGCACGCTGAAATCCGCTATCGCGGCGCCCTGTCCTCTCTTGACGGCTGGGATGAGGAGCTGATGGCGAATATCGAGACAGCTTTGTCCGTAGAGAGCATGATCTCCGCAGAGGGTCGAGGTTTGCTGACATTGCTCATGAGCACCTTTGTCGTCATCGTGGTCAGCTCGTTTCTCGCCGGGGTGTATGCTCGAAAACTCACTGCACCATTATTGCAGTTGACCTCAGCAGCGACGCATATCAGCGAGGGTGATTTGAGTACGCCCGTACCGTGCCCTGATCAGCCGAGTGAAATTGCGACATTAGCCCAAGCCTTTGAAGAAAGTCGCAACAATTTACGCACCATGCTCGAAGACCTTACGCAGGAGAAAGCGTGGTCAGAAGCACTGATCCAATCCATCGTGGAGGGGATCGTGACTATGGACAGCCAGGGTCGAATTACGTCTTTCAGCCAGGGCGCAGAACGTATCACCGGGTTATCGCAAGAGGATGCGCATAAAGAGCAGCTCGATGTAGTCTTCGCTGTACCAGAGGGCGGACTCAAGTTCTCGGAGCAGATTCCACGCCCTGGAGGGATGCAGCAGATTGAGATTATCACCCATGAAGGCCACATGACGACGCTCTCGGTTACGAACGCGAAACTGGTCCAGAAAGAACAATATGCCAGCGAATCGGCATTGGTGTTGCGCGATATCACCGAGAAAGGAGCCGTCAGGAGTTTCCTCTCGTATTTCCTGGCGAATATCTCACATGAATTCCGCACTCCTCTATCTGCCCTCAATGCCTCAGTCGAGCTGCTTCTGGAGGAGCTTGATGATCTGTCAAAAGAGGATATAAGTAATTTGCTGAATTCCATACATATGAGCGTTACCGGTCTTCAAGCGCTTATAGATAATCTGCTTGAAAGTATGAACATCGAAGCGGGGCGCTTCAAGATTCGGCGGCGCCGTACGGATTTCAACGATATCATCATCGACGCCGTTCAGATGATGCAGCCGCTGCTCGATCGCCGTGAGCAGAAGCTCCATCTGAATATTGATGGCCAGATCCCTGAAGTCAGCGTCGATCCAACTCGTTTGACTCAAGTCTTGGTGAATCTCTTATCTAACGCGAGTAAATACAGCCCGATAAGTGCACCTATTCATCTAGCGCTTGAGCACGGGCTGGATGACGTACTGCGGGTCTCTGTGTCTGACCGTGGACCGGGGATACTGCCTAAGGACCGCGAGGATGTTTTTCGCCGTTTCGTCCGTTTGGAAGACCATGATGAAGCGCAATATGGCGTTGGGCTTGGGCTGTCTGTTGTGAAGGCTATTATCGAGGAGCATGGTGGTGAGGTGGGCATCGAAGGTCGCCCAGATGGGGGATCCATCTTTTGGTTTGAACTCCCTTGCGGTGGAGGAACAGGATGAAGGCTCTGATTGTAGATGATGATCTCGCTTTGTCAGATGTGGTGTCATTCACGATGCGTCGAGCTGGTTTTGATGTGATCACAGCCCATGACGGGCGGTTAGCGCTGGAAAGATGGGAAGCCGAGGATCCCGATATCATCATCCTGGATCTGAACCTACCGAAATTGGACGGATTGAGTGTTTGTAAGAGTATACGCGATGAAGGGGATACACCGATCATCATTCTTAGCGTCCGTGGCGATGAAGAGGATGTCGTGAAAGGATTGGAACTCGGCGCGGATGACTACATCATTAAACCCTTCAGTCCCCGTCAGCTAGTTGCCCGCGCCGAGGCTGTTCTGCGTCGAGCGAAATCCGCTCCCGTATCTCCCGGCCCAATGAGTGCAGGGAACTTCATGCTTGATCCAGCCAGGAATGAGGTGCGCATAGGCGACGATGACAGCATCCAGCTTACGCAGTTGGAATGCCGTCTCCTGGAAGTACTCATGCTGAATTACGGCCAGGTGCTCACTTCAGCTTCGATTATTGATTCAGTATGGGGTTCTGAAGGAGCGGATAGGGTAATGCTCAAGCAGCTTGTATATCGTTTACGGCGGAAAATCGAAATCAACCCGTCAGAACCCGTACATCTGATAACGATTTCAGGGGTGGGCTACTCGTTTGAAGCATAGCCAATCTCCGCGCAGATCTCATCTGCCTCAACGCAAGTAAATTCCCCCTCTACATAATCCTCATTAGAAGTCGCCCTAACCTGTTACCAACTTGTGACCCATCTGCGACCGCGGTTGTTACCGCAGCCTTCTATACTGCGCATAAACCGAATAGCGTGAACCATTACAGACGGTAGGACTCTTTTTACTCAATCGATGATTCCAATTTGACCGAAAGAGATACCGTTTCTGTGTAACAGGGGGCATACCACACAATAGAAGCTGGCTGTTAAGTGGTCTCGGAATAATGATGCCGACGATCGACACACTGGAGTAAGCGATGCTAGAGACCTTGATCTATGGACTACTGGTCGGCGCGGCGATCTTCTCCGCCATCCAATCCCTTCGCGCGGATAGTCTGCTGCGATCGGCAATTTGGTTGGCTGGAGTTAGCGTGCTCCTTTCTATTGTGATCTATTTGCTCGGCGCGTATCAGGTAGCGGTAATTGAGCTAAGCGTAGGGGCAGGTCTGGTTACGGTGTTGTTCGTTTTTGCGATAAGCGTCGCTGGGGATGAAGGCATTGGCAAACGGTCGCTTGTGCCAAAGCCCCTCGCCTGGGCTCTAGTTATATTTTCAGGCCTTCTTCTGATTTATTACATTCTACCTATCAAAGCACCATTCTCCACTATCTCCAAAACGAGTTTAACTGCTGTTTTTTGGGAGGATCGCAGCCTCGATCTGCTGGTTCAGGTTGTCCTGATTTATTCCGGCGTTCTTGGGCTTGTTGGCATTCTGGCGGAAGCTAAGGCTCCTTTGCAGCAATCCATGGTTGATGAAGTCGCTGCAGAACGGGAACGGGCTTTGGATGATATGGAGATGAAGGCGGCTTCACCCGTAGACCATCCCATCGAAGCGCAATCGAAATCGGGCTGATGCCGGGTGGTGGATTCGTGCTCGCGGCTCTTAACGATAATAAAGAGATCAAGATTTGAAGTAAAGGATAAAAAAACAAGATGAACTTCTCGCCGGTGAATATCTGCCTGATGGGTGTCACAGGGTTAGTCGCAGCAGGGTTCTATGGACTACTTACGACCCGTAATTTGATCAAGGTCGTGATCATGCTTCAAATTCTTGTGAAGGCGGCTGTCTTGGGGTTGATTACAGCAGGCAATATAAGTGGCCAACTGTACATCACGCAAAGCATGGCCATTACCGTAATCGTCGCCGACACCATTGTCGCCGTCATCGGTATGGCCTTTGCCATCCAAATCCGTCGCCAGGTTGGCACACTCGATACGAATGAACTTTCTTCCCTGAGAGGATGAGTCATGGCTGCATTCTTGGTCCTTCTCACAATCGGACTTCCATGGATCGGCGCGCTCTTGGTATTGCTAACGGGGAATGAACGTCCGAAGCTTCAACATGCAGTAGCGTCAATAATTTCGGTTGCGGCAGGTATTTCAGCCATTGTTTTACTGTGGTTTACGAGCGATCAGCCCGTTCTGAGCATCCCCATGGGCAGCGTTTTTGGCGTTTTTACATTTGTGCCCGATGCTCTCGGGGTTCTCCTGGCAGTTATCGCCAACATAGTCGGGAGTCTGGCGGTCATTTTCTCCATCGATTACATGAAGGGAAATGAGCAGCTCGGGCGTTATTACGCCCTGGTTATGTTCTTCATCGGGGCGATGGCTGGGTTGGGCATCTCAGGAAGCTTGCTGCTGATGTTCCTTTTCTGGGAAATCACGGCGTTCTGTTCCTACGCGCTCATTTCTTTCGATAACGATGACCCTAAGGCGGTCGCAGCCGGCATAAAAGCCTTGATCATAACGCAGCTTGGTGGCATCGGCTTGCTGGTTGGAGCGCTCATCATCAACTCATTCGTCGGTAGCTACCAAATCAGTGCTTTCTTGGCAGAAGCGGAGAGCTTGCCTTTTAACGTCCTGGTCTTGCTCGCTTTCTGCTTCCTCGCCGCAGCGATCGCAAAATCCGCTCAAGTGCCGATGCACACCTGGCTGCCCGATGCCATGGAAGCGCCCACCCCGGTCTCCGCGCTGATCCATGCAGCGACGATGGTCAACGCAGGCGTATACCTTGTGGCGCGATTTTTTCCAGCCTTTGAAGATGTGCCTGGATGGACGACGAGCGTCCTGGTTGTGGGTATGCTCTCAGCTCTGTTGGGGGCTTTGATGGCTCTCGTTGCGGCCGATCTCAAGCGAGCACTCGCCTACTCAACGATCAGCCAGCTCGGCTATATGTTCTTTGCAGTCGGCGTCGGTGCGGTATTCGCCAGTCAGTTTCATCTCCTCAGCCATGCGATTTTCAAGGCATTGCTCTTTTTATGCGCCGGAGCGTTGATCCCCGCTATTGGCACACGTGATATGCGGCAGATGGGCGGTCTCAGGAAAACAATGCCCTTCGTGTTTACGGTGTTCGTCATTGGCTCGCTCGCGCTCGTTGGTTTGCCGATAGCAAACGGATTCTTCAGCAAGGAATTGATCCTCGAAGAGGGTTTTATACATGGTCCGATGTGGGCATACATCGGCATGCTGTTGGGCGTCGGGTTGACGGCTATGTACGTCTCACGCATGGTCTTCATGGTTTTCTATGGGGAGAGTCACGGGGAAAAACCCATCCATGATGGACTTTTCTGGATGCGCGTATCTCTCTCCGCACTCTCCATCGGGGTGTTCACAACGTGGCTGCTGGCGGGTGTCTTGAGTAATCTCATGGCACAGACTCTCCCGTTTCACGGCGTCCATGCCATTGGCACTTTCGAGCTGGCAAAGGAAATCATCTTAGCACCAGCGACATGGATCTCCATTGCTGTGATCGCATTGGGGATTGGGATCTGGATTCTGAGGGAACCCCTGGAAGGAATTAAAAACTTAATGAGACCGGCCGCTCGAATTATTGAGAATGGGCTGGGGTTTGAGCAGTTGAACCGGGGGATCATTAACGTGACCAAGAATCTCACCGCAGCGCTGCATCTCACACAGACAGGGCAGCTCAATTGGAACATCTTCGGGATCGTCGGCATGTTGAGTGTTCTTTTAGCCCTTATGTTTATTGGAGTGTGATATGACCTTTCCTGTTTGGGCCTGGATTATCGTCTTACCGCTGATCACATCCCCATTGGTCTATTTTATCGGTCATCTGGGCAAATCACGCGGGGTCTTCGCTCAACGAACTGCACTCCTTGCGCTGGCGGCGACATGGGTGGCTTTCGTTTTGGCAGCACAAGATTTGCAGCTGAGCGGTATTTCAAAGCTTATGGTTGGCTCGATCTCCCTCAAATTCGATGGTTTGAGCCTGCTGCTGGCCATGATTGCCCTGGTGCTGGGCAGCTTCGTGGTGATCTTCTCCGGTCACTATCTGGCTAACGAGGAAGGGCAAGAGAAGTATTACGCAATGCTCGTGGCGATGATCGGGGTGATAATCGGGCTTGGCTGTACGAATGACTTATTCAATCTTTGGATATGGTTCGAGGCGATGGCAGTCACTTCCTACCTTCTGGTTGCATTCTACAAAGACCTGCCCACCTCGTTAGAAGCGGGGATTAAATACCTGGTTCAGAGCGCGGCAGGTTCTATCCTCGTTCTCCTTGCCATAGGGCTTGTGGTGGCGGAGACAGGCGCATTGAATCTGGATGAGATTCGTCAAACTGCGGAGTCGTCGCCGGCATTAATGGCTGCCGGCATACTATTTGTGATTGGTTATGGTGTTAAAACAGCTCTTGTCCCGCTGCACACTTGGCTGCCAGACGCTCACTCTCAAGCGCCAAGCGGCATTAGCGCCATGCTCTCCGGAATTGTTATCGAAGCAGGGCTTATTGCCATGCTTCGATCACTTTCAGCATTATCCGGTGTGACGACCCTCTGGGGCCCACTGCTCATGGGTTTTGGGATCTTGAATATGGTCGTCGGCAACCTGATGGCATTTGGACAGGCTCAAGTAAAAAGGATGCTGGCCTATTCCAGCCTCGTGCATGTTGGCTACATGCTCATTGGATTAGGGATTGCATTTAGCATGAGAGACGTCATCGGAGCGCAAGGTGGATTCTTCCATATGTTTAACCATGGCTTGATGAAGGGGCTGGCTTTCCTGGCAGCAGGATCAATGCTCTATGCCCTGCACATCTCCATGGGAGACCATCGCCCGCTTCTGTTCGACGACCTCGCCGGAGCAGCGAAACGCTATCCATGGGCAGCGCTAACGCTCAGCATTGCTTTGTTCAGTCTTGCAGGTTTGCCGCCCCTCGCAGGCTTCATGTCCAAGTGGCAGATCTTCGTTGCTGGTGTTGACACTCATAATGGCTGGATCATAGCGGTGGTCGCTTTCGCAGCGCTTAATAGCGTCTTCTCGCTAGCTTATTACGCACCGCTTGTAAACGTTGCCTATCGATGTGAACCATCCGCGATTGTGCTCTCCGGGAAACGACTTCCTGCCGTTATGAAGCTGCCGCTTGTGCTCATGGCCTTGGGGATTATCGCCATCGGTATTTGGCCTTCGCTGATGAACTGGCTGACTGAGCCGGCCGGCACTGCATTATTGGCCAGCATCGGGGGTTAACCCACGATGAGCATGATTGTTGAACTTCAGAAATGGAATTGCAGCGGGGAGGTTTGAAACGATATGAGAGACGTTCTTTTTAGCCCGCCAATAGCCTTTGTAATCTATAGCTTCTTTGCATTTGTGCTTTATTGTTTCGGGCGCAGTTTGGCAGGACCATCAAGCGCATCATCCATTAAATCGAGCACATACGCCAGCGGAGAGGCCCCTCCTACTAAAGTTGCCGTTCCTGGCTACAGGCCTTTCTTCGTAACGGCTCTCTTTTTTGTCATCCTTCACCTGGGAGTCCTCGTGTTGGGCAGCGGTCAAATATCCCTCATGACGGGAGCATATCTTGGAGGGTTGTTCATCGTACTTCTGGTGTTGATCTTAGGCTGAGGAGCAGGAGTGGGCGAGATGCATCAACGGGATAACTACTTCGAAAACTTGCTGGCTGGATTGAAGACATGGGCGCGAATCAATTCGCCATGGATATTGCATTTCAACAGCGGGTCCTGCAACGGATGCGATATCGAGATCCTGGCGACGCTGACCCCCCGCTACGACCTTGAGCGCTTTGGGGTCAAGCTTCAAGGAAGCCCTCGCCACGCAGATGTTTTGCTCTGTACTGGAGGGGTCACCCGTCAGGCGCGTGACCGACTATTGCGCATCTACTCACAGATGCATGAGCCTAAGTTCGTCGTTGCTATCGGCGCGTGTGCGCTTACCGGCGGTGTTTTCCGTGATTGCTACAACATCTTGGGAGGAATCGAAGAGGTGATCCCGGTTGACGCATATATACCGGGGTGCCCACCGCGCCCGGAAGCGATTATTGACGGCGTCGTCAAGTTGCTTTCCAGCCTGCAGGCTCCAGCAGCCTGCGAGGATGTTCAAGTCACGGCAGATGAGACTGGACCGGAGGTGAGAGAACCCAAATGAAGACAGAGGAAGCGTTATCCATTGCCAGGCAACTGGTGGAAGAGTGGGAGTTTACGACAAAAACCGAACGCCCGGAGCCTAATCGTTTAGATGTTGCTTTGACCACAGTAGATGACCTCATCCCCATCGTCGTAGGATTGCGAGTGATACGCCTTGGCTATCTGGCGGCGATTACAGGCCTTGACCTGGGCCCGGATGAAGGGGATCTGGAAATTCTCTACCATTTCTGTACCGCCGCAGCAGTAATCACACTGCGTATCCGTGTGCCGCGCCAGAACGCATCCGTGCCCAGCCTGACTGAGATCATTCCCAGCGCGGAGGCCTTCGAACGTGAACTCAGCGAGATGTTCGGCGTTGAAGTTGTTGGATTACGCAACAAGATGCGGCTTTACCTTCCAGATGATTTGCCAGAGGACGTTTTCCCGTTGCGGAAGGACGTTTCCGACCTGGAGATTTCTCAGTCCGTAACACTGCAGGAGATATGATGAGCGAAGTTGGTAAGAGAGAAAGTTTCACTATTCCTATTGGGCCGCAGCACCCCGCGCTGAAAGAGCCTGAGCACTTTCTTATCTCGGTTGACGGGGAAATTGTCACCGATGCGGTCGTCAGGCTTGGCTACGCACATCGCGGCATTGAAAAAGCTGTGGAGAGTCGAACCTGGGTGCAGAGCTTGTACATGCTGGAGCGTATATGTGGAATCTGTTCACATATTCACGCTATGGCTTATTGCCTCGGTGTCGAGCAGCTCGCCGGTGTAGAGGTCCCGCCGCGTGCGCAGGCGATCCGGGTCCTTGTGGCTGAACTAGAGCGCATTCACAGTCACCTCCTATGGTTTGGTGTGTCGGCACACGAGGCTGGATTTGACACACTTTTCATGTACACATGGCGCGACCGTGAGAAGGTCATGGACCTGTTAGAGGGGTTTAGCGGCAATCGTGTCAATTATTCGGTCAATGTACTGGGCGGCGTTAAATTTGATATTGACGATGCGCAGGAGACCGCGATCAGAGAAGCAATCTCATTTCTCGAAGAACGGACGCACCATTATCTGGATGTAGTCACGAAGGATGTGATGTTTCTGCAGCGTACACGAGGCATCGGCGTCATGACAAGGTCGCAAGCCGAAGTGCTCGGCACGGTTGGTCCTACCGCCCGCGCCTCTAATGTTTACCGAGAGATTCGCGTAGAAGCGCCTTATGCGGCATATGATAAGTACCCCGTGAGAATTATTCTCGATAATCGTGGCGATTTGGAGGCACGGTTCGTCGTCCGGCTTACAGAGCTTTTCGAAAGCTACCGGATCATTCTGGAAATCCTCGAGACGCTGCCTGAAGGAGATCTAACGACACGCATACCACGACGCATTAAAGCGGGTGAAACCGTCAGTCGTGTCGAAGCCCCGCGCGGCGAGCTTTTCTATTTCATTAAAAGCAATGGCAGCGATACCCCGGAGCGAATACGGGCGCGCACGCCGACAATCTGCAACATGATGTCGGTGATGAAACTCCTGGTTGGACACCAATTAGCGGATGTCCCCATGATACTGGCGGGTGTTGACCCCTGCTTCTCCTGCAACGATCGCATGGTTGTCTTGAATCGGGGCCGGAAAATGGAGCAGTTGTTGACTTGGGAGGCTTTGAGACAATATGGGATCGACTACTATAACAGACGTTCTGCTTAGTTTAACAGCGCTCCTCATCTTCCCAGGAGGCTTGTTTCTGCTGTTTGTAAGTCTGGCCTATGAATGGGTCGATCGAAAGCTTTTGGCGCGCATGCAAAACCGTGTTGGACCTCGCTGGTTCCAGCCCATGGCAGATATCATCAAATTACTGGCCAAAGAGGAAGTGGTCCCAGACGCAGTGGATGCAAGCTTGTTTATTGGATTGCCCATCGTCGCTTTAGCCGGGGTGTTGACAGCTGCAATCTACATACCCTTTCCCGGCCTTTCGCCTGTAGGTAGTTTTCCGGGCGATCTAATCGTGACCGTCTTCTTGCTCAGCCTCGTGACAATTTGTCTGGGTTTAGCGGGAGCGAATACGTTGGACCGGTTCTCGTTGGTGGGGGCAACGCGCGCGTTGACTCAGCTCTTCGCCTATGAGGCGCCCTTTTTACTCGCGCTCTTAGGGCCGGCTTTTGTCGCCGGCAGTTGGGAGATTGGCGAGATTATCAGCTACACGGATGGGCGCTGGCTGCTTATCACGCAACCCTTCGGCTTTATCGTGGCGGTGATCGGGCTCATTGGAAAACTTGAGATCCCTCCGCTTGATGCGCCTGAAGCTGAGACGGAAATCGTTGCCGGCGCACTAACCGAGTACAGCGGGAGGGGGTTGGCGCTTTTCCGGCTGGGAAAAGGTGTCGCGATGGTTCTTGGATTGACTTTGATCGCCGCATTCTACCTTGGTGGTGTGGCTACCCCATTGTTATTCCTGGCTAAGACGTTAGCACTGCTCTTCGTCATTGTTGGGATCCATGCGCTTTTCACCCGGCTGCGAATAGATCAGACCGTTGGCCTCTGGTGGAGATATGGCACCCTCCTCGTTCTGGTGCAGTGGCTGGGCATCATCATTTGGCAAGGGGTGATGATATGAAACTAGGCACAATGTTGGGCGACCTAGTGCTCTCGCTTTTCAGCCGACCAAGTACGGAGCTCTACCCATTTGAGCGGAGCGAAGCCCCGGAGAGATTGCGCGGCTTGCTCATTTGGCACCCGGAGGAATGCATTGGGTGCGGTCTATGTGCTAAAGATTGCCCGGCTGGCGCGCTTGATTTGATCGTGCTCGATAAAGAAGCAAAAAAATATCAACTGCGTTACTACTCTGATCGCTGTACGTTCTGCGCGCAGTGCGTTTTCAGCTGCCGTCAGGGCTGCCTGGAGATGTCGAATGAGAAATGGGAACTGGCGGCTTTAGATCGGAGCGCGTTTGAGATTGTCTTCGGGGATTGCTTGGAGAATGGATAGATCTTGGGACATCCTGCTCGGTGAGCAGTTGGGGCGGCTGCGGAATACCGCACATTCACCTCGAGTCGCAGTTCTTGGCATCGGTCATGAGTTGCAAGGCGATGACGCGGCAGGAGTGCTCATTGCCAGGCACCTTCAGTCTTTAATCAGACCAACTGAAGAACGCTTAATTATTTGCGCCGGACCAGCCCCGGAGAACTGCAGCGGATCGCTGCGCCGGTTTGAACCTGACCTGGTGCTCATGATCGACGCCGCTCAGATGGATGAGGTGCCCGGAACTGTGCAGTTGATTTCCTGCCAAGACATAACTGGTGTTGGCAGTTCTACGCACACTTTACCGCTTCATATCCTGGCGAAGTATCTAACCTCCGAACTCGGATGCGCCATCACCTTGCTTGGGATCCAGCCCGCATTTGTGGAATTTGGGGAGATTTCTCCGCTCATGCAGACGGTTGTGCCAGCAATTGCTCAAAGGCTGGCCATTGTATTAGGAGGAGACAAGGGGGATGGACCCAATCCTGAATCGTTAGCGATGAATACCAACGCTGCTGCCCTCGTGTCTGTTGGCGTAAAAGCGCCCGCGGCAAAATCGGAGTAGGGAACAACATGATCGCGAAAATATTGCCCAAACATGCTCTGCAAGACTGGATTGAAACCCTGCGCGAGCACTACAGGATTATTGGACCCAAGCCCGCGCAATCCCAGTATATTTTTGGGGACATTAGCTCTGTCGATGATCTCGACCTGTCGTACCCGACAACGATTCTACCTCCCAAGAAAGTCTTGCTGCCCCAGCGCGAGGATCTGTTTCATTTCGACGCTACGGGGGATTCTCCTGTTGTTGAGCCGACATTTGATGATGAACCTACAGTGATCCTCGGTATCCATGCATGTGACATGCACTCGATTGCACTCCTGGATCGAGTCTTCGAGAAGGGTACAACCGATCAGCATTACCAAGTCCGTCGCGAAAATACTACGCTGGTAAGCCTTGAATGCCTCACATCCTGTTCGGAATTTTCTTTCTGTAAGAGCATGGGCACACTTAGCATTCCCGAGGATTTCGATTTGCATATGACGGACCTGGGTGAAGAGTATCTATTGGAGATTGGATCTAAAAAGGGTGAAAACCTCTTGTGGGTTTCCAATGAGGTTCGAGAGGCGACGGACGCTGACTTCGAGCGCTTGAATAAAGTCATGAGCGAGAAGTGGTCGCACTTCACATATCGCCTTGATTTCGACATCACCGAACTTCCAGCTTTGCTGTCGCTGAGTTACGACAGCCAAGTGTGGAAAGACCTCGGAGACCGGTGCCTCGCCTGTGGTGTGTGCAATATCGTTTGCCCTACCTGCTATTGTTTCGACGTGAGGGACGAGGTTGACTTCAGTTTGCGCTCTGGCGGTCGATTTCGAGTATGGGATTCATGCCAGCTCGATCGGTTTGCTGTTGTCGCTGGAGGGCATGATTTCCGCGATACTCGCGCGGCCCGGCAGCGCCATCGGTTCTTCCGTAAAGGGAAATATCTGACCGATCAATACGGTGTTGTGGGCTGCGTCGGTTGTGGGCGATGCGCTCAGGCATGTCTCGTACATATCTCACCGGTGGATACATTCAACGAACTCCATCGTCGGCGGGTTCCATCTCCAGCAGCTCAGGAGGAGGCCCTGGCATGAACACTGAAAGGCAAATGACTCTCGAGGCGCCCTCAATTTACCAGCCAATCATGCTCTCCATCCTGGAGATCACTCCAATGACCGAGACGGATAAGCTGTTTACGATTGAACTGCCTCACTCGATGTCTCTGGACCATAAACCCGGCCAGTTCGTGCAGGTTTCGGTCCTGGGTGTTGGGGAGGCTCCAATCAGCATTTCATCTTCTCCGAGTCGGAGTAAAAACGTTTTCGAGATCTGTGTGCGTCGAGTCGGCGCGCTCACCAACGCACTGCACGCACTCAATCCTGGTGATGTTGTTGGCGTTCGGGGACCCTTCGGTCGAGGTTATCCAATCGAGCGATTCCGGGGGAAGGATATTCTATTCGCGCCGGGCGGGCTGGGACTTGCGCCGCTGCGCTCCGTCATCAACGAAGTATTGGATGATCGCAGCAATTACGGTCGGGTCATCATCCTTTATGGTGACCGTGCGCCTGCAGAGATTCTCTTTAAGGATGAGCTGCAGGAATGGGAAGAACGCGATGATGTTGAGCTTCACCTCACAGTTGACCAAGCGGATGAGAAATGGAAGGGGAACGTGGGGGTGATCACAACCCTGTTCTCTGATATTCGGGTTTCCCCGCGAAACACCGTGGCCATTACGTGTGGTCCGCCCGTGATGTACCGATTTGTTTTGATGGAACTGCTGGGTATGGGCATACCAGAAGGGAATATCTGGCTCAGCCTGGAGCGTCGAATGAAATGCGGCGTCGGTAAGTGTGGACATTGCCAGATGGATAATATTTACGTTTGCCAGGATGGGCCCGCTTTCTCCTACGCTGAGATACGGCACCTTGAGGAGGCACTCTAATGTCATCGACTAAACCGAAGATCGCCTTCTTCGATTTCGCCGGTTGTGAGGGCTGTCAGCTCACCGTCCTCGACTCGCTCCAAACTCATACGGAACTATTAAACGCAGTCGAGATCGTTCAATTCCGAGAGGCGATGAGCAGGAGTGATGATGACTATCAGATTGCTCTCATTGAAGGGTCCTGCACGCGTCCGAGCGACGAGGTCAGACTGCAAGCGATTCGCGATCAGGCGCAAATCGTCGTCGCGCTCGGTGCGTGTGCACACTTGGGCGGTGTGAATGCGATCCGCAATGCTCATCGTCTTGAAGATGTTAAAAACTATGTGTATGGGGAGAAGGCAGAAGTCTATGAGTCTGCCTCGGCGCGTCCGCTCAGCGATTTCATCCAGGTTGATGCCTTCATACCGGGCTGTCCGATTGATCGCCAAGAATTTGTGAGAGCTGTAAAAAGCCTTCTACAGGGAAATCTGCCTGATATTCCTGATTACCCGGTGTGTGTCGAGTGCAAGTTGAGAGAAACGGGCTGTGTATTTTTGTATGGGAAGACATGTCTCGGTCCGATTACAAGAGCGGGATGTGGGGCGATTTGCCCCAGTTTTGGCGTAGGATGCGAAGGGTGCCGGGGGCTGATTCCAAATCCGAATATGGCTTCTCTTCGAGAAGTGCTCTCTGAGAATGGGCTCGACGAAATGAGCGTAAAAGCCAAGATGAGTCTTTTCTTGACCAATCAGATCGCAACAAGCGATATGGAATCTTGAAGGAGCGGAGATGTCACAAACCTTGCAGATCGACGTACACCACATCACTCGTGTAGAGGGGCATGGCAATATTGTCGTCGATGTCCGCAAAGGAAAGCTTGAGAAATGCGATTTGGAGATCGTTGAGGCACCTCGTTTTTTCGAGGCCATGCTGCTCGGTCAACCCTATGATCAAGCATCTCATCTCACTTCTCGCATCTGCGGAATTTGCGCCGTTACCCATGCGACGACGTCTTTGAGGGCGGTCGAAAAAGCGCTTGGGGTTGAACCAAGCGAGCAGACAAAGCGACTGCGAAAACTCAATTTGTTCGGCGAAATGATGGACAGCCACATTCTGCACGTTTATATGCTGGTCGCGCCGGATCTCCTGGGTGTGGAGAGTGTGATTTCTCTCGCGCAAACAGATATTCTTGTCGTAGAACGCGCGCTGCGCATGAAGAAAGTGGCGGGAGATCTATGTGGAGTGATTGGTGGGCGGCACACGCATCCGATTGCCATGACGGTCGGCGGGTTTACTCACTTTCCATCTGCTGAGGCGCTTGAATCCCTTTGTGAACGGTTGGAGGCGATGCGGACGGACCTGGAGGATACTGTCGAGCTGATCCAGAGATGTCAACTTCCGGTGTTCGAACGTGAGACAGAGTATATCGCTCTACATACTGAGGACGAGTATTGTCTCATCGATGGGGAGATCACGAGCACGGACGGTGGTTCGTGGCCGTTGGAGGAGTATCGATCTATTACGAATGAACACATGGTCGATCACTCCACTGCGAAGCACGCCCGTCATCAACGCCAATCCTTTATGGTTGGCGCTCTGGCGCGCTATAAATTAAACCACGAAAAATTACATCCTAAAGCGCAGGCTGCGGCTGCTGCACTCGGGCTCACACTAGGCTGTGTCAACCCCTACATGATCTCGGTAGCTCAAGTAGTAGAAATCGTTCATTGCACAGAGGGGGCGATCGATCTCATTCAGCAGCTACTTAATCAAGGTATTGTGTCTGAGGATCAGGTGCCCGCCCCCCGTTCTTCCGGTGAGGGTGTAGGTGCATGTGAAGCGCCGCGCGGGACGCTCTATCACCACTACGAGATCCAGGACGGCCTCGTGAGGGCTGCCAACTGCGTCATACCAACTGCACAGAACCTGGCCAATATCGAGGCGGATATGCGCACCTTGGTCCCACAACAGCTCGGTTGTACGCAAGAAGAGATGACGATGTCGCTTGAGATGTTGGTGCGCGCTTACGATCCGTGCATTTCCTGCTCCGCGCATATGATAAAAGTGAAATGCGTCTGATTAAACCTGCTTGATTAGTGAGGGATGCAAACCATGGCAAAGATATTAGTCGTTGATGACGATCCAGATGTCGTGATGTCCACACGCCTGTGCCTGGAGGCGGAGGGTCACGAGGTGATCGAGGCCAAGAACGGGACGGAATGCCTGGCGAGGGTCAGGACTCAACGCCCAGACCTGATCATCTTAGATGTGATGATGGATTCAACGACGGAGGGTTTTCAAGTCACACTCAAGCTTAAGAGCCAGGACCCCACGTCGGAGTATTATGCCTTCAGAGAAATCCCAATCTTGATACTCACCGCGATCCACAGCACAACCCCAATGCGTTTCGGTCCTACGGAAGATTACCTCCCGGTGAACGAATTTATCGATAAGCCGATTGATCCCGATGACCTGGTCCAGAAAGTCGCGTCCTTGCTCGAGGCGTAGTAACCCAGGTAAGCCATCAGTTCCTCGGCGCCTAAAGTATAGAGATGCTTAGTCTGCCCAACGTGTGGACTCCCAAGTAGAAAAAAAACATCAGTCGAAATAAACGGTTCGCTATGAAGAAACCGTACTACGTCGACCGATGTTTATTTCGATGTACTCTCCTCAATCATGGACGCGACCGAGCGAGAGGCATGCGGTTCTAGAAGGTGAAAGTTAGACCCGCTCCTTGGGCATCGAGCAGGAAGGGCGGAGCCTTCAAGATCTCGATCCTTTCGTCGCGAATGTCCTCTACCTTGATGTCCTTGGCTTCGAGAGCCAGTTCACACAAGATAATCCTGCCGCCCTCGTCCAAGATCGTGTTGAAGAGATCGACTGGATCCGGGAGGCCTTTCTTACCCTGGAACTTCTCCAACTCACCCTTCAGAAGCACATTTGCAGCAGACGGGCAGAAGAAGATTATTACGTCTTCGCCAATCCCCACACCTGAAGCGCCGAAGATGAAGGTCGGCATGACGCCCGTTGAATCGCTGTTGCAGACGATGACCATCGGTCCATTCTCGTTGCTCATTTCTAATCCTCCTTGCCCAAAAACTTCCAGATATTTTATTGGTCTTCTTTTCTATTCCTTAGCCATAGGCCGGACGAACATGAACCAGGCTGCCAACCACGCGCCGAGCACGATGGAAGTGCCGGCGATCAATGACCCGATTGAAAGCTGGGGGACACCGCTTAAGATGTGACCGATGTTGCAGCCCGTCGAGCAGACCGCTCCGAAGCCCATCAGGGCGCCACCGATGAAGGTCTGGACAAGCATACGCCCTGCCGGCATGCGCAGTTTAAATTCCTTGGCGATGAGCGCAGCGATAGCAGCGCCCACAACAATGCCCACGATCAACCACATATCCCACTTCAGGGAATCCGCAAACGGTACGGAGGGCATGAACATCTGCCCGATTTTGAGCCAGCCGGAGGTGATCCCGAGCGGGTAGTTGCGACCAGCGGCAGCGGAAAGTGGGAAAGCGACGATTCCAATCAGGCCGATGACGACCCCCGTCGAAACCCATGGCCAACCATACTTGAATATCTTTTCCGTCAGAGAGGCATCTTTATGAGCATCGAAAACCTCGCCGCCCTTGTTCTTGCGAGCGAAAAACCACCAGATGAGCCCCAATATAATCGCGCCGCCGATGGCGACCGTTGCATACTCTAAATTCAGGATGCTGGCAACCGTAAGGCTGGAGCCTTCAGCAGGGACTTTGACGGCCTGCAGTGCATCTTTAACTGGTTTCAGGAAACCCATCGCGGTGGCGATGGCAGCCAGGGTTAGGCCGAGAACGGCGGTCATTGCCCCGACCATTCCTTCACCGACACGGTAAGTGATGCCGCTTGCACAGCCGCCAGCGAGCACCATGCCGATACCAAAAATGAAACTACCGATGATATTGCCGCCCCAGAGGATTGGTTTCGGATTGGGCGTGATGATGTTCGTCATAGCCATGATGCCGAAGCCGAGCATACTTACAAGCAGCGCTAAGGCAACTGTTTTTAGCAGGGTGTAATCCTTCATGGTGACGATATCTCGAAAGGCTGAGTTCATGCAGAAGCGGCCTCGCTGAAGTGCAAAACCAAAGGCAATTCCTACAACCAACCCGGTCAAGATTGCAAATGTCATTGTTTTCTCTCCTCGATATGATGATTTCGATAGGTCTTAAGGCCTGTTCTGTTATAGATCCCAACTTATTTCAGGCCGAATGCCTCGATCATGATGCGGTGATTTGGACCTTCCAGTTGCTCGACTGCCAGCACTTTGTGCCCCCACTTCGCCGCGTTGCGGGGAAGACGCTCCACGGATAGTGGATAATCGAGCAATATCTCAAGCACTTCTCCTTTCTCCATCTTTTTTAATGTGGCCATGGATTTGACGTCGGGATACGGGCAGATTTCGCCGCAGACGTCGAGTGTTTTTGTCGCCTTGATTTCTTCAGTCATTAGAAATGCTCCTTGCTGTTTATTTGTAGATGATTCTCAATTGCAGCTGTACGTAAAGCCCAATTCCTAGTAGAGACCACCAGCCGGTTTATTTCGGCTAGTACGAGAAAACTAGACCTGCCCCTTCCGCGTCAAACAGGAAGCTCGAGGCCATCATGATCTCTACTCCCTCGCGCAGGTCTTCTTCTTTGATGTCGTGAATCGGCAGACCGAGCTCACAGAGGATGATCCGGCCGTCGAGAATTTCGATGGATTCGTAAAGCATGATGGGATCGGGTTGACCCTTCAAGCCCTGAAACTTCTCCAATTCGCCTTTAACAAGAACCTTTGCGGCTCCCGGTTGAAAGAACATCAGGACCTGTTCGCCGGTGGCTGCGGCGGCAGCTCCCATGACGAGCGCCGCCAGCATGCTGTTGGCATCGTCGTGGTTGCACATGATGATTGTCTTCCCCATTGCTTCGTCGCTCACGTTTTTCTCTCCTTAAGTGTCGATTAAGAGTAGGATTTTAGTCCGCTCCTGCGGAAGCGAGATCAGGGACGGATTGCTGTTCTAACGCTCTGGCTTTTACCGCGTCGAGGTAGATTGCAAAGGGTCGATAGATAAAGTGCGTCCATTTGCCGATCCCAACCTCAGTATCGAGCATCGCAATCATGATCATGACATGAATGGTGTACATGATGTAGGTTGACCAGGGCCATCCTGCGTAGCGGAAGATGTGCACCAGGATCCCCGTCAGGGTTCCTACGAAGAGGAATGCCGGAAACAGCCAATCGCTCGGGTGGGAGAAGCGGTGGATCTCCTCGCGCTTCCGAATGCGGTCAACGATTGCCTCTCCCGAGAAGATCAGCAGAACAATCGTTGCATAGTAGCCTACCCACCGCAGCGGATGGTAAAGCGGGTATATATTGTCGGTTTGGAACCAGTAGAGCAAGCCCACGACCAGTACGAGCATGATGCCATAGCCTGAGATCAACAGCAGATGCTTGAGCCAGCGGCTGCGGTCTTCACCGCACCCCAGCCAACGTTTTTGGGTAAGAGTATGGATCACAAGTGTCTTCAGCTCTTGTATATAAACCGTCAGCGGGATTTTCTCCGTCGTCTCGTTTGGACCCATGACGAGTCGAAACATGTGGAGAACATTCGTTAGCAGGCGTTTTCCTAGCAGGGCGAAGTCGATTAAGACAATTGCCCAGACCCAAAGGACAGGGGCGAAAGCATTCACCGCAACCCGGTCGGTTACGATGTTTGTAAAACCTGTTAAGACATGGTAAATAAGCAGAAGCACAAGTGGAATGAGAGAGTAAAGAAGACTCGCCTTCACTACAGCACTTTCGGACTTGTATAGCTTCGCTCCGTGACCGGATTGATCATATTCGGCGGTCATCCAGCGGCGGATGGACATCATCGCTTCCGCCGGTTCCGCTTTCTTGGGGCATGTTTGACTGCAATCACCGCAATAGTAGCAAAGCCAGGGGTCCACGCTTTGCAGCAAACGATCCTTCAAGCCCATCTGAACGAGCCGGATCATATTGCGCGGGAAGGGATGACCATCATCCGTCAAGGGACATATGGCCGTGCAGTTTCCACAGTTGAAGCATGCCTCGATATTGACATCCCCATATTCCTTCAATTCCTTCAGTAGATTTGTGTCAACTCGATAGCTCATTTTTCAACTTCCTTCGCAAGCTGATACTGGTAATACTCGGCTTCCATACCCATCTCACGAACCAGGTCATATTTCTTCATGGACATCACGTGCCAGAGGACCTTACTAGATGGCAATTGGGCTGCTTTGGCGATTTCAGGAATGGTTTTCGGTCCGCCCTTCATCGCCTGGCGAAGTTGCTTGCGGATCGCCTGCTGCTCTTTCAAGTAAGCCTGGGTCCTCTCGACCGACTCTTCGCGCTCCTCGCGCAGGCGCTTGAGGATTTCTCTGCGTTCCTTAGCTTTTTCCTTATCGCTCATGCTACTACCTCTATTTCTGGTAGGTCGGCTACGATGGCTTCAACCATCGACTCGTATTGTTTTAATGTCCAACCCTGGACATCGACGGCCTGATTCGGGCAGGCGCTGACGCACGCGCCACAGCCTACGCAGTTGGCAGGAGTGACGATCGCCTTCGTAACTTGTTTCCCGTTGTCGGTGAAGGTCTCGAGAGCGATGGCATCCTCATAGGAGCAAACTTCCACGCATTCCCCGCTGCCAGTACAAAGTTCTGGGTTGACCCAAGCAACAAAGGGCTCTAGCTCGACCAGGCCTTGCCCGAGCAAGATGACAACCTTCGATGCGGCGGCGGCAGCCGAGGCGCAGCTTTCCTGGATGTTCATCGGACCTTGTGCCGTGCCGGCAAGGACGACGCCGGGAACTGCGGTTTCAACAGGGCGGAGTTTCGGGTGCACCTCCAGCAAGAACCGGTCGGTACCTGGCGATATCTTCAGCATCTTGATCAGATCGTCGATCTGCCTGGGCATGACGCCTCCCGCCAGGACAACCAGGTCCACTGGTATTTCAAGTTCCACGCCCTGGGTGAGGGTATCTATGGCTTTCACCAATACAGGGTGCGTATCATCCTGAGGGGCAGAGCTGACTTCTGGGAGACTGGTGCCGGTGACACGCACGAAACGGACCATATTCTCCAAGGCTTCAGAATAGTACGGTTCATGACCTCGGCCATATGTGCGTATATCTTGATAGATATCAAACAGGTTGATATTGGGGAAGCGCTCATGCAATATGTTCAGCATGTGCAGTGACGCAGTACAACACACACGGGAACAATAAGGGTTGACCTGGCCATCCTCTTGAGGCTCGTTGACTCCGTCGATTTGCCTGCTGCCCACACAGTGGATGAGGGCGACATCGCGGATGGTGCGTCCGTTCCATACCAGTTCCTGGCCATCCTCAACAAGGGTCAGGAGGCGGATTAGTTGGGCCAGGGTGATCACCTCGGGAACTTCTCCGTAGCCATATTCCCCTTCTCGAGGTACATATGGATTGAAACCCGTGGCCATGACAAATGCCCCGACCTTTAGTTCGAAGGTTTTCGGTTCATTCTCCAGAGTGAGGTTCTGACCATCGACTTTGAGCTTTAGCTTTCCATCGGTGCAATTTGCCCAATCCACTGCCGGGGTTGATGGATAGCACCCGGGGTAAGCCCGATAGATCACCTTCCGCTTTGTGAGTCCATAGTTATAGTCATCCGTAACTTCCTGATCACAAGCAGCGATCGCGGCATCAGCGATCTCGTTAGTCACGCCGCGTGAATCCTGCTGGATCTTGATCCGGAAATCTCCCACGTATCCACTGACATCGACGAGCTGTGCCAAAGTGTGAACTGTGATTTTCGGGTGTGCTGCAACTTGCTCGATTAAGGTGTGGAGCGTATCACGGGCTTGCTCTTCGGTTGGAAATAAGGTTTCGAGTTGAGCCATACGCCCGCCGAGGAAGGGTGATTTCTCGATAAGCGTGACTTGGATGCCGCTGCGAGCGATATCCAGTGCACTTCGCAAACCCGCCACGCCGCCCCCGATCACAAGGGCGTGTTTCTCGGCGACAAGTTTGATGGAGTCAAGCTGTTTGAGCAGGCGAGCCTTAGCTAGACCGGTGGTCATAAGGCGGATCGCCTTTTCGGTTGCCCCCTCAGGATCATCGCCGTGAATCCAGCTATCCTGCTCACGTAATCCAATGTGGTGGTATAGATACGGGTTGAGACCGGCTCGCTCGACGGTAGCCCGAAAGGTTTTTTCGTGAAGAGAGGGGGCGCAGGCACCGATGATGACCCGGTTAACGTTATTGTTCTTGATGTCATCTTCGATCATCGCCTGGCCGGCATCCGAACACATTGACATATGTGTCCGCGAGGCAACTACGTTCGGCTGGCTACTTAAAGCTTTGGCGACCCTTTCACATTCAACCACATCGCTGACGTTGCCGCCGCAGTAACAAGTGTAGACACCTATGCGGACATCGTCACTTTGAGTGGATGGTTGTGCTTCGATGTTTTTTTCAACCTTGTCTTTTTCAGGCATGAGCCCTCTCCATCTCTTCATCAGCGATCGTTGGCGAGCCTGAATCAAGCGCATGCAGGTAGGCCGAAGCATCGGCTGCAGCTGCTCCTGACATTACGATGCTGTCTACGATGTCCATGGGGCCTGATGCAGTCCCGGCGACGAAGATGCCAGGTAAGTCGGTTGCGCAAGGTGAGAGGTTGGGTGAGGGGATGCTTACAAATCCATCCTCCGCGATCGGCACTCCGAATATGGGCTCAGGGTTCTCTCCAGGAAGCATGCCTGTGGAGAGAACGACCAGGTCATGGGTGCGTTCAAAAATACGCGGCGTCACATCGACGTACTCTACTCGCACGACAGGATTCTGGTTCTCGTCTTCTGTGATACTGGCAACTTTACCTTTTACAAATTCGATCCCCATCGCCTCGGCATTTTTATAGAATTGCTCGTAGCCTTTTCCAAAGGTGCGGATATCCATGTAGTAAATGGTGATGTCGACCAAGGGCAGTGCACCGGATAGCAGTTGGGCTTGTTTAATCGCGTACATGCAGCAAACCCGTGAGCAATATTCAACTCCCAGGGTGGCATCCCGCGAACCTGCGCACTGTATGTAGGCGACCGAGTCGGGCTCTTTGCCGTCGCTGGGACGCATCACATGACCGTAAGGTCCTGTGGGCGCTAGAAGCCTCTCCATGAAGAGAGCATCGACGACGTTCTCGAGTTTCCCATTACCATATTCCTTCTTGGCATCTATGGGCGTGCTCTCGAAACCTGTCGCCAGGACGATGGCGCCGCAATCAATCTCGAAATCTTCGGGTTCTTGGGTGAAATCGATACAGCCTTCGACCGGGCAAACCGTCTGACACTTTCCACAGAGAATGCATTGTTCCATATCTAGAACGGCAATTTGTGGTATCGCTGTCGAGAAAGGCACACGGATAGTGGCGTGGGAGCCATAGTCAAGGTCGAAAGCGGCCGGAAGGAGGACAGGACAAGCGTACTCACACTGCCGGCAGCCAGTGCAAGTTTCTGCGTTAACATACCGGGGCTTTTGCTGGACTTGGGCTGTATAGCTGCTGCCATTTTTATGAACGGACTGAAGCTCACAATACGTGAAAAGCTGAATATTGTCGTGATGTGCCACGGCTGACATCTTCGGTGTGGTGATGCAGCTGCAGCAATCGAGCGTCGGGAAGACTTTGCTGAGAGCGATCATCTTGCCGCCGATGCTCGGTTTCTTTTCCACCAGCGCGACTTGATACCCTTGATCAGCCAGGTCAAGCGCCGATTGCATACCTGCAATACCGCCACCGACAACCATGGCATCAACCCGGATTTGCTTTGAAGCCATTATTTGATACCTCCAACCTCATTTATCATGCCGGCTGTTCCTGAGGGGTTGATTTTTGAGACAATTCCCCTTTGATCGGTCCAATTTCATCCAGCAGATCGTTTGCCCTCCGGATTTCTTTCAGGAAGGGTACGGTGCATACCGTGCAAATAGCGACAAGCCGGAGGCGCCGTGTGTCGATGCCGCGCTCCTTCATTAAAATGTAGGTTTGGTTGATAAGCTTCGCTGTTCGCTCAGCTGCTCCCTTGTAAGGGCAGTCGGTGCCGCTGTACATCACGATGATTGCATCGATCCCGCGGTCGAAAGCGTCCAGGTAAAAGCTCTCTGCAAACATTGCTGGAGAAAGAACTGGGAGGACGTAGGTGTTCGACGCATAGTCCGTATGCAGTTGGCCGACTGAATCGGCGCCGGCATAGCCTCCGGATAGCGTTGCCAGGATGAGAATCTTTGTCTTCGCATCCGATCCCATGATGATCGCCTTTACTTCAAGCGGCGCAGGAAGATGCGGTCATATCCCTCGGCCTGGAGAGCACCAAGGTATTCCTGGCCGACCTTTGTTGCCCAACGAGGGATATCCTCTTTCGTACTCTCGTCACCGGACCAAATCTCAAGGATCTCATCTACTTTAACTGCGCCTATACCTTTCTTCGCCTCCAATAGAGGACCAGGGCAGGCGCTGCCGCGTGCATCAACGACTTTCGCGGCTTGAACTTCTTCTAGATTCATCTCAGACATGATTTACTCCTCATCAACTTATGAGATCAGGTATCGAGCATGCATGATGGATTTAGTTCCCACTGCGTAATCTCGAAGCCTGATCCCGCGAATTCTGGACCGATCAAATAGCGAAAGCTCGCCGGTCCTGCATAAATATAGTGGGAGCAGAACAAAGGAGTTAGTGAATTGTGTCACAAACTGTATGGGGCTTATCTATCACCCACGATAGAAGAACTCGATTGATCGTGGGATTAGCGGAGTTTGGTCCTTAACAAGGAAGTAGGACGAGAAAACAAGAAGGAAATGAACTTAATGGGCGCAGTTCAATCATAATTTGAATAGACATGTTCAACACAAACGCGTGGAGCCCGTCTCGCTTACTTGGATACGGGCTCGTTCGCAGTTTTATGCCTCTGGTGGACTTGGGGTATAGGGGAGATCGGCGCTCATTTGTTTCGCATCCAGGGCGGTCCAGATCCACCGCCGCGCGGTCGACCGGTTTCGGGGACAGCAACAGGTGGAGCGGTGGGCTCCCACTGACGGATGAAGGCCACGATCGCTTCTATCTCGGAAGGGCTCAAGCGATCGCCCCAAGAGGGCATCGATGTGTCAGGAATACCCATCGTAACAATCTGGATTGCCGCGATATCATTTGTCACTTTCTCAAAGAAAGATTGAACATTAATCGCTGGACCTCGCCGTGTTCCTTGTCCTTCTGATCCGTGGCACCATGCGCAGTTCTGTGCGAAGAGAGCAGAGCCTGCCTCCAGGAGCTGCTCTGTAATGACGATGGGCTGTTCGGGAGGCGCGGGAATGGCATCCGCCGGCAGCGTATCCCACTTGAGAATTAGTGTTACCAGGTCGTCAATTTCATTGGTGGCGAGGACTCCATCCCATCCGGCCATCAATGTGCTGGGGACACCCTGTGAAATCGCACGCATTAGCATCTCGATATCTGCCTCGGCACGCAAGTCGGAATTGTTTAATGCCGGTGCCAACTCGGTGCCTAAGCCGTTCTCGCCATGGCAGGCGATGCAATAAGCGCCATAGGAGGTCACGGCGTTGGCGAGCTTCTCTCCATCTGGCAGCATGCGTATCGAAACGAGGGTTTCTTCTGAGACCTCCACAGCAATAGGCTCGCGGGGCATTAACCCCATTTCGAAGACCATAGTCCACGTCTCTTCCCATTCACCGAACTGGATCATGGTCAAGATGGCTTCGAGCTGCGCGTCGTTCAGGGGGCCGCCTTCGGCGATGCTCCAGGCGGGCATTGCGGTTTCAAAAAGACCGCGCGCAACCACCTTGTATAGAGCCCCATAATCGCCTTCACGAATCCCTGGGTTGGCCAGAGATGGGTTGGCTCCTAACCCCTCACCGGCAGCGCCGTGGCACAGTGCACAGTTCTGTGCGTAGGCTACCTGACCCTCTACAATTTGGTGATTGAGCAGGTCGAGGCGTGCGGTCTCCATGCGCAAGGGCTCCTGCCAAATATACAGCCCGAGGGCTACCGTGAGAATACCGGTAGCAATCGTTCCGATGGCTAAATGTATTCGCTCTCGACCCATCCTATCCTTCCACGTACCGAATTTGCGCTTCGGAAAATTGATCTCGTTCAATGACTTCGCCCGTATTAACGAAGACTTGGTTGCTCTCGATGCTTATTGTGAAGAGATCGAGAGGCCGTGGAGCAGGCGGGTTAAGGACATCTCCCGTCATGTCGAATGCGGATGCATGACACGGGCAGACGAACTGCTCGACGGTCTGATCCCAGGGAACGCTGCAGCCAAGGTGCGTACATTTACGATACAGGGCAAGAAAACCGCCATCTGGTAAGCGAACCAGGAAAAACCGCCCCAGGTTGAAGGGCGTGACCGATCCTGGAGGAAAATCGTCGACAGCACCACAGTGAATCACACTGCCGAATTCGCCTTCGGCCACGCGTGGAAGTGAAAACCCAAGCGCGACTGCACCGACTTCTACGACCGCGAGCGCGCCCAAGGTGCCCCAGGTTAGTTTGATGAAATCACGCCTGGAAGTGCCGGCGGTTTCTTCGGGTAATTGTTCCGATCTCATACCTCGTTTTCCTCGTGTGCTGTTAGGTAATGCTAATGCGGGACAATATCCCAGGGTCGCATGAGTGCCATGCCGGGACCACGAAAGAATATCCCGATAACGGTGAGTGTTACAAAGCCTGCCAGCAGAAGCACGAACAGGCCGAGAACTGCCTCACAATGAGTGGTCATGAATGCCTTTCTTGAATATAGGTAAAACCCATAAAGAAGCAGGAGCAGAACAATGAGCGGGATAATCCCGTTTGAAACAATTGTAGGAAGGGACGGAAAAACTGAAGGGAGGTCAAGCCAATATTCATCAACGAGAACCCAGATAAAGGTAAAGACGGTCCCTGCTATTGCGCTTAAAAATGAGAGCCACCGTCCTTTCCAAGACCGGAAATATACCCCCACGCTCTCCATATCCGCATCCATATAAGGAAGAGCCGTCAGAGCCAGGATCGCTAATCCGGGGAGGATAATGGCGCCGATGAAAGGATGAAAATGAAGCAGTAATTCCTGGATACCCAGGAAATACCAGGGTGCTTTCGCGGGATTGGGGCTTACGTCCGGATTCGCAAGCGGTTCGAGCGGTGCGTTGACCAACATCGCCCATAACGTGATAGCGGCGATGGACACAGCAGCCCAGGTTAATTCTGGGCGCACAAGATCAGGAATGGTCGTTGTTTTCGAGGTATCGGGTTCGGATTCCCTAAGGCGCCTGGGGATGGTCAAGCCACCATCTTTGCGAACTCGCCAGAAGTGCAGTCCCATCAAAGCAGCGATAGCGAAGGGGATCGCCGAGATATGCAAAGCGTAAAAGTTTAACAATGTGTTTGGGCCAACCTCAGGACCCCCGAGGAGCAGTTGCGCTACCCAGTCTCCAATCAAGGGGATGTAACTCAAGATGGACGTGCCTACGGTAATCCCCCAGTATGCGAGTTGATCCCAGGGCAAGAGATAACCCGTAAAGTTTGCCACGACCGTTAATAACAACAAGGCGATGCCAACGATCCAGTTGAACTCACGAGGAGGACGGAACGCCCCGGTGAAGAAGACTCGAAGCAGATGCAGAGCGACAACCACAATCATCAAGTTGCCCGACCAATGGTGCAGATTGCGGATGAGCTGTCCAAACCAGACATTCGTTTGCAGAGCGAGAATGCTGGTATACGCCTGTTCCGGTGAGGGTGTGTACGCGAATTCGAGCATCGCTCCGGTCACGGACAGAAGTAGGAACAATAACGCAGACAACCCTCCCAGGCCCCAGGTGTACGTGAAGCGAAGCGTAGCTTTTGGAATCTGGGCTGGATGCAGATGTAGGATTAGGTTGTTCATCACCAGGCGGAGCCGACTTCGCCTATCGCCGGTAAAAGGCTCCCGAATGATGCTGCGTTTGACCCGCTGGGGTAAGGGCGGTCTGGTTGATGGTTCGCTCATGACAATCCTGACGTAGAGAATACGCTGAAAGATAAGGCAGACTATACCAATAAACGTTTCATCTGTCGTGTTTTTTCAATGAAGATAGTGTGAATAGAAGGTGTAGGATATTGAGTGGTTTCTGCAACACACTTGCTAGGTGAAGATAATCCAAGCTTTTCGGTTTTGTGTGAAACCCGACCGCTTTATTTTCTTGGCAATTCCAGGATGTTCGCTTGGAAATGCAACCGGCCCGAACTTTACAAGTCGGACCGGTTAACTTCATGGTTATTCTCTGAACGCTATGGAAATCAGGGTTTCCAGGCTTCCCAGACTTTCCCGACCATGCTTGGACTTGGCTTTAGGGTCGGTTCACCTGGTGTCCAACCCGATGGGGTTGCTTCTTTCCCGCCAGATTCACGGACAAGCTGGAATGCTTGCACCTGTCGTAGAAGCTCCTCCGTGTTGCGGCCGACAGGAGGCGTGAGTACTTCCATCGCCTGGATCACGCCGTCAGGGTCCATGATGAAACGGCCTCGTAACTCTGTGCCTGAGTCCTCATCATACACACCATATAATGTGCCGATTTGACCGCCTTGATCGGAAAGCATCGGGAAGGGAATGCCCCCTTCAACCATCTTCTCGAGCTCGGTTTCGTCCCAAATTTTATGGCTGAATTTGCTATCTGTGCTTACCGAAAGGACATCAACGCCGAGCTTCTGGAGTTCAGGATACATGACGGCAACTGCCGCCAGCTCGGTCGGTCAAACAAAGGTGAAATCACCCGGGTAGAAGCAGAGGACAAGCCATTTCCCCCGATAGTCAGAGAGCTTGACTTCTTTGAATCCTTTGCCGCGGACATATGCCGCGCTCTTGAAATCTGGTGCTTCCTTTCCCACACGTGCTTCAGGCATTTTCAACTCCTCCTTCATTTCATATTGGCATGCTTTTTCGATAGGGTTGGTGCACTGTTCTTATCATTGTACCAAAGAACACGTGACGGTTTCTGCTATTCGGAACAAAATACTACACAGCTATTTGTCCAATTCTGATCAGTCATCATACAATTTGCTATCAATCCATTCGACTCTGAAAGAGGTGCTTTAATGAGTGGATGAAAGGAGAGAGGGATGCTAAACAAGAATTCTATTAAGTTGCTCGGTCTTTTCGTCATGCTGTTTTTGGTCATTGGCGCATGCGGTCGAGGCAATGGGACTCAAGAAGAAGATATTACAGCCCTTGAAGCCTTAATCACTGCACGGGAAGAAGCGCTGGGTTTTGTCCGCGTTCAGTATGGCGATGATGCGCCAATGACTGAGATCGTCTGGTCAGCGGAGGTCACAACCCCGGAAGGCTTTGTCGGCTCAACGTCATACCGATTTTCAGGCGATGGCTGGGTGTTGGATATCAGCTATCCGATTGGCGCACCTGAGGCGGTGATCTACACCATCGAGCTTTCAAATCCGAGCACTGGCTTCAATTGGCAAGGGCAGGTGGACGCTCAGGGTCAGGTAACGGAGAGGGGCGCTGAAATCTCCGAGGTCAACGCCAACGCCTGGTACGGTCATATCTCGAGCGCAGCAGAGGGATCTGGTGTGGATGGGTTACTCGTTTTATACCCTCCCGGAGTCGGTGAACTAGGGCTCGTCGGCGCAAACGAATCCATCGAAGCGGAGATCGCTCAGCTGCGAGATGCAGAAGGGGCGGAGGAATATGTCCATGTCTGGGGTGTTGTCAATTGCAATATGGATGACTTCGACGGATGTATGCTGGTGGCTGATAGGTTGAGATATGGACAAATCGTTACGGATCCCGAACCAATCGAAGGATGGGAGGGTGTGATTAATAACGGACCTCCCGGTCCGCGATCCGGCGGTGATGACTACTTCGCACTCGTAGGGGAATTCCCGGTGCAATTCGGAGTATGGGCTGCCGAGGAGGGGTTATCAGGCCAGTTAGAGGATATTCGCGATACCGGCACGGTGATCCGTGTGTGGGGACAGATGATCGTGGGTATTCCGGATTGGAACGGCACGCAAATCCAGGTTGAGCGATTTGAGATCGTGGTGGACAGCACAGCTGAGATTCCACCCGCACCTGATTGGGACAGCCCTGAGAATGGATGGCTGACCTATACAAATGATCGTTATGGATACCAAATCAGCTATCCCCCAGAAGCCTCGCTTGAGGAGATGGGGATCCATGGCTATCAAACTGATGAGAACGGCATGCCTGTCGGTGGTCTGCCCGATGGTGTAACGCTCGAAACCTATTTCGATTACCTCGAAGAAACGTATGGAAATAATCTATGTATCCAAATCACGTACGCACTGGGTTATCTCACCATATCGGTGCCTGAGAATGAAGGTTTTCGTTATGCAACTTGCGGGCGAACGGGTGTCGGGGTTGCCACGATCACGGACATTGAGCAGCTGGTCGTTGTGGATGGTCAGACTCTGACGGCCACGGGCATGGATGTTCAGGCCGGTGGTGAGACGCTGGATCAGCATAACGAGACACTCTATCTTCTCTTGCCTGACGATACCCGGATTGAATTCGGATCACGTCCGGTTGCAGATGCGACCTACCAGGACTATCTCATGAAAGGCAAACCCATGTTGGTTCAAATACTAGAAACGTATATCAGTCTTAGGTGATGTCCTAGGGATGTCGTATTCGCCGCCTCGAGGGTCTGCTCGAGGCGGCTTTGCATCTTGAGACATTATTTCTTTTGCTTAACCGAAATACGTTAGAATAAGGTTTCAATCTCAAATCTCGGTTCTACGAAAGGGAGTTATTCGATGGGATCAGACGACGTGAATTATCCAGATACTTACCCCGAGCTTCAAAATCCACCGCGCATTTTGCTGGGTCCCGGACCGAGCATGGTCCACCCCCGGGTGCTGCGAGCGATGGCCAGTCCGCTTGTCGGTCATCTCGATCCCTATTTCCTGGAGATTATGGAGCGCACCCAGGATCTGCTGCGCATGGTATTTGAGACGCAGAATCGGTTAGCCATCCCCATCTCCGGGACGGGCAGTGCATCGATGGAAGCTTCGCTTGCCAATCTGATCGAACCCGGTGATGAGATTCTCATCTGCATTAACGGTTATTTCGGGCTGCGGCTCGTGGATATGGCTCAGCGGTACGGTGCCGAGATCCGCACGATCGATCGGCCCTGGGGTGAGGTTTTCACAGCAGAAGAAGTGCGAGATGCACTCGCCCAGAAAAGCGCTAAAATCGTAGCGATCGTCCACGCCGAAACGTCGACGGGCGCTCTGCAGCCCCTTGAAGATATCTCCCGTGTTGTCCATGAGAATGGCGGTCTCCTGCTGGTTGACGCAGTGACGTCCTTAGGAGGTATTCCCGTTCAGGTAGATGAAATCGGGATCGATGTCTGCTACAGCGGAAGCCAGAAGTGTTTAAGCTGCCCTCCTGGTTTGGGGCCGATCACGCTCTCACCCCGTGCCGAGCAGGTTCTTTCAGCACGTAAGAACCAGGTCGCGAATTGGTATCTGGATTTGACTATGATCCAGAAATATTGGGGTAGCGAACGAACCTATCATCATACGGCGCCGATCAGCGCTAACTTCGCTCTCTACGAGGGGCTGCGCATCATTGCCGAGGAGGGGCTGGAAGTGCGTTGGGAGCGCCATCGCCGGAATGCGGAGATCTTATGGCAAGGGCTGGAAAACCTGGGAATGGAACTCCATGTCCCCCTCGCCAATCGCCTCCCATCTCTGACGACAGTATGCATCCCCGAGGGTGTCGACGGTGCCCAGATACAAAGCCGACTGATGAAGGATTACAACATCGAAATAGCGGGCGGGTTGGGGGAACTAAAAGGAAAGGTCTGGCGCATAGGGTTGATGGGCTATTCCTCACGGCTGGAGAACGTGACCCTGCTGCTGGCTGCGCTGGAAGAGTGTTTGCGCCCGTAGTCGTCGCTCGTCGGAAGAAACATCTAATTGGACGAACCATTTATATTAAACCCCTAACGAGTTCTTACTATTAGGAAAAGGAGAAGTGACCATGACGGAAGAGAAGAAATCAATCAACGAAATTGGTAATGAGTTCGAGAAGCTCGGTGAGAACATCCGTCAGGCAGTACAGGGTGCTTGGGAGAGTGAAGAGAGAAAACGAATAGGCAATGACATCCATGATGGCCTGGTCGAAATTGGCGCAGCCTTTACACGCTTAGGAGAGGAGATTGTTGAAAGCCCGGAGGTGCAGCGAGTGCGTGAAGATGTGGACGATTTCAGCGAGAGAATCCAGAGCGGTGAGGTTGCACAAAAGATCAGCGACGATTTGGTGAGTCTCTTGCAGACCATCAACCAGAAACTTGAGATCCATGAACAGGGGCAGACGGAAGAATCTGCTTCATCCGAGAGTGAAGATGAGGGGTGAATCAGGACATAAACGCAAGCAATCATGACAGGTTCGTATGTGCAATCATACCTTCGCCGTTTCGCGGCTTAACCAAAATAACAGATGGGGAAGAGCCAGTCTTATACTTGTCATTTCGACCCCCTGTAAGGGGTGCCTGTCCTGAGTTTACCGAAGGGAGAAATCCCTGCGACGACTCGATTCATAGGTCAAGCATCTAATGATGGGATTCAATTCGGTTCTATGTGAGGAACCCTCACGAGCAACATCCTAGGGATTTCTCGGTCGCCGTTTCACGGCTCACTCGAAATGACATTTATTAGTCCAGAAACCTTCCTGCCATTGCTGCGAAGAGCCTGCCAGGGCGACCGGGTAATTTCATCAGAACACAGGTGGGGAGTGCTTCGCGCTCAACAACATACTTGAGTAGCGATATGGAAATAAAAAATCTCTGCAGTCGAGGAGGCTGGGATGGCAAAACGGATCGGATACATCGGTTTAGGCTTAATGGGAAAGCCGATCGCCAGGAACTTGATGAAGGCTGGTTACACGCTTATCGTGCATAACCGCAGCCAGGCTGTAGTCGAGGAGCTATGTCACGAGGGAGCCGAGCGCGCTGATTCGCCCCGTTCAGTCGCCGAAACGAGTGATGTCGTCTTCACAAACCTGCCTGACACGCCGGACGTCGAACAAGTCGTCTTCGGGGAGAATGGGATCATCGAGGGCTGTCACAAAGGGATGATCTATATCGATAACAGCACGATCAAACCCGAGACGGCGCGTAAGATCGCGACGGCGCTGGCAGAGCGGGGGGCGCATGCGCTGGATGCGCCAGTTTCGGGTGGTGATGTCGGGGCGGTGGCAGGGACACTGGCGATCATGGTCGGCGGATCCGAAGATGCATTCGAGAGTGTCAGGCCGATCTTCGAGGCAATGGGAAAGACGATTACTTACGTAGGTGAGAGCGGCGCGGGACAGGTCGCAAAGGCATGCAACCAAATCATGGTTGCCGCCCAGATGGTTGCAATGGGAGAGCTTCTGTTACTGGCAGAGAAGACCGGCGTTAATCCGGAGCGTGTGATCGAGGCGATCAGTGGGGGAGCGGCGCAGTGCTGGACTCTGGACAACAAGCCGTCGCGTCTCTTTGATGGGAATCGCTCCCCGGGTTTCAAAGCATACATGCAGCACAAAGACTTGGGGATCGTGTTGGATACGGCACGATCTTATGGAATGCCTCTCCCAGCGACAGCAGTGAATCAACAGCTTTATGAGGCGATGCTTCAGTTAGGGATGCGCGATCTCGATAACTCGGCTGTGATTGGCGCCCTGGAGGCAATATCTGGCATTCAACTCACGAGCCGCTAAGCTGGGCAGGAGAGTCAAGGCCTCGAACAAGAAGGCATTAAAAGTTAAATTGAATCGTTCAATCTATTGTGAAGACGACCAGCCGCTCCGGACCATGAACGCCGAGGGTGAGGATCATCTCAACATCGGCAGTCCTTGATGGTCCGGTTATCAATGTGACCTGGGATGAGGAAGCGATCGCCTCTCTGCCTCCGGCGCGGATCCAGTGATCAAACGACGGATAAATATCCTTTGCTCGAAGAAGCACCATGTGTGTCCGCGGCAGTAGAGACGTGAGGCTTGATAAACCCGCTCCCGAGGGCAAGATGACCGTGCCGGTATCCGCAAGCCCGGCCAGGCAGGTGGTGAGCCCTGCTGGAGCTTGATCCAACCCCGCTAACGTCTCGTATCGAGTGTCGCCATCTTCGGAGCGAGGAATCTCTGCTTCGCAAATCTGTATCCCCGCTTCTCGGAGATGATTGGCGATTGAGTTGAATTCCCGGCATTGCTCACCCCAACCGAGAATCTGATCGGCCTCGATCGAGACGAGGAAATCCGCGACCTTATGCGGCAGTTCCTCGGAAGAACACTGCACGAACTCCCCATCGACCCTCTCGAGTTCCTCTTGGAAACAAACGATGAGATCGCCTTGGAGCGGCTCATCCTCCTGCGTCTGTGTTTCCTGGTGCTTCTCATCGACTTTGGTTGGGCCTTTCCCGGTCGACTTCAGCCGGTGGAAGCGCGCGTGGAAGGGTTCTGCCGCGAGGGGCGGGAAGTCCCTGAACCTCGTCCAACCTGAAAGCGGGGGTGGTAAGCGATAGAGCCAGCCGCCGCGGTTCGGTAGGAAGCGTATAAAAAAGGCGGCGATAGATTGACCCCAGCGATATCTTCCCGGGGAAGCCATCATCCAGGTAAAAAACCGCATTCCCATGCGCAACCAGGCAGGTTGGGGGACAGACTTTATGTATTCTCCTCGAGTGCGAAGGAGCAGCTTGGTGAAGTCGATCCCCGCTGGGCAAACCTCGGTGCAAGCGCCGCAGAGCGTGGATGCTTTCGATAGGTGTCCATATTGCTTGATCCCGAACAAGCCAGGGGATACTAGCGAGCCAATCGGTCCTGGATACGCGCTGCCATAGGTATGACCGCCAATTTCACGGAATACGGGACAAGCGTTTAGGCACGCGCCGCAGCGGAGACAGAGCAATGCATCTTGAAGTTGCGAACGGTGCATCGCCAGGCGTCCGTTATCGACCAGGATAAGATGCCGTTCCTCGGCGCCGTCCGCTTCGTCGCCGGCGCGCGGGCGTTGGATCAAGGACACATAACTCGTCAGATTTTGGCCCGTCGCCGAACGAGGCAGTACCTGCAGCAGGACCGCCATGTCCTCCAACGAAGGGACAATCCGCTCGATGCCCATGAGGGCAATGTGGATGGGAGGAATTGTGGAGACCATTCGCCCATTGCCCTCATTGGTAACGATGCATAAGGTCCCGGTCTCGGCGACCCCGAAATTCACCCCTGAAATCCCGACCTCTGCTGATAGGAAGTCCTTGCGCATGACCCGGCGCGCGGTTTCTGTCATCTCAGCGACGTCGGTGGAATGAGGGACATTGAGCTCGCTCGTGAAGGTTTTGGCAACGTCTTCCCGCAGCAGGTGGATTGCGGGAGTGATGATGTGGCCAGGCGCTTCGCCGCGCAATTGGACGATGAATTCGCCCAGGTCTGTCTCCACAACAAGCATGCCGGCCGCTTCAAGCGTTGGATTGAGTTCGATCTCCTCGCTCACCATCGACTTGGATTTAACGATCAGGCGGGCATTATGCTTTTTTGCGATCTCCGCCGCGGTTAGAGCTGCAACTTGTGCACTGAGGGGACCGTGGACCTGGATGCCGTTTTCTTGTGCGTGTTTGATAAATTGCGCCAGATATTCTTCGAGGTTGTCGACCGTCTTTCGACGGATCTGAGCGGCTTCCTGGCGCGTATGTTCGGGGTTTGGCAGCGTCGAAAACGCGCGCTCGCGCCCGCGCCCCCGCCGCTCGGCATTCTGATCCAGCGCTTTCTGGAGTGTGGGGTTCGCCAGCGCTTCGTGCGCCTTTTTGAGGAATTGCCGTCTCATCGGAGTCCGGGCTCTTTCATGGTGAGGATTTGGGCGATATGTGCGCAGCGAATCGACGATCCGCGTCGGCGAAGGCCGCCTTCGATCTGCATCAGGCAGCTGACATCCGCGCCGACAACGACATCGGCGCCTGAGCTCTCGATGGCATCGAGTTTGCGGTTCATCAACTCGCTTGAGATCTCGGCGTGGTCGATGGCGAACACACCGCCGAAGCCGCAGCAATCCGGCGATAGTGAAATCACTTCGGCTCCCTCGACATGCTTTAGCAGGTCAAGCGGTTGGGTCTTCACACCGAGGCCGCGCAGGAGATGGCACGATGGGTGATAGGCGATCCGGCCATCAAAAGATGCTTGAAATTCCGTGTGGCCCAATACGTCGACAAGGAACTCGCTGAGTTCATAGGTTCGAGAGGCGAGCGCCTGGGCGCGTTGCTGCCAGGGAGGATCTTCACGAAACAAATCAGAATATTCTTTGCGGATCATTACGGCACAAGAACCGGAAGGGATCACAACGGGATCATCTACGCGGGTTAGGATCTCGATAGTGCGCTTGGCCAAATCTTTTGCATGATCGCGGTAGCCCGCATTGTAAGTTGGCTGGCCGCAGCAGGTTTGGTAAGTTGGAAAATGGATCTTTGCACCGGCGAGTGACAAAACTTCGAAGACCGCTTCGCCAACTTGCGGAAAAAGGCTGTCAATCATGCATGTGATGAAGAGTTGGATGCGCATGGATTCTCTTTTCGATGATCGATCGAGGTCCGCATGGGCAAATGGACTGGAAGGTTTTATCCTCCGTCTCTATTCATCGCGAACTACGTTGGCGATTAAACGACAGGGAAAAATTTTGTCAAGCTGGATAAGAGAGATCGGCATCACAATAGATTTCGAGGAAGCCACCAGGGATATCCTGTCTGAGGTATTTCTCCGTCTGCGACTTAAGGAAAAAGGGTTATCATTGGCAGATCTTATGCAGGAAAAGGTGAAGGTACGATATGGTTCAATTAGATGGGATCAAGGCTGTTGTTTTTGATTTTGATGGCCTGATGATCGAAAGTGAGTCGATCGCCTTTAAGGTTTGGTGTGAAGTCCTTGGCCAGTACGGTAAGAACTTCACGGAAGAGATCTATCACGATGTGATCGGGAGGGAGCCATTAGAGTCGGTCGAGTATCTGATCGAGGTCCTGGACCTTCCACTTGCGCCACAGGAGCTATTGGAAACCTACTGGTTGCAAAGAACGGAGAGGGTGTGCCGCGATATCTCTCCGGCGCCGGGCCTCATCGATCTGATGCAATCCCTAATGGATCGAGGCTTTGTTTTAGGGGTAGCCTCCAACAGCCCTTCGACATACGTCACTGAGGTGCTCGCGGCGATTGGTCTAGCTGGATATTTCGGTTGCGTTCGCTGCCGGGAGGATGTGGTCCAGGGGAAACCTGCCGCGGATGTCTACCTCGCCGCGGCCGCGTGCCTTGAAGTAGATTCTGCGTGCTGCCTGGCGTTGGAGGATTCGCCCATCGGTCTGCAAGCTGCGTTAAACGCGGGCATGCGCTGCCTCGTCGTCCCAAATGCAGAGCTGGATGGAGAGGATTTCTCTGGAGCCGAAGGTCGGTATAGCTCTCTGAGCGAGGTGCTTGCTGCGCTGCCTTGAGATTGCGGAACGTCATCCTTGCATGAGTACTAAATTATCTTTGCTAACCTCCGATAAGGCTGCCATATATTCACATTTAATGCGCAGTAAAAAGAAGAGTCTCTTATCGGCTATCGGCAACAATGTCTCGAAATTCCCTTGACCTTTGGAAAGTATCACATCTGCAGAAGCAAAAAATTTCTGGAATTCCTCTGTTGTTTCGGGAAGAATAGTTCCCGGATAGACACTGCCGCTAGAGATAGTCGTGACAAGACGGTCAAGTCCTACCACTTTGGCATCCTCCAGTGTAGCATCATTGATGATGGGCTTATCGCGAAGTGCCGCCACTATTTGAAGGTTCGGGTACTCTCGTTGTAACTCCTTAATGAATAGCATGTCAAAAACAATCTCTCCGCTATTGTCACAGATGTAGAGGAGTGTTGATGCGTCATCCAGCGCTCTTCGTAACGGCTCAATATCATAGCGAGCGAAGGGGCTTTTATCGAGAGATTGAAGTTCTTTGTTCAGATTGATAGGACCTTGATTTATGGCTCCGAAATCAATAATATTTCCTGCTACTGCAATCTGCAGACCTGTTTCCAGTGGTGACTCACTTGCATCTATCTTCTTTTGAAATTTCTCTGCATGGGCCAAAGACAAGATGTTAGATTTTTCTTTTACCTCTGCATAGATGTCAAAATCATGAGATTCCCCTCGTTCTTGAATAACGGCGTCTGCCACACAACGAATAATATGCTGAACTAAGAGCGGCGTTGATTTAGACTTCTCCAGCCCTGCGATGGCTACATTGACAACTCGCTTGGTTTGCTCTTCATTAAGTTTTCCAAAGCGAGCCGCCGAGCGTGCCTGGTTTATGACACAGGAATAACAATCGGCGGCGATACCAGCAAAACGTTTCTTGTTTTCTATAGTTGTATTCATTTCGCCTTTCATCAGGTAGTGGGCAAATAACTGCTTTTATCCCAGTCCCCTCGCTTGCACCTCGGGTTACTTTTCAAGATCCCATTTCAAGGACCCTTGCATTCAAATAGCGCTTCCTGCGGGGCCGGGTGCGGTTTAGATCGCCATACAAAAGAAGTATAGCAAAGTGGCAGGATCGTTCGGCGGCAGGCTGGTTTCCTCCAGCACTGCTCTCTTGAAGTCAGGGGTCTGCAAAACCTTTAGTGTTGACGGCGCATCCAGGAAAGGAATTGGAGCACCTGTTCACGAGGCTGCGCTTGCAGCCTCTTCACCGAAATTGTTTTCAACCAGGTCTTTTAGAGCGGAGATCATCTCTCGTTCATCCGCACCATTGGCGACGATTTCAATCTCATGCCCCTGGCTAACCTCAAGGGTGAGGACGAGCACAATGCTTTTGGCATTAACCGCTGCGGATTCCTTCGTGATATTTGCGACGGTGACCTCGGACTCGTACTTGCTCGCGGTCTGCATAAATTGCGACGCGGGTCGGAGATGAAGCCCCTCGGGATGGTTAACGGTGATACGGATAGTCTGCATTAATGGTTCTCCAAAGAGCTGTGGGCCGGCTGTGCAATAGACAAGCTTGTTACAGCGAGGGAATTTTATCATCCGTCCAATGCAGTGGGGGGCTTGGACAGAGGTTTATTTTCCAAGAATCTCGAATTCATGGGTGATATTGGCTTTACCGGAAACCGTTGCGGCTACCGAGCAATACTTGGTTATGGAGAGTTCAATCGCTTGCTCGATGGCTTTATCCGTCAAATCGGGTCCGTTGAATACAAATTTAAGATGAATTTGACGGTATGTCCACGGTGGATCAGGCTCTTGTTCGCCGTGAACCGTGATATCTAAACCGTCGAGTTGCAGGCGTTTCTTCTGCAGGATGCCCACAACGTCATACGCGCTGCAGGAAGCCAGCGCGAGAAGCAGCAATTGGGATGGGCTCATCCCAGTGTTGTTCGCTTCGTCGTGGGAGGAGATCACGATGGAATGGTTGCCGCTATCTGTACCGATGAATTGTCGGTTCCCTGTCCATTTCACTTGAACACTTTTATTTTTCATAGTTGAAACGTCCCTCAATTAATTCTCTGACACATGGTGTATGAGATTCTAACGATTAGTTCGCTATACACAAGATCCAGGTCCTTTGTCCAACTGTGTATGGTTCACGTGACGCGCGTTTCAGAGATAGAGTGCTGTTTATTCGGGTTGATCATGGAACCAAGCATCTCGAACAGATTTCCTGCAATTCATCGCAGTTGCCACGACTTTGGCCGGGCGTGACTTCTATGCCGTGAACTCTCCGAAGGCATAATCCAGAGTTGTTCCGAATGGCTAACAGCCGGTGATTTTTTCTACTACCGCATAGCGGATGTGTATTTAGTTAGCACGCTACAGATATGATCTTCAACCCACGCTTGAGGAGATACGGGCAAGGTGCCGTCGCGTACTTTCTCGAACTGAATTGGCAAGTATTGGCTGAGAAGACTTAAAGGGATCTCGACCGATGTCAGATTGTCAAACAACCTTCTCACCGCGATGACCACTTCTGGATCAGACCAATAGTAGCGAATACGATCACTCATGCTGAAGCGCCTGGAGAATGCTACTTCAGAGGCGGAACCAGAGTAGTACCCCAGCCAATTATTGGGATTATCACACATAACACGGTCGACAACGTTGCTAATTTCAGAAGGATTAGCGATCGCCAAAGTGCTGGCGATCTGTCGTTCAATCAGTTCAAGGGCATAAATGGCTTCACGGTATGCGAATGTTAGCTCAGGGCCAACCTTAAGAATTGCGAAGTGGTCCTCGATCATCTCCTTCAGTGAGATTAGCGTCTGGTAATCCGTGGAATGAGCTTCGAAGACGAATCTGTTTTCTCTCTCAACAAATTGGCGTAGGTCCGTGGTTTTGGATCGGTCATAGCTGTGGATGGTCTGATCTCCAAACTCGACTCCTGCCTGTACGACAACGGCGATAACACGATCCCAGGCTGATTCCAACCCCCTCTCGAGGAATGTATTGCGGGTGAGCTGAATAGTCTCATCGACATCGGCGACTGAAGTAACCCTAAGCTTTTCCTCGGACGCAGGCAAGCCACCTGGAGCGGGGACTTCGGATCCTATGACGTACAAAGGTTTGTTCGTTGGCTCTTCGTTCTCGACTGAGGCTTGTTCGGCGGCCAAACACAGCATGGCAGCGCGTTCGGCAATTCGTCGGCTATCTAATGGCTTGGTAGGATCGTCATCCCCACAATGCATGCTGGTGTCCAGATGGATTTTCCTATAACCTGCTGCGACATAATCGCTGACCATCTGGCAGGCTTTCTCTATGGCAATCGTTGCTGGTTGATTTCGCCAGGGATAAGGACCCAGGTGATCGCCGCCCATGAGCAAGCGATGCTCTTGGAAGTTATATTTCTGGCAAAGATCCATTATGTTCCTTGAAAACTGGGAGGGTGTCATTCCCGTATACCCACCAAATTGATTGACCTGGTTGGAAGTCGATTCGATGAGGAGCGGATATCCCACCATGGAAGCATGTTTGATTGTTGTCTCCAATACAACAGGATGAGCGGAGCAAACCGCGAATATCCCTTGATGGGTTCCATGCTTGTTTTTGGAGATGATATCTAGAAATATACTTTCTTCCTGGTTGCCCATAGAACTCTCTGGATGATGGAAATCGATGGTCCTGATTAATACTCTAAGTACCAATTCTGAAGTGAATGATCTTTGTCTCTTGGGTAATAAACCTGCCAAGGTCGACCATGTTCAATGGCGATTTGTTGGAGTTCATTCAAACGCGTCGTCGCAACAAGCTTCAGCCATTTCTTTCGGTCAGCAGGATTCATGGAAATTCCCTCTTGCCAGACTGTTCTTCCCGCAATGTATCCCGAAGCACCTGCCATGCAAGCAATGCGGACTTGTTTAGTAAACGCGGAAAAATCGACGCCTGCGCTTAGAAGGGTCCAAGGACATTTAGCAGCTTTGGTAATTGCCTCGCATGCAGCATACCAATGGTCTTCGTTTTTATCATGTTGGACATCAACCGGGAATTCGAGCTTCAAGACATCTGGCTCAAGACTGCTGAGCTTCGTGGCGATCCGCGTGATGAGCTCTGGCTTTAGCTTGGCGTAGGCTTCCGAGGCTTTTTCGATGGAAGGGTTAATACTATAGGAGACAACTTCAAGGAAGAGTACGATATCGTGCAAACGACACGCTTGTACGATCTCTTTTATCAGAAACTCTTGTCCTTCCGTCACCGCGCTTGCATCTGGATGGTAATAGATCAGGAGTTTAACAGCATCTGAGCCCATCCTTTTGATCTTCTCAACGCCCCAATCTGGAAGGATTGAGGATGTCCTGGCTGAGGATTCACCTGAATAGCCTGTCTCTTCTACGGCGACCAGCAGACCTGTTTGTGCAGGCAAGGCATCGTTCGCAATCGCTTGTGGCGCGCCATATAGGGGATCGAGCAAGATAGCACTTGCCTGGTCAGCGAGCTGTGAAATCACATCAAGCTTCGCGCCGACAATTTCGCTGTGTGGAATTGGCGTAGTAGGGGTTGCACCGAGCATCTTCTCAAAAGACTGTCGGTGGTCGAAAGCCAAAATTGTAAAGAGACCTTCCGCTGTTGATGTAGATGCCAGACCCCGCCTCTTCCCTATTGTGAGTATTTGCTTATTGTTCATCTACAGAGTCTCGTTTCCGTCCTAATTCAACCAAAGCTTCCAGTAACTCCTGGCTCTTTGCGGCTTCAAAGCCGTTTGTCAACGGAACTTGATCCTTATGAATACAATCCATAAAGTGTTGGATCTCTGCGTAGAACCCCCGCTCAACCAGGTGGGAGTTCCAACTACCACCCTGGCTGTTTCCGAAGATCCTTTCATCGTCCTCCCGAGTTACTCGCAGCTCCTGAAACATTCTTAATTCAATACTCGTATTTGCACCATGGATATTTATGCTCTCTAACCATCTGCCTGATTCACGACTGGCGAGCAGTATGGCATGTCCACCGGATTCTGTCCTGAGGCAGCTTACCGCGCTGAGAAATTTGTCCCTCGATGCGTGAACTGATGTTTGAATGGGTTGAAGCTCCCCACAGAAATACCGGAGCAGGTCAATTTGATGAATCAAATCCTCGGAGTATGTCTCCTCATATCCACGCGGTTGGACCATCGGCCTATGTTTTTCAATGACGAACATTCGAATATCTGAACCGTTTATCAATTCTTTAGCTCTTTCTACCAGCGGAGCATATCTGCGGTTGAGGCCGACCATGAATATCTGTCTTTGTTCATCCGCTAGCTTAGCCAGTTCGAGGGTATCTTCGGATGAGGTGGTCGCTGGTTTTTCGACGAAGACATGGATATCTTTCTTCAAGAGCCACTGACAGATTTCGAAATGCGATTCGGCTGGAGTGAGTACAAACGCAGCATTAATGCCTTGATCGCCCAGGGCTTCCATGTTTGTGAAGGTTGGAGTTTCCGGCCAGTGTTCCCTGGTTTGCTTTAGAGAGGAAGCTGACCGGCTAAATACACCTTTGATATGAAGATTTGGCCAGCTTGTGAGAAGCGGCAGATACGCTTTTTGAGCGATATATCCACTACCGAAGATTCCGATACGGAGGGGGTTCATGGAAGACATACTTCCTGGATCTCCAAGGGGTCGTAAAAAAGAAAATCCGGATCAAGTGCCAGCAGGTCATGAGCATCGTTTCTTCCCCACAACGCAGCGCCCGATAGAACCCCTGAGCGTTTCCCCGCTACGATATCGTAATGGGTATCTCCAACAAATAGGGTTTGCTCTCTAGCGACCTGCATCATGTCCATAGCTTTCTCGAGCGATTCTGGATGTGGTTTCGGATGCAAGATGTCATCTGCCGACACCCATACCCGGATCATATCATCTAGAGGGAAATAGGCTCGAACATGCTCTACCTCAAGGGCAGCCTGAGAGGTAACCACGGCAAGTTGGATCTGCGCGTTATCAAGCGCTCGAAGGGTTTCGAGTGTGCCGGGGTATAGGTCAGATCGATCGCGATAGTAATTTTCTAATTCAACCACTTCTAGCAACAAGCTGTCAACTTGCTCGGGGTCTATGTAAGCGAGGATCTGGCGGGTTGGCATCCCCCGGAAGCTTTGGTTGATCTCGTCCGTAAATGCCTCTCGATTATGTTTTCGTAATAGGTCCTCTAGAGCTAGGCGAGCGGTTTCCTTGCTGGCGATCAAGGTGCCATCCAGGTCGAAAATTACAGCTCTGATCTTGGGCTTGCGAAGCACACGGTCATCCATAGGGTTGGTCACCCCGAAGCTTCTGGCAAGCTGATTGCAGTTCTTCGCACAATCGGCGAACTTTGTCCTCGGATACCACACCCGTTCTTGTCTCAGGATTTCTCACTCCGGAACCCGTGTGTACGTTACAGATCCCTGTTGAAGTCGCAACGTCTGCGGCGTTGCTTATTCGGATCCCGCCGGCCAGGAACAATTCGATGCGCCCGGCAGTCTGCTCGACATACGTCTTTAGTTGTGTTTGATTCTGGGTGGTAATCCCTTGTGTCCCCTGGCCTCCAGAGGTTCGTACACTTTTGATTCCCAGTTCGATGAGAAGTTCCAGCGTAGAGACAGGGTCAGGAGTTGACTCCCATGCTAAATGGAAATGGAGGTCGAGCTCTCCAGCCGCGTCCTGAAGCGCGTGTATTGCATCGATGTCGATCTCGTTCTCCTGAGTGAGGCAACCAACCAGGAGGCCATCAACACCCAAGGATCCGGCTCTGCGGATATCGGAGACCATTGCGGCTAGATCTGTCTTCGAGTAGGTGAAAGACCTGGCATGTGGGCGGACCATCGAAAGAACTTTGCATGGTACGCTTGAGCGGATCTCCGCCAACATGCCTGCCGTCGGCGTCAAGCCGTATTCAAGGTAATCACACTTTACCTCAACCTGGTCAGCCCCTCCTTTATGGGCAGCTACTGCATCTTCAACGGTCTCGACTACGACTTCAAGCATCGCATGTATCATCACACGTAGAAAACGCGATCGCCATACTCATCCCATAGTTTTTGGTTCCACTCTTCACCACCGTCGACATTCGCAGCAACGTAGACTGGAGGCGTCATACCTCGAGCGAGACATTCCTCGATAGTCGCAGAAACAAGTGCATGGAGCAGGGCATTACTCGTGACACCGGATGCAGGGGAAAATTTCTGAGGCATTTTATCCGCCTCAAGAATTGCATCACCCTTGGTGGCTTTATTATCGAGCACCACATCTGCGAATTCATACATCTTTTTTCCTGAGGGATGGCGCGCTTCAACATTGTCTGTATATTCCCGGGAGGTAACGCCAATCACGGTTATCCCTCGATTTTTCGCGGATTGGGCCATTTCGATCGGAACGGCATTACGACCGGAAACCGAAACGAGGATGAGTACATCACCCTCTTCAATCGGGGTGTTGTCAAGAATTACATCGGCGAAACCGGGTAGACGTTCCATGGCGGATGTGATTGTAGCTGGTTGAACTTCAAGAGAGCCAATCCCTGGTCCATAAATCGGATTAATCAGCATCAACCCTCCAGCCCTGTAGACTAAATCCTGTATTGGCAGGGATGAATGTGTGCAGCCAAAACCGAAAATGCGCTTCCCGTTTACAATAGCGTCGGCCAGTATTTTTGCTGCTTCGTGTACCGCGGGACCCTCTTCATCTCGGAGCTTCTGTAGGAGTCCTATGACACCGTCCAAATATTCTTCAAAAAAGCTTTTCATGTTATTCATCTCCTTGGCTTATTTTTTTGTAAATTAGCTCTCCGGCTACAAAAACCAAGCGCGGCACAATCTCGGCATCGAAGCACACCACGTCAGCTCTTGCGCCAGGTTTTAAAACACCCACTTGTCCCATCCATCCCATCGATTTTGCCGGGACAGAAGTAGCCATTGGCAGAACATCCTGGAATGAAAGTGAGGTGAAGTCCATGGTGTTCCGTATTGCTGCGTCAAGGGTGAGCGTGCTGCCAGCTAAGCTCCCGGAAGGGATTCGTGCAATGGATCGCTCAACGCTAACCCTTTGTCCTCCAAGATCATATTCTCCATCTTCTAAACCTGTTGCTCGCATGGAATCGGATATCAATATCGTTTTGCTGATGCCCTTTGCTTTAACGATCAATTGAATGATTGCGGGGTGAAGGTGTACTCCGTCAGCGATAACCTGAGCATAGATCCGATCATCGGTAAGTACGCTGCCTACAGTTCCGGGGCGTCGATGATGGAGACCCAGCATGCCGTTGAAAGTATGGGTGGCTTGCCGCAAGCCGCGGTCTGCCGCCACTTGCATGGTCTCATAGGTCGCACCACTATGACCGACGGCGAACTCAAGTCCATGCTGCTGCCCGGCATCAATCAACTCCATTACGCCGTCGATCTCAGGAGCGACGGTCATCAACTTCACCAGATCATGCTCGATCCAGGCTATATATTCTTCCGGGTTAGCTTTACGGATTAATGCCTCTGGCTGTGCGCCGCGATGAGCCGGATTCAGATATGGGCCCTCGAGATGAATTCCGGCAATCCTAGCTCCCTTAGTTTCGGAGATAAAGCGTTCGATATTATCGATCGCCTTCCGAATATTTTGCCGGGATGCTGTTATCGTCGTTGGAAGGTAACTCGTTACTCCGTGCCGGGCTAAGAATTTACCAAAACCCTCCATAGCCTCAGGTGTGGCATCCATGGTGTCATGTCCATTTGCGCCGTGGGTATGAATATCGATTAAACCTGGAGTAACCCACATCCCAGAGACATCTATTCGATGAGTATCTGTCTGCTCATGCAGATGATCGGGGATAATAGCAGAGATATCATCATCCTTGATGATTAAGGTATGCCCAGTAAGTTGTTCGAGAGGCGTGAGAATTGTTCCGCCAACCAGTGAAATACTCATGATGTTGCGTTAATTATAAAAGGGGAGGGAGATAGATTTACCCTCCCCTTAGCTAAAGTGGTGTTAGGGATTAGCCACCGAAGAGCTTAGCAATCGCCCAAATTCCGATGCCGGGAAGGATTGCATCAGGAACGGTGAAGCCAAGATCAGTAGCGCCCATTGCATTGAGGTCGCCGAAGATCATGAACTTGTAGGCGAAGCTGATCATGAACCAGCCGGCAAAACCCCAGATGAAGCCACCCGCCCAAGCGCCGCGTTTGCCGCCCGTGGCGTTACCGAAAATTGCACCGGCGCCACTGGCGAAGAAGGCCACGATCATGCTGGGGAGAGGTACGGGCCACGAGATTAGTGCAAGCGCGACCATACCGACAACTTGCCCAATTGTTCCAGAGATCAATCCGATGATGAGAGATTTTGGAGCGAACGGATAGATTACCGGACAATCCAAGGCAGGTATCGCGCCTGGGATGAGTTTGTCAGCGACACCCTTGAAGGCAGGCACGATCTCCGCAATCAGCATTCTTACGCCCTGAAGCAATACAAGAACGCCTGCAGTGAAGCCAAGAGCCGTCATTAGAGTGAAGACGAACCAGTTCTGGCCGCCACTGATAGCCTCTTCCACGCCGCTGATGCCGATCTGGATGATCGCAAGGATGACGGCCACGAACGCTGTGAGGATCATGATGAGCGAGATAGATACTGCCATGTCTCGGAAGATGCTCATGGAGTCCGCCATATCTGTGTCTTCAGCCGAATCCTCGGGATTGCCAATCAGTTTTCCGACCCAGGCGCACACCATATTCATTAATGTCTGTCCATGACCGAAACCAATATCGTCACTGCCAACGATTTTACGCATCACTGGTTGAGCCAATGCTGGCGCTAGTGTCATGTAGAGGCCATCGACAATTGAAGCAAAAACCACAGTCCAGAGCAGGGATAGGCCAAAGGAGTGGAACAAAATGGCAAATGCGCCTGCATGGATCCAGATCATATGGCCTGTTAGATAGATGAACTTAAACTTCGTAAACCTGGCCAGTAAAAGATGGATGATATATCCAAATAACATGGTCCAGGCAATGGCTGCGCCTATGTTTCCGACATTAGCCTCTTGCACTGCCCCCACAACGGCTTCATCAAAGGTTATGAAGGTAGTAAAACCTCCCGCAGGTATACCCGCCTCGAACATGGCTTGTATGGGGATAATGGCACCGATCAGCGCACCAATACCCACGCTCATGATCAGCAATCCCAGTACTGTTTTTATGGTCCCTGTGACGACATCCACAGCAGGTTTACGTTGGAGAAGTAAACCTATGAAAGCTATAAGCCCCAGGATCACAGCTGGCAAGGTGATAAGCTCTAGAATTATCTTAAAGAATTCCATCTCGATATTCTCCTTTGTTCAAGCTTAGATCGAATCAGTATCAAATGGACAATGTTCGAGTTCTTTTTATAGATCGCCTCCTCTGAACCTGGTCTATCCCTCCAGTGAATTTACGGCCGCGAGAATCTTCTCTTTTATCTCTGCTTTGTCTATCAGGTTCTTTATCAAGACAATAATGGCAGAGCTATCTTTCAGGTGTGATTCCATATCGGTAGGTGCAACGACAATATCCGCACGTTGTCCTTTGAATGATCCCAGATCCCAGGGGGTGATCTGGTAATTTGTCATCCCTTCTTCTTTGAGGACATCATCAATCGTCAATTTCAACAACATGCTGGTTCCGAAGCCCATCCCGCAAAGAGTCGCTATGATCATTTTCACATCCCTCTTTCAAGAATTTATTCTTTCGAAATCCCGGATGACATCGAGTAACTGGTCGTTGCTATTAGCCGTTCGTACCTTCCTCACTAATCCATCATTGCTGAGAAACACCGATATCTCCTTCAGTGCAGTAATATGGCGCTCTTTGTCAGAAGCCGAGAAAGCAAGCAAGATATCGACAGGGTCATTCTCCGCGTTGCCAAATGTGACCGGCTTCACAAGTGTCACAAGCGAAAAGCCGGTTTGGATCACGCCATCCTCGGGACGCGCGTGGGGCATGGCAATCCCTGGAGCGATCACACTGTAAGGGCCTAATTCTCGTAATGTCTTCTTCATAGCATCGATATATCGCGGTTCGACTAGGTTAGCCTGCACCAGAACCATCCCTACTACCTCAACGGCCTGTTCCCACGAAGCAGCTGCTACTTTCGCTTTGACAGTCTGTGCATTGAGAGCCTCCTTAAGGCTCACTTGAAGTTCCGCGCCCATGTTAAGACTCGAGAACCACAACCGCAGCTAGATTGTGGGGGTTGTCAGGGTCGCGTCCGTTAGCAAGTGCGCGCTCAAAGGCAAGTAGTTGCAATATCGGTAAGTAAAGCACCTCGCCCAGCATGGCAAAATCATCAAAATTAATAGGGATGAAGTGATCCAACTCTTTTAAGGTTTCCTCAAATTCAACGGGACCAATTGCCATCACTTGACTACCGAGATCCTTCATGTCGTGAAGTACACTAAGCTCATAAGGGTTCAGCTCAGGACTCAAGAGCCCGATAACCAGACTATTCGCATTGACCATCGACATCGGACCGTGGCGGAACTCTAAGAAGTGATAGGCTTCTGCATAAGAAAGTGACATCTCCTTCATCTTCAACATCGCTTCGCACGCCAGCCCATATCGAGAGCCCGATCCCAAGAAGAAGAAACGTGAGATCTTGTCGTCCTTTCCATAGGTGGAAGCGGTATCCCTGTCTCGTTGAACTAGGAAAGATAATTGTTCTGAAAGCCGCTGGGGCAGGGTTTCAGGATAGGAGTTTCTCGTGATATGCGATACACCCAGCATCATGCTGGTGAAGGAACGCGTCTGAGCGATACTTTCTTCTTGTGCGTGAGGGAGCGCGACTACCGCATTTGATAACCCCGCTAATTCGGAATCGGGGTAACATGTCACAACAATCGAAGCTACGTTTCCAAGCTGGTTGCACAGCTTAAGTGCTTCGATGGTCTCGCTTGTACTCCCAGAACGTGAAATGGCGATGATCAAGGTCTTCTGTGTGGGTATTAGCCATGCTTCTGGACTGAGCCACAATTCCGAAGAAGGCACAGCGAGACAACCCCAACCTGTTCTCAACTGAGTGGCTCGAGCCGCCCATAACGAGAGGTAATAAGTTGACCCACAGCCGGTGAAGATGATCTGATCAAAATCATCCCCTCTCGGAAATGATCCAAAATCGATCTTGCTGATTCTTTCCAAACTTTGTTCCCATACAAACGTTTGGGAATTTATTTCATTGTAGGTATTAGTCCCCGCATTCTTCATCCTGCCATGCTCCAAAGGTTGTGTTGGTCAGACGGTGATCACTTCAACGCCAAGATTACGGATTTGTTCAACAAGATGAGGGTCAGCTTGTTCTGATGTAACAATTGAGCTTGCGCTAGTAATGGGAGCAACGATGCTTGTGGCAACCTGTCCCATCTTTGTTTGGTCAGCAACGACGATGACATGATCCGATATTTCCATGATCCTGCGATCTGTCATCAATTCTTGGGGGTGCTCGCACGAAAATCCGTAGATAGGATGGATACCGCGCATTCCGATGATGACTTTGTTAACCCGGATGCTTTCTAGTACGGCTTCAGCAAAGGCTCCAATTAATGAGAGTTCGCTTCTCCTTAAGAATCCCCCGACATTAATAACGCTCATGTTGGAGTTGTTAGCGAATTCGTGCAAAATGGGTACTGAGTTTGTCACCGCGGTGATGTCATCCCGAATAATGAGTTCTCTTGCCACATACAATGTGGTGGTCCCAGAACCTAAAAAAATTGTTTCATCCGCTTCAATAATATTTGCCACGTGCTCGGCGATCTTCTTTTTCTCATCAGCCATGGAGTTCATACGTTCGATGATCGGGGGTTCTTTGTGGTTCGCCAACGTCTTAGAGCGTAAGGCGCCTCCATAGATTCGTTCAATACCCGACCGCTCCTCAAGCAGTTTAAGATCACGCCGAATTGTCATATCAGAAACCTGGAATTTTTCCTTAAGTTCCTGGACGGTGACATTCCCGTTGTTTTCGAGGATCTCCATGATCGCTTCGACGCGCTGCTCTTTATACATACCATTCTCTTGGGTCTTAAGTACTAGTTTGCTTCAATTATTGTTCACAAATGTTTATTAGTCAACAAAACGAACAGCATCGAACATTTATTTCGACTATTAGATAATCAACTGGCAATGTTCTGGCACAACGATGGACCAGTAGGCCATTCCCTCTTTCCCTCTGTTCACCCCCTCAGGATGGCCAATTATCACCTATTCCCCCGTACTATTAGATTAAACACCTGGTTTCGTCCTTCGGTGCGAAAAAACAAGGTTGTGACATATGTGAAAACCACCATAACGGTATGAGTTAACATAAATGAACAGGGAAGTGGTGGGAAATTGCTGGATATCGTCAAGGGCATACAGGACCTTGTTCATAGTTAGGAGTACCTAGATATGTACGACACATGTCTATCCTGCGTAATGATTATTTAACGTGGATATACGTTCGTGTTAAATATTGTGGACCCAGGACGATATCCAGTGGCGGACGGAAACGCCCTAGGTGAGTGGGGTGTGGGGAGGAGGAAGGAATTCCCAATGGGAAAAAAGTGCGACGGGGTTTCTTATTTTGGTTGCGCTGTCCGGACACGATCACGCACATCTTCGGCAGAGTCGTAATCCAAGACTTCTTCAGCGAGTTTTTCCGCCTCAGCCTTCGACCAGCTCCTCAGGATTGTCTTCGCGCGCGGGATCGAGGTTGGCGCCATGCTGAACTCATCCAATCCCAATCCCAGCAATATGGGAATCGCATCCGGATCTCCGGCGAGTTCGCCGCATAGACCGACCCAAACCCCTTCATTATGCGCCGACTGGATGACACTGCGGATTTGGCGTAGGACTGCAGGGTGACAGGCGTCTCCGAGATGAGCTACTTTTTCGTTTGTCCGCTCGGCAGCCATCGTGTACTGCGTGAGATCGTTCGTTCCAATAGAGAAAAAATCCACTTCTCTTGCAAATTGATCCGCCAATACGGCTACGGAGGGGATTTCCACCATGATCCCAAGTTGGATTGACTCAGCAACGGCTGCGCCGCCAGCGCATACTTCATCGCGGGATTCGTCGAGCAGGGCTTTTGCACGCCTGACCTCTTCCAATGTGGCGATCATGGGGAACATAATACTCAAGTCATGACCCGGGCTGGAACGTAGCAGCGCCCGCAGTTGTATCTTAAAGAAGTCCGGCTGATCCAGACACATTCGAATCGCCCGCCAGCCGAGGAATGGATTAGCCTCCTGGCCCAGATCCAAGTAGGGAAGTTCCTTGTCGCCGCCGACATCGAGTGTGCGAACAACAACCGGTTGTTTTCCCATGACGTCGAGAATCTGATCATAGGCGGTAAGCTGTTCGTCTTCGTCCGGGGCAGTCGCTCGATCCAGATAAAGGAATTCGGTCCTTAGAAGGCCGATACCTTCCGCGCCACGCTCAAGAGCCATCTGGGCGTCCCGTAAATTGCCGACGTTTGCGACGACTTTGATTTCAAAACCGTCAAGAGTGACCGCGGCATCGAACGCGTTTTCAAGCTCCTCACCCGAGCGAGTTTCATGCTCTCGCTTACGTTCAGCGAACTCTAATTGGAGAGTTTTATCGGGGTCTACAACAACCTCGCCTTTTTGGCCGTCGAGCAGGATCAAACTATTCAGTGGAATATCTAGGACACCCTTTCCTGCCCCAACCACAGCGGGAAGGTCCAGCGCCTTGGCTAAGATAGTGGTATGTGAGGTCGGTCCACCTTCCGCGGTGCAGAAACCGAGCACAAGCGAATTGTCCAGACGGACAGTATCAGAGGGGGTTAGGTCGCGGGCCAGGATAATAGAAGGGGTGGTGAGCGTGGATAGGTCGCTTTCCGCCACACCTAGAAGAATGCGTAGTACACGGTGTCCTACATCACGTATGTCAGCAGCCCTCGCACGAAAGTACTCATCTTCCAGCGCTTCCATTTTTAAAGCGTTGACCTCAATAGCGACCATCCAGGCTGCCTCAGCATTCGAGCCCTGCTCACGGATTGCCTCATGGGCAACCGAGATCAGGGCTGGGTCCTGAAGGAAGAGGCTATGGGCTTCAAAGATGGCCGCCTCCTTGGCGCCAGCCTCGGATTCCGCTTTAGCATGTAATTCAGTCAACTGGACGCTAGCAGTAGCTAGAGCGACATCAAGACGATCTAATTCGCTATCCAGATCCTGGATCTTATAGCTCGGTATGGTTAGATCCGGATCCGTGTAACGGAATACCGGGCCAATTGCGATTCCTGGTGAGGCCGAGATGCCGTGAAATATCTTGTTTGTTGGAGTGGGAGTCATCAATTCAATCCTTATAAAGAATTTCTACCAACTCAATCATACTGCAATAAGTTAAGATTGCAGGCAGTCTTGACCCCGTGAAAAAAATAGACCGCCAACAACATTGGCGGTCTCTGGTCGGGGCGGGCGGATTTGAACCGCCGACCCCTTGCACCCCATGCAAGTGCGCTACCGGGCTGCGCTACGCCCCGAACATGTCCGATTATAGCGCGCCGGGAGGGTTCCTTCAAGGTACGAATAGTAGGCTTCCTCGCGGCGCTCCCCCGCCGGATCACGACAGGATAGTGACTAGCAGGGGGATCCACTGCGGTTTTTAAGGTTTGCTGAACTCTGCCATGATGCGCACGGTATGACGGACGCCAGATACGAAGTTGTCGATGACAATGTTCTCGTTCGGCGCGTGGATATTTGCCTTCGGGTAGCTGATCCCCGCGGATGCCACGGGGACTTTTAGATCGTGTATGAAGGGATGATTGGGTCCGGAGCCGGGCGACATAGGCAGGATCCTCTGGGGTACCCCGTAGACATCTTCTGCTGTTTCAACGACGAGATGAAGGAAAGGATCGTCGAGGTCGGTCCGGGCTGGATTTTCACCCGCCAGGTATGTGACCTCCACATCGTGGAATCCCTCGTTATCGAGATGGTTCTGCAATTGAAGAACGACCTCTTCGGGGTCCTGGTCGGGCACAAGGCGAAAGTCAACCTTTGCGCTGGCCAGGGCGGGGAGGATCGTCTTCGATCCCGGTCCCTGATAGCCGGATGTGAGCCCACAGACTGTGCATGTTGGACTGAATATCTCCTCCCGCAGCAATTCGGGGCCGCCTTCGATGTCCTTCAGAAAACCGCTCAGGTCGTAGGTGCTGCGGTACTCATCGGCCATATCTGGGAATTGAGCCATGAGCTCGAGATCACGCTTGCTCGGTGGCACGACGCGGTCATAAAAACCCGGCAGGCGGATATGTTCATCGGGTCCTTTAAGTGAGTTCAGCGCCCATATCAACCTCCAGGCGGCGTTTGGGAAAATTGAGCCGCCTAATCCGGAATGGGCATCGAGGCTGGCGGATCTCACGGTGAGTTCCACATAGCAAATACCGCGCAGCCCCGCGACCTGCCCCGGTGTACCTTCGTGATCAACCCCTCCGAATTCCCAGATGCACGCGTCAGCGGCAAGAAGGTCGAGGTTGTCGCCGATGAATTCAGGGAGGTTGGGGCTGCCGATTTCCTCCTCGCCTTCAATCAGGAACTTGATATTGCAGGGAAGGTCGCTCTCGCTCAGTAAAAAGGCGTCAATCGCAGCCAGACGGCAGATGATATGCCCCTTATCATCGCTCACGCCGCGAGCGAACATCTTTCCATCGCGCAGGGCGGGCTCGAAGGGCGGCGAATCCCAGAGCTCGAGCGGCTCTGGCGGTTGGACGTCATAGTGGTTGTAGAAGAGTAGCGTTCGATCCGTCCGGCCTTTCCGCTCTGCATAGACCACCTGGAAACCCCTTGTCGGTAAGATCTGCACTTCGAATCCTCGCGCGAGCAGCAGCTCTGCGGTCAATTCGGCACACTCGACCATGCCGATATTTTGTGTGGCGATGCTGGGTTGGGCGCACAGTCGACTAAGATCACCCAGGCTTGCCTGTAAATTTTGTTGGATTGTGTAGTCGAGCGTTTTAAAATCAGACATTGAATATCGTGCTCCTTATCGTTTCTAAGATTATAGGGATGCACCATAATCTGCCAATTGATTGTTCCGTGATTCGAGAAAGGGTTCTATAATCCTGTCCATGGAGGAAATGATGCGAGTGATTGATATCTCTGTTCCCATTAGTCCCGATTTGCCGGTATGGCCGGGTGACCCGCCGGTTGAACTGGTGCGCATCGCCAATATTGCGGAGGGAGCGAACGCAAACGTCTCCCGTCTTGCCTGTGGGGTTCACGTAGGCACACATGTCGACGCCCCGGTTCATTTCGTCGAGGGAGCGGCGAGCATTGAATCGCTGCCGCTTGATCGATTGATCGGTAGGGCATATGTCGCCGAGTTTAGTGAAATTGACGTAATCGATGACCAAGCTCTCGACTCCGCTGACTTACCTGCTGAAGTGAGCCGGCTGCTCGTCAAAACGCAGAATTCGGCCTTTTGGTCGGAAAGCGCGGGTTCGTTCCATGAGGATTTCATCGCCATCGATGCCCGCGGTGCACAATGGCTTACGGATCGCGGGGTTCAAACGGTAGGGGTGGATTACTTGTCGGTCGCGCCCTTCGGAGATAGCCGCCCCACACATACCATTCTTCTGCAGGCCGGGGTAGTGATCATCGAGGGGCTGAACCTGGCTGGCGTTGATCCTGGATGGTACAGTCTCTATTGTTTGCCATTGAAACTCGTCGGCAGCGACGGCGCCCCGGCGCGGGCGGTGCTCTTGCAAGAGGAGTAGGGCGCCATGCGGTGGAAAGTGAGGTAATAATGTTTACAGGAACGACGCTCATTTATATTCTTGGAATCTTTTGCGTGGTGATCCTGCTCGTGCTCGGGATAAGGAAAGCCACCGGTTTTCGTGCTCAATCTTCGGAACCTTCACCTTTAGAGCGATTAAACCCACTGCTTTCCGACGCGACTCTGGAAAATGGCGAGGAGCAGGCTTCTCCGATCAGCGAACAGATTGAAGGAATGGTTCAAATTCGGCTTGCCGAATACCCTGATCTGGCCGGGCAAGTGATTGACTTCGGTACAGCGGCGGATGGATCGCTTGAGATCTGGATCGCCGACAAGCGCTATACAAGTGTGGATGACATCCCGGATGCACGTGTGCGAGGTGCAATTTCGGAAGCCGTGGATGCATTCAACCTCTAGGAGCGTTGTGGATTTGAATACGATGAACGCGCGAAGCGGAATCAACCTGGCCGGGATCTACCCTCCGATCTCAACGCCGTTTACAGATCGAGGCGAGATAGCCTTCGATCACCTGTCCACAAATCTGTCGCGCTGGAACGAGTGGCCGTTGGACGGATATGTCGTGGGAGGGTCGAATGGCGAATT
>CBDAFF010000070.1:0-17936 GCA_965195195.1 uncultured Anaerolineales bacterium | reverse complement strand
CCTGGCCGGGATCTACCCTCCGATCTCAACGCCGTTTACAGATCGAGGCGAGATAGCCTTCGATCACCTGTCCACAAATCTGTCGCGCTGGAACGAGTGGCCGTTGGACGGATATGTCGTGGGAGGGTCGAATGGCGAATTCGTATCCCAGTCGTTTGATGAGCGCGTGGCTGTGGTCAAGTCTGTCCATGAGGAGATGTCCTCTAACTATCTTTTAATCGCCGGTGCGGGAATGCATTCGACCCGGGAGACAGTGGATCTCGCGCAGGCGATGGCGGCTGTCGGTGCGGACACTGTTCTGATTGTGACACCGAGTTACTATAAGTCGAAGATGGATCTGCGCGCATTGCGCGACCACTACCATACGGTGGCAGATGCCTCCAGCGTTCCGGTGCTTCTTTATAACGTACCCGCGAATACCGGTGTGGATATGCCCGCTGGGACAATCCTCGAGTTGGCGCAGCACGCGAATATCGTCGGAATTAAAGACAGCTCAGGTGACCTGGCGAAGATGGGGTCCGTGGTTCAGGCAGCGCCGGAGGGTTTCCAGGTGTTGGCGGGTTCGGGTAGCTTCTTTCTGCCTGCCCTCGCCGTCGGCGCCGTTGGGCTCATCGCTGCGCTGGTCAATATCGCTGCCGCCGATCTTGCCCGGATTCAGTCGCTCTTCAGAGATGGGCAGCTCGATGACGCCCGAAATCTGCAGCAGAGACTGATCGAAACAAACAGCGCGGTCACCTCGCGTTTCGGTGTGGCAGGACTTAAGGCAGCGCTCGATCTCTTGGGCTTCTATGGGGGATCGGTCCGCTCGCCTTTGCAGCCGCTCATGGCTGATGAGCTGGAAGAACTTAGAAACATACTTGTGTGCGCCGGTCTTCTCTCCGCACACAGCTAATACGCGCCCATCCTCTTTCGACAATTAGAGCTGCCCCGTTTTTTCCCAGGATTTGAGCAGATCTTTATATTCAGGGTCTTCATAGCGGGAGAGCTGGAACCACGGCGCGTAGGGGGGCAGATCGCCGCCGACGATTTGTTTGCTCAGAAGCTCACCGCAGGCAGGGGAAGCCATCAGACCGAAACCGGAAAGTGCACCGATAATCCAAGCGCCGTCCAGGCTGAGGGGGCCCACAAGGGGGCGGTTTTCTTCTGTCTTGGTGTAATAGCCACCATCTAACCAGGGTTTGGGAGGACGATCAAAGTAGGACTCCAATGCCGGCAGCATACGTGTCAGACCCCGTAAAGCGATCTCAGGATAATTCGAATCATATGTAATCGGAAACATTGGCTGGACGGGTTCAATATCGTAGGTCCATAAAATCAGCACAATGGGGCTGTCCTGAGGGCCTTCCGGCCTTGCATGGACACCCTCAGGGAAAGTTCCGAGTAAATAGCGTGTTTCATCATCCTCCGCCAGGATCTCTCGTTCCTCCTCCCGCCATGGCAGCTGGAGTTCGTCTGACCAGATTAGCAGCGGGGCGTTCCGGGGGAAGACTCCGAGACGATCGTTGATTGAAACCTTAATATGCAGTTCTGAAAATACCGGCAGATGCTCATTGAGAAGGACTCCAACTGGTTTTATGAAGGGGCCGGCGGCATTGACGAAATTTGGGGTGTCGATTCGCATTACACCCTGTTTCGTCCGCACCTGGACTGCCTGCACGCGTCCCCCCCGTTGTTCGACGCGATCTACATGTCCCTCAATTAACTGCACCCCATGGTGGCGAGCTTGCTCGAGCATATACATCCCCAGCTGTTGGGCTGAGAACCAGCCGGCACGACGAGGATGGATGACGGCGACGGTATCCTCGCTCAAGTAGGGGAAGTTTTCGCGGATTAATGTCTGATCCGTGATCAGGTCGGCGCCATCGGGTTGATCCCGGTACCCCTCCAATTGAAGAGTTTGATAGGCTGGCCCTGCAGTCTGACCATCATGAATCCGCAGCGCGCCTGCGCCCAGAGACTCAGCTTCGCGCGCGTGGGTTTTATAGTCATCAATACGCGATGGGTCTGCTGTAGCAAAGAGGTAGCCACGTCGATTGAGATTGAAGCGGTTACCGCTCTCTTCGGCCAGGTCTTCAAGGATATCAATGCTGCGATTCATCATCTGAACCATTGCGGACCCTGGGCCAGGCCACCAATTGCGATAGCACTCCGTTGATTTGTCACTGGTTAGTGAGAGGGGTGGCCGCTCATCAACCAGGAGCACCTGTCTAACGCCAGCATGGACGCTGAGATGGTAGGCCGTCGATATCCCCGCTATCCCAGCCCCACAGATGACGACGTCAGCGGTTTGAGATGACATGATCTGTATTTTCCAATCTCCTCATACCCTAGAAACAGTAAATGTGTTTGCTATTCGTGGCCCGGGAGAACAACATCGGATCTGGGTTTGAGGGCTGGTCCCTCCCGTAATCTATTGGCGATTTCCTCAAGAGTCTCTCCCGTCAGCGGGTGAAGGAAGTCCGGCCGGAGCTCGGCGAGCGTCACCGCAAGATACGCTCTCTCCAACAGGTCGGGGTCTGGGAGGGATAGCAGCTCATGATCGAGCACGCGATCCCCTAATATACAAAGATCTAAATCGATCGTCCGTGGTGCGAACTTGTCCGCGGTGCGAATGCGCCCCAAGTCGGCTTCTATCTCACGCAGTTTGTCGCGGATCGCTAAAGGGTCGAGCGTGGTTTCTATTAAGACTGCGGCGTTGAGATAATCCTGCTGTGGCTCATCGGCGATGGCGGGGTTCTGGTAGATCGTTGAAACGGCGATGGGCTTGCCAAGCTCGGAGAGCCGCGCTGACGCGAGCGGTAAGTTCGTTTCAGGATCGATGTTCGAACCTAGAGCGATAAAGGCAAGTTCAGTCAAAGTCGCCCTGGCTCCTGTCAATTTCAACTCCGACGGATTTCGCGAATCGCAACGCGCCCGGTTTCTCAACCCGAACCTGCGCGCGCTGAACCCCCTCTGTGCCCAGGCACAGTTTGGCGATGTCGGCGGCTAAGGCTTCAACCGTAAACTTGGCTGACTCCTCTACATGCGCGATAATTTTCTTCGTTAAGGTCCGGTAATTGATGGCGTCCTCGATCTTATCGCTCTCGCCGGCTGCCCGCAGGTCACAGGATAAGGTGATATTGATCAGGATGTCCTGTTTTTTTTCGCGCTCCCAGTTATTGATCCCGATGATCCCGCGCAGCAGCAAATCTCTGATGATGATGTGGTCTTTGTTCATAGTTGCATCCCTTCGAAATGCTTAATCTCGTTTAGTTCGAGAAGAATGATCGCAGGTAAGATTTATGTATTGTAAACCGTCCAAGCTGTAGAGAGATTGGCTTCTTTGTTGGAGCTATTTTACACAGAATCTCACAATATGAGGTGCCCCGCGAATAGTTTCTGTCCCAGGGTGAATTTTGTTTGTGATAGGATTTCAGCGAGAGGCACCATGAGAGGAGAAGGAATATTATGCACAATATTGATGCTGCAGCGGAACTCCTGGGTGGCGTCGGTGTAGCGAAACCAGAAATTGAAGCTGCGGTGGGTTCGCTTCTCAAAGCATTTGGAGAAGATGCCTGCCGGGAGGGTCTGGAACGCACACCCGAGCGTGTAGCGCGCATGTATGATGAGTTGCTTGCGGGGTATCGAGTGGACCCGCACAAACTTATCAATGAAGCTGTTTTTACGGTGGACTACGACGATATGGTCATTGTCCGTGACATTGAGTTTTACAGCATGTGCGAGCATCACTTGCTGCCCTTCATCGGGCGTGCACACATCGCCTATCTTCCTAACGGCAAGGTCATTGGTCTCTCCAAAATACCGCGCGTCGTCGATTTATTTGCCCGGCGGTTGCAGGTTCAGGAGCGGATGACCCGTCAGATAGCGGATTTCCTCGAGGCGGCAATCAACCCGCAGGGTGTCGCCGTCGTCGTCGAGGGACTGCATCTTTGCTCGAAGATCCGCGGGGTTAAGAAGGCTAATGCACGCATGGTCACCAGTGCCATGACCGGGACGTTTAAGACCAACGACATCACCCGCAAAGAGTTCCTGGAGCACATCGCCAGGGACACTTCCAGCCTGGCGGTCTAACCAGCCAAGTCGTCATGACATTCGATCAGGGTTCTCGATCTTTCTAACGAGAGCTCTGATCTCCTAACAAGATAAATCCACCGTCGATTACGATCGTCTGCCCCCGGATCATGTCAGCCTGCTGGGAGCATAGGAAAGCGACCAGATCGGCAACATCCTCCGGAGTCACAAGTCGACCGGCTGGGGTTATCGTTGAGACGCGCTTAATCACAGAATCATCCTGTGCTACGTCGAAATGCTCCAAGGCATCTGTCCTCACGACACCTGGAGAAACCGCATTCACTCTGATACCTAATGGGGCAAGCTCTACGGCGAGATACCGAGTGATGGTTTCGATGGCGGCTTTGCTGGCGCCGACGACGACGTAGTCGGGAATGACGTGAGAAGCGCCCGGGCTGGAAAGGCTTACAATCGCGCCACCGCCGCGGGATTTCATAAGCCGCGTGGCGTGTTGAGCGCCAAAAAGCAGTGAGCGAGCGTTGATGTTCATCGTCCATTCCCAACCCTTCGGTTTCTGCTTTAACACTGGACGGTTATATCCGGAGGCTGCGTTGCTGATGAAAAAATCCAAGCCGCCGAAGGCTTCTTCGACGCCTGTAAACAGATTTTCGAGCTCCTCCAGGTCGCCGACATTGGCTTTGATTACGACTGCCTTCCGCCCTAAGGTACGGATTTCCTCGGCTGTATCTTCCGCTGGAGTCCGGTTGCGGAAAAAGTTCACAACGATGTCGGCTCCATCTGCGGCCAGACGCAAGGCGATAGCTCGTCCGATTCCCCGGCCTGATCCTGTCACCAAGGCAACCTTGTCCTTAAAGCGCATAATTATTTTCTCCTTTTACTGGCGTTTAACCTGCGCTCATCTTACCATTTAGGGGGAGGTACAAGTGTAGTTTTTTTCACTCCCAGGCGAGAACCGCCGAAGAGGTCATATTCACGAGAAGGGAACGGTCGATGCCAAAGAGTTTGAGCGGCGATCTGTTTACACTCAAACGAACGATACGCACGGAATTAGAAGATGCCGATCAGGCACGGATCGATGGCAATGAGGGGCGAGCAAGGGTCTGCGCTCGACGGGCTGCTGGTTGGGCGGTGAGCTTCACGCGCAGTTTGAACGAGGAGCGCGAGATCGAGGCGAATGCTTATGAAATGCTGCAATGGTTGGCGCAGCAAGCAGATACCGAGGACGCTGTTCGTTCCGCTGCAACTCGACTGACGGCTCATGTGGGTCTCGACCATACGCTGCCTTTCCCGGAAGATCCACTTGAAGATGCCTGGATGATTGTTGATGCGCTCCTGGGATTGAAATGGGCAGAGATGGGGGATGCGCAGGGCTAAGGGAATTCAACATAAGCCAAAAGAGGTTCGAGAGACCTCATCAAAGCGAGGTGAGAACTGAATCCACGAGAAGAAAATTCAGACAAAATCGAGCAAATAAACGAAGGACGGGATCTGCGCGCGTACGCAAGCGGGACCACATTTCGGCTTGTTCTGGGCGGCTTGGCCCTGGTCTTGATCGTTGGCAATGTGCTCATCTGGGTCTTCTATGGGCGCGGGGCGGCCCAGTTGTCGCTGCTTTGCATGGGCGTCACCCTGATACCGGCCCTATTGATAGCCACAGTTCTCTGGGTTATGGGGTGGATCGTCCGCAAGGATAGAGATGCTTGATCTTGTACTTGTTGCCTCACTCAGGGGGCGTTCCCTTTCTATTCCCTCTTGGCGAGTTGTAAGTAAATCCGCATACCCTTCACGGGTGGGATTGTGGCTTAACATACTCGCCCCGCGAGATCTGGAACCTTAGAAGAAAATCGACTCTCGGATCGTCTGAATTAAGCATTTGTGGAAAAATGGCGTGTTATCATCAACCACGAATAGTCAATAAGAATCACGATTAAAACGACATAAATAACGGAGCATTTGATGACATCAAAGGAACTGCACGATAAAGCGATAAACACCGTACGATTCCTGGCCGCGGACGCGGTTCAAAAGGCGAACTCGGGTCACCCGGGCCTTCCCATGGGAATGGCATCGGCTGCCTATGTGCTGTTTACACGGCATATGAAGTACAACCCCGCAGATCCACTATGGCCAGACCGCGATCGTTTCGTCCTCTCCGCCGGGCATGGCTCCATGCTGCTGTATGCCATGCTGCACCTGAGTGGATACGGTCTTTCACTAGAAGATATCAAGCAGTTTCGGCAGTGGGGGAGCAAGACCCCGGGACATCCAGAGCATGGGCTGACACCAGGAGTTGAGATGACCACGGGACCACTCGGGCAGGGATTCTCCTCCGGAGTTGGTATGGGCATCGCCGCGGAACACCTCGCTGCGCAGTATAACCGTGATGACTACGAAGTCGTTGATCACTTCATTTATTCCATTGTTTCAGATGGTGATTTGATGGAGGGCATCGCTTCTGAGGCCGCCTCACTTGCCGGACATTTGCGGCTTGGCCGGCTGATCTATCTCTACGATGACAACCGGATCAGTATCGATGGCAGCACGGTTATAACCTTCACCGAAGATCGCGCCGCACGCTTCGAGGCATACGGATGGCATGTCGAGCGGGTCGCGGATGTCAACGATCTGGAGGCGCTCGATCGCGCCATCGAAGCCGCAAAGGGGGATGATCGTCCCTCATTGATCGTGACACGCTCCCACATTGGTTTCGGTCTTCCGACTAAACAAGATACCGCTGCAGCGCATGGTGAACCTCCGGGGGAAGAGGAACTAGCAGGGGCAAAAGACAAATTGGGTTGGCCGCAAGAGCCTTCTTTCCTCGTTCCGGACGATGTGCGCGAGCATTTCCACGCTGGCGCCCAGCGCAATCTCGAGGCGTACGAATCCTGGCAGGATAGGATGACCAGTTATGGAGAGGCATACCCTGAACTGCACGCGCAATTTACGCGAACCCTATCTGGAATACTCCCTGCTGAGACGAGAGGAAAGCTTCCTGTTTTTGACATCGACGCGAAAGGCATGGCAACGCGCGCCTCATCAGGCAAGGTCCTGAACGCGTTGGCGCCCATCATTCCCGAGCTGATTGGTGGATCCGCCGATCTAACCGGATCGAATAAGACCGCACTGGAAGGCGAGATGTCATTCACGGCGGATGACCGTCGCGGGCGATACCTGCATTTCGGCGTGCGCGAACACGCTATGGGAGCGATCCTGAACGGCCTTTCTCTACACGGCGGGCTCATCCCCTTCGGCGGGACATTCCTGGTTTTCTCCGACTACATGCGCGGGGCGGTCCGCCTGGCAGCATTAATGAAGCAGCGTGTAATCTATGTGTTCACTCATGATTCGATTGGTCTGGGAGAGGACGGACCCACGCATCAACCCATTGAACAGCTCACCGCGCTGCGCACGATCCCCAATCTGGTCGTTTTACGCCCGGCGGATGCGAACGAGGTCGCGGAAGCCTGGATGTCAGCATTGGAAAGGGATGACGGTCCTACGGCACTGGCGTTAACCCGTCAAGCGCTGCCGACAATCGACCGGGCGAAATTCGGCTCGGCTGAGGGATTACAGAAAGGCGCATATATCCTGGCAGATTTAGGGGAGGGACCGCCACAGCTTATCTTGATGGCGTCAGGGTCGGAGGTCGAGATTATCCTCGAAGCTGGCGCAAAGCTCGCCAGCGACGGCATCTCGACCCGCATCGTTTCGTTCCCTTCTTGGGAGCTGTTCGAAGCCCAATCCGCTGAATATCGCGAGCAAGTGCTTCCTGGGGCGATTCGGGCCCGAGTGGCGATTGAAGCCGGTATCACATTTGGATGGGAGCGATGGGTTGGCGACGGTGGAGCGATTATCGGCATCAATCACTTCGGAGAATCGGCGCCATTCGAGGAACTCTACGAACGTTTTGGATTGACAGCGGATAATGTTGTCCAGAAAGCTCAGGAAGTCCTGGCGCGGGTTGAGGTCTCTAGCAAATAAGCCATGAATGAGCCCGGTTGTTAAACCGGAAAAACATGACTTTGTGCTTCTTCGCTTCTCGAATGAAGATGTTTCCAACCATGGGTTTGGCAACGGAGTCGGGGTGCTTGCCTCGAATCTGTGGAGCAAGATTATTAGTGAAGCGGCTGCTGCTGGAGCAGACGATGGATCCGATCCAATCTGTTCATTCACTAGGTCAGTCCCTGTGGCTGGATAACGTCCGCAGGGACTCGCTCGATTCTGATGAATTGGCAGGTAGAGTCGCTGCCGGTGAGCTGCGCGGGGTGACCTCCAATCTAACCAATTTTGAAAGTGCCATCCTGTCGAGCGAAAAATACTCGGTCGATTTGCGCCGTTTCGCCCAGGCAGGGTGGACGGCAGATAGGATCTTCGACCAATTAGTAATTGATGATATCCGCGCCGCGGCGGATGCCTTCTTGCCGCTTTTCGAGCAAACGAACGGTGACGATGGCTTCGTCTCGATCGAGGTGAATCCCGAATTCGCCGATGACACAAACGGGACCATTGAAGAGACGATGCGTCTCTGGGATGTGGTAAACCGTCCAAACGCGATGATTAGCATACCAGCAACACTTGCCGGTCTCTCGGCGATTGAATCTTCCATTCGCGCAGGCATCAATGTAAATGCAACGTTGATTTTCTCTCTGGAACGCTACATCGAGGTTATGGAAGCCTACATGAGTGGCTTGGAGGGGCGACTCGAAGATGGCGGCTCGCTCGACCACGTTAGCTCCGTGGCTTCATTTTTCGTTTCGCGGATTGATACTGCGCTGGACGAGCGGCTGAAGGAGATTATCCAGCGCGGCGAAGCAGAGGGAGAGCGCGCCTCCTCCTTGCTCGGGAAAGTTGCTATCGCCAACAGCAAGCTTGCGTACGCGCAATTTGTGGCGACGTTTCAAGGGGAGCGGTTTCAATCCCTCGCCACGCGGGGGGCGCGTGTCCAGAGACCTCTCTGGGCATCTACGAGCATGAAGAGCCCAGAATATCCTGACACCTATTATGTCGATCATTTGATCGGCCCGGATACCATAAACACACTTTCTGAAGCAACCCTCAAGGCTTTCATCGATCATGGAACACCGGAGCTGACGCTTACTGAGAATATCTCAACTGCCCGCAGCCGATTGCAGGCGCTGGATGACCTTGGGATCTCGCTCTATGCGGTTGCGGAACAGCTAGAGAAGCAGGGTGTAAGTGAACTCTCGGCATCTTATCGTTCAATCTTGGGGACGATTGAAGAGAAGGCGGTCACTTTCCAGAAGGAGTTCGCTGCACTTGAACCGAAAATGCAGGAGACTCTGGCTGAATTAGAGCGAGATGAGGTTGGGAAGAGGCTCTGGCAGGAGGATGCGACTCTTTGGGTGGAACGCGATCGCGAGAAAGCGCAGGTTCGTCGATGGTTGGGGTGGTTATCAGAGCCTGCGAAAATGTCAACTGCAGTCGCTGAGCTCACCCGTTTCGCAGAAGCGTTAGATCCGGCAATTACAACATTGGTCCTCATTGGATCAGGGGGTGGAACATTCACTGCAGAGATGCTGGCGCGGATCCTGGCGTCACCCAACGGGATTGATTTGCACACAATTTGTACGGCGAATCCGGATGACATCCGCGCTATCAAGAGGGAGATTGCACCGGAAGCAACTTTATATCTTCTTCTGGATTCTTCATCAGGAGATGGAATCGAAGAGCATTTACTCTCAACTTTTTGGGAACAAGCGGTCCGGAAGCTCGAGGAGCAAGCAGGGGATCATTTCATCGTCATCGCGAAAGAGGATTCTAAAATACACAATTGGGCTGTAGAGCAGGGCATCCAAAAAATTATTGAGGCGGATAACCAAGATGACCTCTGCCTCTCCCCATTCAATTGGACGAGCCTCCTACCCGCAGCGCTAACAGGCGCGGATATCCAATCCTTCGTGCAGGGTGGCGTAGATATGACGCGTGCCTGCGGCCCACTCGTGGATGTTGCTCAGAACCCCGGTCTATTTCTCAGTTCAGTCCTGGCTGCAGCTTTCCGCAGTGGGCGGGATAAAGTAACGCTCTTCGCCGACCCGCCTTTAGAGCCGACATTAAAGTGGATCCAGAGCCTGCTCATGGCAGGGCGCGGGAGGAAGGAGAACGGTTTTATCACGATCCGGGATGAATCTCCGGGGTCTGGAGATGTCTACGGAGACGATCGCCTGTTTGTATACTTGCGCGTTTCTGGTGCATTGGACCGTCGTCTGGCTGAGTGGATACGCGCGGATATTCCCGTTCTTGTGCTCGAGACAAGCACAAAAACGGAAGCGATAGGTGAGATGCTCGTTCAATGGCAAATTGGAGCGGCAATCGCACAGCACTTGATTTCAGTAAATCCCACAGATCTTGATGCCCTGCAGCGGAGCAGGGCGGAGCTACAACACATTCTGCACAGACTCGAACGCAAGGGTGAACTGCCTCAGGCAGATCCGCTATGGCAGGGCGATGGCGTGCAATTGAGAGCCGCGTCACGGGGTTTGAAGTTCACGGGAGACGGATTATCTGAAGTTGCTGATTTTATCCTCACCGAATCACAGGAAGCGGGAGGCTTAGGATTGCGGCTCTTTACTCCCATGTCGAAAACCCTTCAAGGGAAGGTGAGGCGCCTGCGTCATGCCCTTCGCAATCAGCTCGGTTTATTCTCACTGGCGAGCTCTGCAGAATGTGACCTTGGTAGTAAAGATATTATCTATCTAATCCTGATGGTGAAGCCCCGGAAAGATGAGGCCATACCCGGTAAAACCTATACTTTCGGGCAGTTGTTTGAAGGACAAGCCCTGAGCGATCTAGCGGCGATAAAGGACTACGGATCGCCTGTTCTCTACCTTTATTTCGATGCCCAGAAACGGCTGAGCGACTTCCTGCTGGCAATGACCGAAGCTGCAAAGGCAGGCGATAGCAAAACCAATGACTGATGACCTCAAGGGGAGTTCCGGCAAGAGCGAGAGTGGTCATGGCGACGAGCGCAGGTGGCTCCCAAAGCAGGTCATTTCTGGAAAGAATGAGGGTATTTTTTCAGCCCTCCCTGAGGGTGTGCTGACAAACTTTCTCAATCCAACCTCAGAAAACGCATTGTTGTGGAACGTGATCTACCCGTTGGCGCAGCCGACAATCTCGCTGATGGATCTTCTGAATATCAGACCTTTATGGGGGAATCCTAACGAAGAAAATGAGACCGACGATGCTTTGACCCCCTACTATTGGGGATACGACGTGGAGGGGGTGCGCCTATCTCGGTTGGACGATGTCCTTCTCATGATCGATGGCAGCGGACCCAAGACTGAGGTTGACCTATTTTTTCTTGGCGAGAGAAACCTTATTCTTGTTGAATCTAAGCGCATGAGCGGTTTTGGCCGCTGCTCGCGCTTCAGCAGACGCCGCTGCCCGGAGATGCACCTCTCGGTCGGAGATGACCGCTCGCCTTGCCGCTATTGGGAAGTCGAAAAATCCCGCTTCACAAACCATCTGGCGATGGGGCTGCGACCTGAGCCAGATTCTGAATCACCAAACTGCAATCGTCACTACCAACTGGCGCGCACACTAACAATCGGGCATGCGCTAGCGGATCTTTTAGAGCGTGAGTTTCTCCTCTGGGTGTTCGCGCCGCGTTCGCATTGGTCGAAACTTGAAAAGGATTGGCTTGATTTCACAGAGCGTGTACAAGATGATTCTCTCTGGCGGCGACTGCGTGTGATCGCCTGGGAAGACATCCAGAAAATAACAGGCAGGTAACGCGAGAGTCGCTCCTCCATACGTGCAACCTGGGATTCCACCTCCTAATACGTGCACCAATCCGGAGTGGTCTTCCATCCTGTGGAAGCACCATGTATTTTCCTTTGGAGCCGGCTGAACCCTTTCCGCGATTGGAAGCAGAGCATGGTGGGTGGGATCGATCCAGGCAGCGAATTAGCCACCAAGAGAACGGACATTACTATAACCGTAGGTCATAAGGATGGTCATGGCGATGGTGGACCTGTGACCGTAGCCGCTATAGATGATTATTGTGGCATCTTTGTCGATGGGCCAATCGGTTTTTTGGTCGATGAAATCCTCGAGCGGGATGTGGATCGCACCCTCGATGAGACCGGTGGTCTTGACCTCGTCATTGTTGCGCACGTCGATCAAGATCAGATCCGGGTCTTCGTCGAGCTCTTTTAGGATGGCATTGGCGGTGACGAAGCCCCAGTCCTCGGGGATACTGGAAAGCATCTTGTTAATAACAGCGGTCATCGCCGGGTCGGGGGAGGCGGCATGAAGAGCAATGGCTTCAGGTAACCCGAGAGCCACAGGGTATCCGGCCTCGGCCCATCCTTTGTAACTACCCTCCTTTAATACAAATGTGGAGTTCCAGCCGAGAGGACCCAGGGCGGTCATGGCGATAGTACAGCGCCAACCGCTGCCGCAGTAGGCAACGATGGTGGTGTCGAACGATGGTAAAAGGTCCAGGTTCTTGCCGAGCTCAAGCAGTGGGATGACCGTCGCGCCTTCGATGTAGCCATACTCTGCAACTTCATTTATAGAGCGGACGTCGAGCAGAAACGGAGGCGGCTCTTCTGCGAGCATCTCATTTAACCTCGCGGGGTTTATTGCATTGTAGCTCACCATGGCGTCAAGGAATGAGTTAAACGCGGCGTCGATGTCTTCTGCGACTGCATACGACAGGTTAGGTGAACCTGGGCCTTGGGCCGCGCTCGATCCGGGATCCAGCGCTACAGTTGAAATTATCGTTTCTGGTATAGCCTCGCTACCACATGCGGAGAGGACCATCGCCAGGATTATCATCCGCGCGAAAAGCCAAGAGCCGGTACGTTTCATTATTAACTCATCAAGAAGTTTGGCAACTACGAAAGTATGTCATTCTAAGCAGCACTAAACGAAAAATCAGAATGACATCATCTTATCTTATTCACGTTGGTGTACAATTGCATTTTCATAGATACAGCGAAAAACTATGAAGGATTATTTTACCGGAATTATATTTATATGGGATAAGATGGTTCCGTAGTCAGGCTGTGCGAAGTTCTCACAGACTGGCACCAAATTAGGGGATTTTCCTTTGGAAAACAGGGCGACCACGCGCTGGCGATTTGGCAGATCCGCTAAACCGCTGTTTGTTATAAAAATAGTCTGAAAGAATTATTATGTGGGTCAGGTGTTGGAAGAAGTGCTGTGGCTCTATGGGAGGATTGGTCAACTCAAGATACAATTATGGGGATCAGGAATTCAAATGAGGAGTGCCGATGGATATTCTTGGTAAGAGTGCGGTGTCAGTCAACGTTGGTATCCGCTTGCGCCAGCTGCGCGAGCAGCGAGGGTTATCTATAAGGGCGCTAGCGAGGCAGAGCGGACTTTCAGCGAATGCGCTGAGCTTGATCGAGCGGGGACGAAGTTCTCCATCGGTCAGCACGCTTTATAAAGTCGCAGGGGCCATGGGCGTACCTATCACCACTTTTTTTCAAACCGAACCTGAGATGCACGACGTGGTTCATATCAGGGCTGCAGAGCGGACTCGAGTGCCTTTCACGCGCGGGTTGGTGGAAGGATTAGGGGGCGAGGTTTTCTCGGGGCGAGTGGAACCCTTCGCATTAACTCTCGAGAATGGAGCCAATAGCGGACCACAGCCGATTATCCACACAGGGCACGAATTTGTTCTATGTCTCCGCGGGCAACTTGAATATCAGGTTGAGGATGAGATCTACCTGCTAGAGGCGGGGGATACACTCCTGTTTGCGGCACATCGCCAGCATCGCTGGAGGAATCCGGGACCACTGGTTACGAGTGCGATCTTTGTGCTTTCAGGTTTTGATGATGGTGAAGACCCCCATAGACACCGCCTCCTGGCTTTGGCGGAGGACGAATCAGAGTAGGCGCAACCAGAGTCCTTAATGAGAATCGGGGCTTCCGACTGGGAAGCCCCGTCTTGATTCTTGAAGGATGAATCTACACGAGTAGGAGCTGGGCCCCTTCGGATAGCTCCATGAATTCCATTGCGCCGAGAACTTCTGCCTCGTCGACGAGATCGTCTTTGGTCAGTTTCATCATGTCCATCGACATCTTACAGCCGTATACATTGGCTCCTGAGTCGATGACCAACTGGACGAACTCGGGGACGGGTGGGAAGTCGAGCTTGCCGATCTCTTGCCGCATCATCCATGAAGCCGCGGCGGACATGCCGGGGATGGCACCAAGTAAGGTTGGGATATGGAACCAGGGGTGCATGCTCGGGTTGCCAACCGTAGCCACATTTAATCCGCCCATCTTTTTCTTCGTGATGACGTCCAGCCCCCAGAAAGTGAAGAAAAGCTCGACGTCAATTCCTGTCATTCTGGCTGAATTGGCGAGGATGAGCGGGATATACGCCATGTCGAGCGAACCCTTTGACGTGATGATGCACAACTTGCGGTTGCCGTTGCTTTTTTCTGCCATTGTGATCCTCCGTGTTCTCCGTTGGTTTCAACGGTCTAGATGCAACCAGTGGGTTTTCCCAAACCGGCGACCATGGCTGCCTTTTTTGCGGGTCCGCCGGGGAAGAGTTTATAGAGTTCCTTTGTGTCTACATCTGTCGTCTTCGTGATGCGCCGTAGTGTAGGCGCTTCGTCATTCGCCTCGAATTCTTGGCGGGCGAAGTTAATCACGACCCAATGGCGGTTGGTGAGCGGCAAATCCTCGCGCGCGGCGATCGCCTCGCCAATTTCTGCTGTCCAGGCGTTGGGATCGATCATGAAGCCATCGTTATCGAATTCGACTTTCTCAAGGATTGGATTTGTCATCATATTTCTCCTTTATCTAGTTCCTTAGTTTGGTGTTTGTTTCGTTTTCGTGGGTTGGTCCGCGAGTACTTTCAGTAGGTTGAGCATGCGTGACATACCCTTGCGCACCTTCGGGTCTGATAATTCGCGCAGTAGAGCAAAAATTGAAACATCTTCGTCTTCTTCTACACTTGGCTGAATAGCGGAAACTGCTTGGTCGGCGAGTGAGAGGATTTCCGGTTGGGTCATGCTGCGCACGGTTTTAAGAATGGTGACGATATTATCGCCCAGGGCGCGCACATCATCCTCGTCAAATTCTTGGACGACGCGTTCGACGATTCCCCAGCCCTCGCGCACTAAGGCGAAGTAACCCTCACGTTCTAGCCGGTCAAGCGTTTCGACGATGTCAGAGAACGCCTGCAGCCCGATCGGCTTCAATTCCTCTGTTAGATCCATCCCGGCTTCGAGCATATCCACCAGGCGCATGAGCATCCCGGTGTTTCTAAGCAGGCGTTTGAGCAAATAGAAGAGATCCTCGACTTGAAACTCTGTTCCGATCTCCGCTAGCTCATCGATGGATAGCTTGATCATGTGATTGGCGATGGGTATCACATCTTGTTTCAATTCATCGAATTCCTGCTGGCGTTTATGCTGCGCCTCGACATATTCTGTGAGGATATCGAGCTTCTGGTGAATGCTTTCAATTTCAAGGTCGGTTGCGGTCATTGTTTTTGACATGTCTCCCCCCTTACTTCCACTTGCCAGCCATGCTCATTTGAGACTCGAAGGGCATCTCTTCGCCCTTGAGGAGCATGTTCCAATACACCCAGCGGAAGGTCATCTTCCCCCAGTGGTTCACGGCTGATTCCTTAAGTAAGGAAAAAGGTCCAAAACCTGGAAGAGGATATTTACCCGGAAGTGGCTCGACATCGTAGTTGAAGTCGATGAGGATGCCCTTCTCAAAACCGGATTCGATGAAACAGTTTGCATGACCATCGAATTTGGCTAAGGGTTGAAGGCCTTCCATCTGGCGCAGTATGTTCTCGACGATCACATCGAGCATGAAGTGGGCAACGGAACCGGCTTTTGATGTCGGGGTATTGCCGGCGTCGCCGATGACCCACACGTTCTCCCATTTCTTGGACTGCAGAGTGTGTTTATCGGTCGGCACAAAGCTCAGCTCGTCGCCCATGCCTGAACGTTCAATCACCTCAGAGCCCATGTTGGTAGGAATACTGACGAGCAGGTCGAAAGGAATCTCGCGCTCATCATAGGAGCGGATGGCTTGCTGCGTGTGATCCACTTCCATGATGTTGAAGTCGGCTTCGATTTTTATGTTCTTCCGTTCGAGCATGTCGCCCAAAATCGATGAGGCCCGAGGCTTGGTGAAGGCTCCTGGCAGCGGGGTGGCGAAGATGATCTCAACGTCGTCGCGGATGCCGCGCTCGTGGAAGAACCAGTCAGCTAGGAAGAGAAACTCGAGCGGTGCGACGGGGCACTTAATCGGCATCTCGGCGACATTCAAGACCAGCCGCCCGCCTTTCCAGAATTTCAAGAAACGGCTGAGTGCGGTGGCGCCTTCAATCGTGTAAAAGTCAAAGACGTTCTTGTGCCAGCCGTTGTCTAAAAGCCCGGGGGTTTCGCCAGGTGCGATGCGGCTGCCGGTTGCTATCACCAGGGTGTCATAGGTGATCGTGCGTTTGCCTTTTTCAAGTTTTACACGGTTTTGATCGGGTTCGATCATCTCGATCTTGGACAAGACGAATTCCACGTTCTGGGGGTAGAAATCACGCTTGGGTTTCACAACATCCGCCGGGCTGTAGATCCCAAAGGGGATGAAAAGAAGGCCCGGTTGATAATAGTGGTTCTCGTTCTCGTCGACGACGATTATCTTCCACTCTGCTGGGTCCAAGTGGTGGCTCATCTTATTGGCCACCATTGTGCCTCCAGTTCCGCCGCCGAGTATTAAAAAGGTTTTCATTGTGTTCTCTCCTGAGAAAGTCTCATGTCTTGGAGTCGCTGGTGAAGGACTCGATCAGGCCAGCCTGGGTTTGAAGTCGGTCGGCTAACACGGCGCGCAATATGTCGAGGGCTTGAATGATGCGCTCGTCCGCTACTGAGTAATAGATCGAGGTGCCATCTCGCTGCGACGTGACTAACCCACGCTCGCGCAGCAATTTTAAGTGGCGCGAGACCGTGGGTTGGGGTAGCCCCAGGAACTCTGCTAACTCTGTGACGTTCTTCGAGCCCTCCGCCAGCGCGTAGAGAATCAGGATCCGTTTTGGGTCCGCAAGGCCGGCGCAGATCTCAGAGTGCAATTGGTTGACCTCATGTTCGAGCGAGCTCATAAGCATTGCTCCATTCCAGTTCACATAGTTAGTGGATGTATTCGAATACTCGTATATATGACAGTAGTGAGTTTATCGAGTGGGTACGAACGGGGTTAGTGACAAGCGTCACAAAGGCTATGTGAAGGATGTCACATATGTAAAGCGGAGCTATATAGTCTAGTTACACTCTGTATAGATAAGCAGATAAGCGGTTTATTTCACGCTTGGCAAATGTGCATCTGAGGGGGGGCGAATATCATTCAGAGCGCCTCCAACAGCTCCGCCTCTGAAACCACACTACGCATCGCTACGCCCCCTACAGGGATGCTTACAGGATGCTGAGCGATCGCGAGGGACGGAGAGTGAAACCAGGGACTTCGTTCCCAACTCTCTGCGGTCGGGGGCTTTGCCTCGCAAACCTCACTCCGCTTCCCTTTGGGGGCGCAGAGCGAAACCGGGAAATTCGACCTCGACAGAACCGGGGACTTCGAAGGACAGGATCCGGAGGCGAACAGTCTAGGTTCCATAAAAAAATCACTGCGTGTGGACGAAATAATTTGTCAAACCGATCCTTATGAGTGTCTTGCGAAGTCCCTAACTTTTTAAGGGCAAAGCCAGCAGCTCTCTGGGTGGCGAAGTTTAGAACCGAAGGGGGTTGGGGTATCCAGGGCAATCGCGTTTTCATAAATTGATAACCTTGAGCAGATAATCCATGTCCATGGCGCAGATAAGCCGCTTCGCTTTTGCACCACACTTTTTCGTCTTCTCTTTCCTCAAGACATTGAGTGCAATCTTGCGCATGATC
>CBDAFF010000069.1:0-59876 GCA_965195195.1 uncultured Anaerolineales bacterium | reverse complement strand
ATTCCCAACCAACTCCAATCTAAAAATAGCAACCATGCCTGCTCTCACGGATGCTGACGGTTCACCCATGCGGAGAGAGGGAAATAAGCAAAAGGCGTACAAGAAACGCACCTCTGGATTTTCTCTAGAGGTGCGTTTTTTTATCAACGAAGGTTAGCGAAAAAAAATCAGGTTCGGACGTAATCCACGAGCTCCCGGCGCAATCCTGGATTGCGCAGGCGGCGCAGAGCTTGGGCTTCAATCTGTCGCACACGTTCGCGCGTGATACCCATCTTCTCGCCGATTTCTTTGAGCGTATGGACTTGCCCGGCTTCAAGACCGTAACGCAAGCGCAGCACGAGGGCTTCCCGATGAGGCAGGGTTTCCAGCAGGTCCTGCACTCGTTCCTCCAAGATCTCTTGAAGGGTGATCTCTTCGGGGGCCGGGGCGTCCTGATCCTCGATGAAATCCCCGATTACGGCGTCCCCTTCTTGCTCTGTCGGTTTCTCTAAGGAGAGAGGACGCTGTGCTACGCGAAGCATGTAGTCAACATCGTGGGGGGAGACCTCCAGGCATGCTGCAAGCTCCTCGCGGACGGGTTCACGTCCCAATTCCTGCGTCAGTTTGTGTCGACTGCGCAGCATGCGGTTAATGCGATCGCCCATATGAACGGGAATACGGATGGTGCGACCATGGTCTGCGACCAACCTTGTCACAGCCTGGCGAATCCACCAGGTGGCATATGTGGAGAATTTGTGCCCACGTCGGTAATCGAATTTCTTCACGGCGCGCATTAACCCAACGTGACCTTCCTGGATCATGTCGAGCAGTGGCACACCGCGGCCGACGTATTTCTTAGCTACGCTGATTACAAGACGTGAGTTGGCCATGATCAGGTGTTCACGAGCAGCCATTCCGTCTTGAATGAATCTTTCGAATTTCATGCGTTGTTTCGGAGAGACCGGACCACGCGCAAGATTATTGCGTACTCTACGACCGCGCTCAATGCGCTTGGAAAGTTCGACCTCCTCATCGCGTGTAAGCAGAGGTACTCTGCCTACCTGGCTGAGGTATAAACCTACAGAATCACCCGAATCAATTGCGTCGATCGCGCTTACTTCAGCGAGCTTGTTTTCATCTTCCTTCTCTACCTCTTCTTCCTTGACCGCAACAGCGGGTTTCTTATCAGAAACCTCTTCCTCATCAAGGATTTCGATACCTGCGTTAAGCAGCATATCGTAGACGCGTTCAATCACTGGGAGAGAAGCTTCGGATTCGGGAAATTGAGAGGCAATGTCATCCAGCGTGATGTACCCTTGTTCTCCCCCGAGTTGGAATAGCTGCTGGATTGAGGCCTGCTCTTCTTCAGAGAGCGAGACTTCTTTTGTTGCTTCGATAACTTTGTTTGCGAGTAACTCGAACTCATTAATCATAAGCAGGTCACGCCCTTAAGATGATCCATAATTACAAGGAATGGATCAGGATTTTTTACGCTAAACCAATATGGAAGGGATAAATACTTGTGGCGAAGTTGGATATTCATAAAGGAGTTAAACCGAACCATGCCTAAAAAACCGTTCCCCACCATGAATATCATACAACAAAAGGATTAATAAATCGTTAATATTCAGGGACTGTCACACCATTGAAACAAAAGCTTATTGAAAACTAGACATGAGAGGTGTTCCATCGCCGGATTGCACATGCCCAGTAGATAACTGTGGATATTGAGCGAGTAAGTTCGGTGCTACCAGCGTAGATGCGTTATCATATATCAACAGAATGTTGACTTGGAGCATGCAACACCCAAGAATGAACGGAGGTTTTAAACGAATGCCACTGACTGAAAAAGATCGAAAACGAAGACGCCGACAACGCCGCCAAAAGAAAATGAGATTGCTGAAGAAGGAATTGGCGGGAGCGACAGACACCAAGACGAAGAATAAACTGATTGAGAAGGTTCGCCGTTATCAACCTTGGTGGGAAGGTTCGGAAGAGTAAGCCATAGGTCCGCTTCCCGACAAGGTAGACATTCTATCGAGTGTAGAAGAAGAAAGAACAATAGCCTCCGAGTGCAGCAGGTGTGCGATGCTCGAGCCTATAGGGCTACAGCAAAATGAACGCAGGCCTTGATTGAGGGGCACTCTCCCGCTCGATGCGCCCTTTACAATCTGTCCAGATATTGGCTAGCTCAAGCCAGAGTGCAGGTGCTCCATGCATGCGAAAACCGAAGACCGACAACAGCGGTTGATTGTGGTTTCCAACCGGCTTCCCGTAAGCTTGGAAAGAGATGACGGCGGATACATCTATAATCCCAGTGTCGGCGGTCTGGCGACGACGCTGAACGCAGTGCGGGAGGAGATGGATATGCTCTGGCTGGGCGTGCCAGGCATTCATGAGGATGATCCCAAGCAGCAGGCGAAAATCTTCGCGAGACTATCCGACGAATTCGGCAGTGTTCCGATCTTCTTGCCCAGGAAGCAGTTCAACCTCTACTATAACGGCTTCTCGAACGGGTCAATCTGGCCGCTCTTTCACTACTTTCCACAATATGCGCACTATGATCATCTGGAGTGGCAGGCATACCAGGAGGTGAACGCACGCTTTTGTGAGAAAGTCCTCGAGGTTGCCCTCCCCGGTGACACAATCTGGGTTCACGATTACCACTTGCTGCTGCTGCCTGCCATGTTGCGCGAATCACTGCCGGATGCGGCAATTGGATTTTTCCTGCATATACCGTTTCCATCGTATGAGATCTTCCGGATGCTTCCCTGGAGAGAAGAGATTCTCGAGGGCTTAACCGGCGCGGATCTGGTTGGTTTTCATACCTACGATTACGCACGCCATTTCCTGAGTAGTTTGCTGCGCATCCAGGGGCTGGAACAGGATTTTGGGCGAGTGACAGTCGGTGATCGCGCTATTAAAGTAGATACTTTCCCGCTGGGCGTGGACATTAACCGCTATAGCACCGCCCACGAAATGCCGGAAGTCAAACATGAGCTTGAAGCATTGCGCCAGCAAGTTGGGGAGCACAAAGTTATCCTCACCGTAGATCGGCTGGACTTCTCGAAAGGCATCATTCAGCGTCTAAACGCCTTTGAGAAATTTCTCTCTCGCCATCCGGATTGGCTAGGGCGCGTGACTTTGCTTTCATTGTTGGTCCCCTCGAGGACACGTGTGCCAGAGTATCAGAATCTAAAAAGCCAGGTTGATGAGTTAATCGGACGTATCAACGGACAGCTCAGCCAACCTGGCTGGGCGCCGATCACCTATCTCTATCGATCCGTTCCCTTTGAGCAGCTTATCGCGCTGTACCTCTTGGCGGATGTCACGCTGGTTACTCCTTTGAGGGATGGGATGAATCTCGTGGCTAAGGAATATCTAATCTCACGACCGGATGGGACAGGTGTTCTTGTGCTGAGTGAAACAGCCGGCGCAGCGGCGGAATTGGGTGAAGCGATCATCGTCAATCCGCATAATGAAGAAATGCTCGTGGAAGCTCTGCATCAAGCTCTGGAAATGCCCATCGAGGAACAGGAGGCGCGCAACGCGACCATGCGTGCCCGGCTCCGCCGCTATGATACAGAGCGTTGGGCAGATGATTTCCTGAGTCAGCTTGCAAGGGTGCAGGAGGTGCGCAGGCTCCATCTTCCCAAGCGCTTGCAGGGGGAACTGAAACAGGAGTTGATACAGGCGTATGAGGGCGCGGAACGCCGATTGCTCCTACTTGACTACGATGGGACGCTAGTTCCTTTTGCCCCCACACCCAAAAGAGCGCAACCTGACGAAGAACTAATCGCGTTGCTCACGCCGCTCGCATGTGATCTAAAAAACACGATGGTCATCATCAGCGGCCGCGATGCGGAGACTCTCGATGACTGGCTGGGTGAAGTGGGAATGGATCTCGTTGCCGAACACGGAGCGATGATCCGCCGCGCCGACCAGAAACAGTGGGACCAGGTTGATGAGGATTTCACCGATGACTGGAAGGAGCAGTTAAGACCGGTATTTGAAATGTTCGTCGATCGCACGCCAGGCGCTCTCCTAGAGGAAAAGGGTGCAGCGCTAGTGTGGCATTACCGCCGGTCTGACCCTGGCCTGGGTTCTCAGCGTGCCGTTGAGCTGATCGACACGATCGAAGGTTATATTGCCAACACCTCACTGCACATCCTGCAGGGGCATAAAGTGGTGGAGGTAAAACCGAGCACCGTAAGCAAGGGGCGAGCCGCACATCCATGGCTGTCCGCGAAACCACCCTACGATTTCATCCTGGCGGTCGGCGATGACGTCACCGATGAGGCGCTCTTTGAAGTGATCCCCGAATCGGGTTGGACAGTGAAGATCGGTGTCCCCGAGCGGTCGAAGGCTCGATACTTCCTCTCCGACCCGGCCGAAGTGCGCAGTTTACTGAAGGAATTAAGTTAATCTTTCTCCAGGCATTGGTTGAACTTAAGGAGAGAGGCGGGTCGGAGAGGATCCGCCTCTTTTGCATTGCTTAGACTTCGGGCTGGACTCGAGCTCCTTGCGTGCTCTTGGTGTGTCTCCTGCGGCGTGATTTGCGGTCTCTGACCTAGCAGTATGAGAATCATTTTGAGTGCCAAACGGCATAATGTGGTTGGAATTAAGTAAGAGTTTAACCCCCCACATTAGAGTGCAGGTATGCTAATTATCTTCCCTGCGTCGGACCATCCAAACCAAGGCGGGCAAGAGCAGCGCTCCAAGAGTCGACCCTCCACAGAGCCACGACGACACGCTCCCTTTACCGCTTACAGCAGAAGGGTCTGGTGTTGAGCTCAGATCAGACGATGTCGATTCCGGGCTCTCAGTCGCCGTTGTTTTTATTAGCTTGGTTGGAGTGGGCCAGCCGCTTGGAGCTGTGGGGTAGACGAGCGTAGCGGTTGGAACCGGCGAGGGCTTCGGTGTTGCCGGGACCCCCATCCAAGTTATCCAGGCGGCTTCAAACTCCTCCCAGGTCAGACCGAGCGCGGTTTCAATCGCCGGGCGCGGGTTCTCCCCCGTCCGGAATACCTCGATGAGACTCTGTAGTCCCGCCTCCCCCCAGGTCTCAAGAATAAAGATCACAACGCTGAGGGATTCGTCATAGGAAAGCCTCACCTGCTCTGGATCGCGCCCGAAACTGCCGGTCAGGGAGATCAGAGGAAGTATGGTCCCCCCCCTGGCCGCGGATTCGACGCGCTCTAGAGCAGGAAGCGGATCGGTCGCTTCATAGTACTGGGCCAGCCCCTCGTCCAGCCATGATGGCCATGAAGCAATCGGAGAATACATGACCTGGTAAAAGAAAAGGTGGGCGATCTCATGGGGGACGACAGCCAGGATCCAATCCGGATTGGAGTAAGGTGAGATGATATCTGTGGTGATCCCAAGTGGTGTAAAAGCCTGACCTCCGACCCAGTCATCGACGAAGAAATGCCAAGAGGCAAAATCCTCCTGGTTGGCATACACGAGTACAAATATGGGGAAATCCAGCTGCTCGCCTGTTTGTTCCTCCATCCGCGTCAGCGATTCTCTCGCCGCGTCATAGATGAATTGACCGAAGGCATCCGTGCCGTCATACCAGCGCACGATCAGTTCCGGATCGCTGATCTCCATCCAGGGGAACCGAAGATCGTCGTAATAAACTAATTCCTCGGGGGTTGTGAGTTGGTTGCCTTGCTCATCTTCAAGATCCCAATGGAAGAAAATCGGACTGCTCGGTGCAACCGTGATCCGCGAAGTGTCCCAGGTATAGGAAGCGACCACTTCAGTGCCCGATTCAAATTCAACGGGTTGACGCGTGGTGGATATATCACCCTGATCCTTGTAGTACAGCATGATGTTTGTGATGGGGGAATCCGCCACGGCGTGGATATGAAATGTCAGGCCATCAGGATAATTGTTATCAATCGTAATCGCGACGGCACGGATGGGTGGGTTCTCTTGTGCTGTGGCTTCATGCGGGTTGATCACCAGGAGTGCAGCGAAGACCAGCAGGAACGCGAATTGTATTCTCCGGGACATCATCCCCTCCATAATTGAGCATGTGGCGATCGTGTGAAGAACAAATTGGAAACTTACAGCACGATAATGGGCAATTCACTTATTATTTCTGGCTTAGAAAAACACCCACATCTACCGTGATGTTAGCTTCGGGCTGCTTCACCGCGAAGGAGAATACCACGTTACGTTCAGAGGTAGAGCACTGCTCCCCGATAATTATGGCCTCAACTCGGCATCCGTCTGCCCAAGGAAGTTGGTCGACAATGATTAATCTTGGATTTCACCCTTTTGGGTCTTCATAAAGCGTGCTGTCTTGGAAAACCTGAATACCAAAAAGATGCCAATGACGTAAACCGGCAAGGTCAGCCAGAAATATCCATGAACGACATTGCTCGGCAGTATTTCCAACAGCTTCCCCACGTCATTGCTGGATCCCGCGCTGCCCCAGTAGTTATAGAGGGAGTTCGCGAACGGCGATATCAGGCCGATAATGACAATGTTGAGCCAAATCCATTTTCTGCGGATCAACAACCGCATACAAATGCAGAAGAAGATGGCGAACGTTAGCAGATCAACCAGGTATGGAGCAGCAAGGAATACCCAGTCGGTCGAGCCGGTAATTCGAACGTAACCCCAATAGAAACCATATTTCGTGATCGACGGCCAAAACACAAACTCGGTGACTCTGGCGCCTTCCAGCAGCGCAACGAGTGCATGACTCCCCTCGTGTCGGATCGTCCCAATGATTTGGTAGATTGGGTAGGCAAGTATCCAGAGAAAATCCTTTTTCTGTAACACTGTGAATTACCTCGGGCGGCCTGTCAGTCGCGGGTTTGCGCGGCGCAACGGAGCTTACAGACGGATAGCCGGCCCGCTGGACCCTTCGCCAGCTTTTCAAGGATCCCTCGCATTTTAATGATAAACAGAGCAACAAAAACCATACGACGACTGCGTAACGTTCCTGTGTATGTGTGTCGCCGAAAGGATCTTACCCGACCACACCTAATGCGCCTATAACCCCAAAAACAAGTAACCCAAAAACGATGATCATCAATACGTAGGTCCACCATTTAACCCCAGGTTCAAGGACACTGAGGGATGGTTTATCCGGATGATGGTAAACCGTGACCGAGCTGTCCTGGGGATAACGCGCCAGGATCTCCTCAGCTCGTCGAACCGAATTTGTGCGCATATCTGTGAATGATCTTCGCGTCCCCTGGATTTCTTGTCCGGATACATTGAACTCGTATTGGATTGAAGCTCCATACGTCGTCGAAGTGTCCCCTTCGTCATCTATGCTATGGTGAGCTTGTACACCTGAGTGCACGACCCTCCCCTCAGTTATTGGCCAATTGCGACTGTTTAGCCCGTGTAAAATGTTACGCCCGATCGCGAACAAAGCGATTAAACTGATGCCAATGATGATGATGTATACAATCATGTGGTTTTGGCCTCCTTTTGTTGGGTAATGAGGTATTGTTACTCGTTGTGAGTCAAAATACAAGTACCTACGTTGAAAGTAAATGCGCTCGTTTCAACCCCCGGTGACTCTTTGTGACATCAGGGTATTTACGAGGTCACTTTCCGTGATATATTGATTTCTATATACATGGAAAGCAGACCCTTCAATAAAGGAACCCCAGCCCATTGGATATAGAATTGCATTCCGTAAGAAGAAACGCGATCCCGCCAATTTTTTGGCATGCAATCCCCCTGATATTCATAATCTTTATGGTGCTTTTTTTCCCGTTTCGTTACCGTTTCGAATTTAACCCTGACGAGGGAATAAACGCCATCAAAGCGATGATGAATATTAAGGGGTACCAACTTTATGCCGAGATCTGGAGCGATCAACCTCCACTCTTCACAATGCTGCTTACCCTCTGTTTCCGGACCTTTGGATTAAGCATCCCTGCCGGTCGTGGGCTCGAGCTGCTATTTTCGGCGGCTACTCTTTGGCTGGCAATTCAGTACTTGCGTCAATTTTGGGGGAACATCCATGCGGTTTTCGGAATTCTCACCATCATGCTTCTCCCTTATTACCTTGTTCTGAGTGTGTCTATCATGATTGGCTTACCCGCCATCGCCCTTGCCCTGCTCTCTTTTTATACGTTGTCTTTGTGGCACAAATACGGCGATGTTAAATGGCTCATTGTGTCCGCTATCGCCTTTGGACTCTCGATTATGACCAAGGCTTTCACGGCCATCCTGGGACCGATTTTATTATCGGGCATCTTGCTCAGCGGTTGGTGGGATTACCGCCAACATCGTGACTGGCTGAAGGCATGCAGACCCTCGGCGGTTTGGCTCGCAATCTTCGCAGTGACCGTTGGGAGCATCCTGCTCATCGTTGTCAAACCAGCAAACGTTTTTCAGCTCATTCAGGGGCACTTGCTTGCAGGCGACTCGGTGTTATTCAGAGCTTATGCAGATAACAGAATCGTTATATATCTTTCGCGTTTTAAGTACTCCATACCTATGCTCATCCTGGCATTCCTTGGTGCCATCGCTGCCCTGCGTTCGAGATCCTGGACGGCGATGTACTTGGTTGCATGGGTGGCCATAGGTTCAATCTCCCTCTTCATCAACGTCCCATTCTGGCATCATCAACAACTCCTCGTCACGGTTCCCGCCGCGATTCTAGCTGGAATTGCTATCGGCGATGGACTGTCCAAGTTGCATAAGATCCTGCAATCAAGAGAAAGGAATGTTTTAGGCATCGCGATGGGTATTTTTATCTGGACCCTTGCCGTGACATTCACGTTTTATAGATTACCGTCTACTATCCAGCAATTCGATCTTAAACTCCCGAACCTCCGCGCACAACCGGTTGAGTATAGTGAGGACGAAGAAATCTTAGCTTTGATGGCGGACTACGCGCATCTAACGAATTGGGTGTACACAGATCGACCCATGTTTGCATTTCGCACACAGCTGCCTGTACCACCCTACCTGGCTGTCCTATCGAAGAAACGGATTGCGGCGGGAGTTCTTACGGAGGATCAGATCTTAGAAATCCTGGTGGAGTATGAACCCGAGCAAGTCTTTTCTGGGCGTCTAAACCTGCCCGTGGTTCAAGAATATCTAGCCACGCGGAATTATGATCGGATAGACTCTTCGGCGCACTATCGGCTCAACGTACTCGAAGATATCTTGCAGAATCCTGCATCTCCGTCTGGCTCATCCACCCAGGAATAGATCAACGGACCCGTTCCAGGAAACCTTATTCATCAAGTATTCCAATCGAGCATGAATTCAAGAACCGCTAGGTGAGTCATTGAAGTGCGGGGTTTTAATGAAGTGGCGTGAGCAAAGAAATTCGTAAGGGTAGGTTCCGGGTGGTTAAATACATGCGCATCCTGACTAAAGGATGCGCACTTGTGGAGTGATCAAAGGCTCCTCGGAGTGGACTCGAACCACTAACCTACCGGTTAACAGCCGGTTGCTCTGCCGATTGAGCTACCGAGGAACGTGCAGTGATTATAACCGTCACTGATTTTGTCCGTCAAGAAGATGTATTAGTCGGAGCGATGTCCCCCAGGACACTCAATCCAACCCGCGCTCGATTATAATCACCCGCGTGACCAGCGAAAGCGAAACGTCTTCCCAGAGCTCCCGGTACAGGCGCCTGGCGAACGCTATTGTGTTCGTTCTAACGGCGCTCGTGGTAGGGCTGTGGTTGTACTACACACCGGATGGCATCCTGGGAAAGGCAGACGCCATCGGTTATGCGGTGTGCCACCGGATCGACCTGCGCTCCTTCCACCTGGGAGCACGGCCGCTTCCGCTCTGTGCGCGCTGCACAGGGATGTTTCTGGGGGCGTTGATCGCTTTTGCGTATTACGCGCTTCGGCGTACGAAAGCCAGCCTCTATCCGAGCAGAGTGGTGCTGGTAGCGGTCATCGGGCTGGGTTTGACCTGGGTTGTGGACGGGGCTAATTCTTTTCTATCGATGCTCCCCTCGGCAATGCAGCTCTATACACCTCATAACACCCTGCGGTTAATTACCGGCAGCCTGGTTGGAATTACGCTCGTGACGCTTGTCTACCCCGTATTCAGCCAGTACGCATGGAAAGACTGGAAATCAGAGCGGGTATTGCGCTCGCCGTACGAACTTCTCGTGCTGCTCACCCTTGTCGGCGTTGTTAACCTGGCGGTGTTGAGCGAGAACCCGCTTCTGCTTTATCCTTTAGCTCTATTGAGCAGCCTCGGGGTTCTGCTGCTTCTTACGCTGGCGTACTCGTTGATCACGATCCCGCTTCTGCGTCGAACACAGAAGTCAAGTACATGGCGTGATCTGATCGTCCCGCTCGCAGCAGGATTGATGCTCGGCCTTCTTCAGATTGGGCTGATTGATCTGTTGCGTTATACTTTGACCGGAACCTGGGGCGGTTTCCACTTGTAGAGGAGAAGAAAATGGACCCATTGAGCGGTGTTTTCGCTGCATTTGGACTGGCCGCCAGCGCCGGCCTGAACGCTTACATACCCCTATTGATTATGGCGCTGGTCGCCCGCTTTACAGATTTGATGACGCTCACCCCCCCCTGGGATGCACTCAGCAGTTGGTGGGTTATAGGTATCCTGGTGGTCCTCAGCGTAGTTGAGTTCTTTGCAGATAAGATCCCGGCGGTGAACCACGTCAATGATGCCATTCAGACCTTCGTTCGACCCGTAGCCGGCGCCTTCGCTTTTGCCGTGAGTGCCAATGTGATCACAGAGGTCAGCCCTATCTTGAGCATTATCGCCGGATTATTCATCGCTGGCGGTGTGCATGCGGCTAAGTCCGCCGTCGTTCGCCCTGCGGTCACCGCTACGACGGGAGGCATCGGGAATGTGCCCGTCAGCATGGCCGAGGATTTGACTGCGCTGGTCATCTCCATCCTGGCCTTCGTGGTGCCGGTGCTCATCGCCTCGATTTTGATTGTGGTGACGGCGTACATCGTCTGGATTCTGTGGCGTCGAGCGAATGCCCAAAAAGCGTTCTGAACCTCAGAGCGCTTCTCTTTAACAGAATATCCATTGCCGGTGTTTTGAGGCAGGTCACATCGTTGGGCGATTCTCCGCCGCGAGTTTGGAGAATGGCCCTTTGCGCGCCTTGACCCATTGCTTGAGGTCCTCGAGCGCAGATAGGGCGTTCATGCGATCGGATTCGCTTAGCTCCATCTCCTCGAACTCATCTTCATCCAATACGCGCACGCGCCCATCCTGGTAAACGAGCAAATCGAGCGCCAGGTCCTCCGCGTATATGTGCCCCTGCTCGATTCGAGCCGGGCGGGTGATGTTGCAGTACCAGCCTTTGAGGTGGTCATCATCGGCGTCGTGGATCTCGAAGATATTAAACCAGCGATCGGTCAAGTAGGTCTCGATAAAGCGATCGCCCTCCCGAAATGTTAGCCCAAAGAATTGAACATCAGAACGATCGAATCGTGCTTCGATCGTGATGCTAGCCCCTTGTTCACCCATAAGTGTGCCGCTATAGCGGAAGACCTCAACTCCCTGCTCATCGAGCTTGTGAACCGTTATGGTGATGCCCATCATTCAGCCTTTATTTTTGTGCAGCCCACGAACGGGATTAGATCGTTACCCCGAGCGCTTCGAGAAGCTCGGCGAGGAGCGAGGAGAAGACCGGTTCGGTGATCATAGCTTGCCGGCGCGGGCGCGGCAAAGGGACATCGACAGTCTTGACAATCCGACCCGGGCGAGGGCTCATCACAGACACGCGATCGCCAAGGTATATGGCTTCCTCAACATCATGTGTGATAAAAATGACGGTTTGACCGAAACAACGCCAAACCTCGAGCAGCCAGCCCTGAAGCTCACGACGGGTGAGCGCGTCCAGGGCTCCGAAAGGTTCGTCCAAGAGCAGGATCGATTTCTCGGCGAGCATCGTGCGCTGCAGCGCGGCCCGTTGGCGCATGCCACCCGAAAGAGCGCTGGGGTAGCTGTTGGCAAAATCCTCCAGCCCGAAGAGAGGCAGCATAGATTGCGCACGGGCGCGCGCTTCTTCTCGCGGCACCCCGGCGAGCTCAAGGGGGATGATCACGTTATCAAGGATGTTCCGCCAGGGGAGCAGAAGATCGCGCTGAGGCATGTAGCTTACGCGGCCGATTCGCTTGCGACAGATTTTCCCTTCGAGGTAAATATCCCCCTCGTCGGGTTCTAACAACCCTACGATCAGGTTAAAAAGTGTACTCTTCCCGCACCCCGAAGGGCCGATCAGGGTGAGGAACTCGCCCTCCTCGATGCGCAGCGTAATATCATCGAGAGACCTAACTGATTGACCATCCGCACGGAAGGTCTTGCTAACCCCCTGGACTTCGACGCTTAACTTTCGCACCGGATCACTGGCTCCCTGGAAGGTATTTATTGGTGAAGGCGTCTTCGGCTTGAATGGATTCGGAGAGGATCCCATTCTCAACCATCCACGTTGAATATGCTTGCCAGACCTGGAGTTCCTGCTCTCCCCAGCGAGAGGCGTCAGCTTGATAGCGTGGGGATAGCCAGGATTGGCTTCTGTGAACGAGTTCATCCTTCAGCTCGGGGACGGCATCAAGCAGGATGTCTGCGGCCTGGTCGGGGTTGTCGATTGCAAAACGATAACCGCGCTCAATCGCCTCTAGGAAGGCGCGCACCACTTGCGGGCGCTCGCGGATCGTAGTTTCACTGGCGATGAGGACCGGTGTGTAATAATCCGGGATGCAATCGAACCAATCCTCCATCATCACGATCTGCAGATCAATGCCTTCATACTCGGCTTGAATGCCCTGCCAGCCGTAGAAAATCCAGGCCAGATCGGTCACGGCCTCGTCGAGCAGTGCTAGAGGATCCGAAAAACCTGTGTCGACGATCTCTAGCGCTTCAAAATTGCCCCCGTCGCAGTTCATGAGCACCTGTAGCGTTGGTGGTTCAAATGGGCTGCCGAACGAGCCATACCGCAGCCCTTCCCAATCGCGGGGAGAGTGGGCACCGAGCTCGGCACGTGAAGCGAAGCCGGATGAGTTGTGCTGGATCATCGCCGCGATGGACACGATCGGCACATCATCGGCGCGGGCGAGCGTAACCTGCTCCTGGAAGCTGACGCCGAAGTCGGCAACTTCTGCAGCGACGGCATGTTCCGCATAGACTTCACCGGGCTCAATGATCGTGACGTTCAACTCCGCGTCTTCGAAGTAGCCGTTAGCCTGGGCGACAAAAATGCCTGTGTGATTTGTGTTCGGAACCCAATCCAGCATTAACGTCACATCCTGCATGGTGGGGGTCTCACTCTGTCCTGCACAACCTGCAAGGACGAGGATGAGTACGAGCATAAGAGATATCAAACTCCAGTTTCTCATAATTATTTTCCTGCTAAAGATAATCAAACCGGATCATATTTCTGCGCGGTCAATAAATACCCGCGCCCTCCCAATGTTCTTCACGCTGGGTGGTGTGGTACCACGGAAGCACGGCGCGCTCCAGGGCATACACCAGCGTATAGAGACCAATGCTGATGACCGAGGTCACGACGATGGCTGCAAATACCTGATCCGTCGCCAAAGCATTCTTCGACCGCAGCATGTAAAGACCGAGTCCAACTGAACCCCCCACCCATTCTGCGATTGTTGCGCCAACGACGCTGTAGGTGACGGCAATCCGCAGTCCGGAGAAGAAGGAGGGCAGCGCGGCGGGAAGCCGGACCATGCGCCAGATTTGGTTGCGACTTGCCCCCATAGAACGCAGAAGGGCGACCAGGTCCGGATCTGCTGAGGCGAGCCCATCCGCTGTATTGACTGCCAATGGAAAGAAGCAGATTAGTATCACGACGAGAACCTTCGGCAGAAGCCCAAATCCGAACCAGATGATTAGCAAAGGCGCGATCGCCAGAATCTGCACGGTCTGTGAAGCGACAAGGATTGGATAGAGCGATCTGCGTAGCAAGTTTGAGACGTCCATCACGCCGGCGATTACCACACCGAGCACGATGGCGATACTCAAACCTATGCCAGTCTCCACCATCGTCGTCCCGATCGCGGGGAGCAGCAGGTCCCAGGTCTCGTATGTGGCTTGAGCGACCTGGATTGGCGAGGGGAGGATGAAAGCCGAGAGACCGCTGCGAATGGCGACGGTCTGCCATACGAGCAAAACGAAGCAAACGAGCAGAAGCGGCGGAAAAGCCTCATGCCAGAAGCGTGTCGCTCGAGGCTGGATAACCTTATCTCTACCGTCCATATGCGGTGATCTCCACGGTTGATGTTGAGGTCATGGTCAACGGCTGCGGTATTTGGCGACCTTCTCTTCGATGGATGTCCCGGTGATGCTGTCGCCGATTTTGATCAACGTAACCACCTTTTCTGCACCAGCTTCGAAACAGGCCAGGTGCGCCTGTTTTGCGACCTCAAGCAGGGTATCCAAACCCCCCTCCATTACGGTCTCCATCGGACCAACCTCGTATTTAACGCCGCTCTCGGCAATGACACCGATGGCGCGGTCAACAATTCGGTACACATCTTCATGCAGAGGTAGCACCTGAACGGAAACATTCACTGTGCGTTCGGGAAAGATGGGCATGTTCTATAATCCTCCATTGCCTCCATTTCCATACGAAACGGATTGACAACTACTTGTCTGGGGGTGAGCAGCGCAGGATCCGCAGGGGTTATACAGATTGTGTATGCACCGCAAGCAAGATCCCCGTTTCCAAATCAACGCGGCAACCCTCCTGTTCCATTACGTTGCTGACACCCCGGGAAGAGCCGAAGTAGAGCGTATCTCCCTGCAGCGGATAAACCAATCCCGTGGTGGTAACACCCATTGCGTCCCCTTTCACGGGGATCAGGCTCAGCGTATCGCCCGGAGCGCCTTTAAATTCATCACCGGGAGGGCGAACCAGCCAGGCGGTTTGGCGCCCGAGCCAGAGTTCTGCACGTATTGGGTTTAAGGCATCTAGTGTGAGCAGATGAATGTTCGCCAGGACCATATCCAGCCGATCACCGACGACGCCGACGACAGCGATTTCGGCTGCGCCTTTTTCGACGGCACGAAGCAGCGCTAATTCGAGATCTGTCTCGTTCTTCTCGGCTTTAAACTGTTCGAATTGCGTGCCCTGCGCTCGAAGGGTCTCGCGCTGGTCGGCTTCAATTGAGTCGAGGTCTCCCACTAAAAGGTCGATTTCTAGTCCAAGTGCAGACGCATGGCGGCTGCCGCCATCTGCGGCTATTACCTGCTCGGGGCTCCAGGCGTCGATGCGCTTCTTAAGCGCGGGGCCATCTAGGAGATCTCCGTTTGTGAGGATGAGCGTGCGATGCCGCATAGAAAAAACCACTCCTTGGGTAGGGAGTGGCTGCTTTTGGTGATGCAACGTGTGCTGCCATCCCTACGCCGGCATGATCCGGATCAGGTTCTGCGGGTCGAGGGTCGTAGCCCTCCTCTCAGTCCGGTTGGACTCCCCGTGCGTCTACTATCAAGATGCTATAAGTAGTATAACATTATTTAAGAGGATTTCGCTGTGATTCTGGATGATGTCAGATTGATTCAACACCGAAGATCTGCCCTGGTTACAGAGAGGCAACATGGTGAGACGCAGCATGCTGCGTCTCTACGCTCTAGGTTGCAGACGCATCCTGCGATCTGCGAGTGAGGGTACATTTTCTAGTAAAACACCCGTAGATTAGAAATCTACGGGCGGTTAGGGGGGCTATTGGGTGCTTTCCGAAAAATAACCCTTCTATCTGTCTGATGATGTCAAGGGGCACCGCGCATAGAGCGCTGGTTTCATCCAAGTTTTCTAACCATCAATCGTTTAGCAATCGGGCGACCGCCTGGTCAAGTTGGTCCAAGGAAAAGGGCTTTAGAATGTACTCCTCAGCACCAGCATCCAGACCCGCCTGAATCTCAGCTTCCTGTCCTTTCGCAGAGAGGAAGGCGACGGGGGTGTGACGCAATTTTTCGCTGCGTTTGATCCTGCGGCACACTTCGTATCCATCCATGCGCGGCATGCGTACGTCAAGCAGCACCAGATCAGGCTGTTCCGCCATCGTAAGCTCCCAGGCGCTGACACCGTCGACCGCGGTCAGGACGTCATGGCCGTTATAGTTAAGTGCAAACTCAATGAGCTCGCGGATATCGCGTTCATCTTCCGCGACAAGAATCTTTGCCATCTCTATCCCCCACCATCTTCCGCATCATCTTTTGCGCTAACGGCCGGAAGCGATACCGTGAAGGTGGATCCCTTTCCCGGAATTCCGTCTGAAGTAACCCATATCCGCCCATCGTGCATCTCGACTAGGTTAAGTACAATTGAAAGGCCCAGACCGGTGCCCGAGATACCCAGCAAAAGCGATTGCTCACCGCGGAAAAAGCGTTCGAAGATGCGCTCTTGTTCCGGCAGGGAGATACCCATGCCGTTGTCGATCACATCGATCTCAATCTGATCCCCCACCTGTCTGGCGCGCATGCGGATCATGCCCCCTGATGGTGTGAAGTTGAAGCTGTTCTCGACCAGATTGGCCAGGATCTGCCGCACACGTTCGAGGTCGCCCCTGAGTTTGGGTAGCCTCTGTGGAGCTTCGATCTGGAAGCTGATCTGCTTTTCTTCCTCATGACTCCTGTGCTCGACGTGTTCGCGCATCTCATCCAGGAGCTGGTGAACATCCAGCGCTTGGAAGGAGAGTGTGACTTTTCCTGATTCAAGGTGGGAGATGTCCAGGAGATCGCCAACGAGGATTTCCAGGCGGAAGGTATTGCTGCGTATGATTTCAAGGAAGCGTCGTTGTTCGTCCGCCAACTCGCCGGATACATCCATCAAGAGCAGATCGACAAAGCCCTTGATCGACGTCATCGGCGTGCGCAACTCGTGACTGACGGTGGCGACAAACTCGGATTTTAGACGGTCCACTTCGACCTCACGCGAGATATCGCGGAAGATAGAGACCGTTCCCAGGAATTCGTCGCCCAGGACGATGGGCGCCGGGTGGATCGAGATCACACGACCGTCTTCAAGCTCAAGCTGCTCGGTAAGGAACGCCATCTGGCCGACTGAAGTTGGGTTCTGACTCCAAGCGCGGATCACGTCAGCCCAGCGCGTCCCGCCGGCGCCGTAGACACCGATAAAATCGAAGACGGGGTGCCCAACGACATCCTCGCTGGAAAGCCCGAGAATCCGTTCGGCGGAGGGGCTAAAAAGGATGATTTTATGGTTGGAATCGGTAACGATAACGCCGTCGGCGATGGAGTTGAGGATTCCCCGCGACTGGCTGGCTTCGATCTGCTGGGAGCGCAGCATCGAACCCAAGCGCTCGGCTTGATCGCTTATCACATGATACAGTTCGGCGTTTTTTATTGCACCGCCGACCTGACCGGCAACAGAGCGCACCAACCTCTGTTGTTCTGGGGTAAAAGCCCCTAGCTCAGAGTGAGTGAAGAGCATCACCCCGATCGCCTCATCCCCGACGATGATCGGCACAGCAATGGCGCTTCGCTGCTCCTGAGCGTCGTTGTCGATAGCTTTCCATCTTGCGTCCCGGGAAAGATCATCGATTAACAAAGACTTGTTGTGGGACATGACCCAGCCGGGTAGACCCTCCTGTGGCTCCAGATCCGTTTGCAGGCTGCCGGGACCTCTCTCACCAAAAGAAGCGCGCAGCTGTAGAGAGTCACCCTCCTGTGTAAGCAGCAGGACACATGCTTGGGCGGCGCCGATAAGCTCGCTGGTGAGAGCGAGCGTTCTCTCGAGCACACGATCGACGTCGAGGCTGGAGGATAATTCCGCCGAGATCCTTAGAAGAGCCTCTGCCCATCGGAGCGCGCCGGTCGTGGTTTCTTCCGCGGGTTGAGCCACGGAATCGAGGATCATGGCCGCGGCGGTAGGATCTGCCCTCTCGGTCTCCTCAGCGCCTCGATCTCGGGTTAACTTCTGCGATGCTTCGATCAGGGGTGAGCAAAGCCGCGATAGCGAGGCCAGGACTTCGGCATCTCCCTCAGAGAATATTGACTCTGCATCCGTATTCCCCGCCAGGATTGCACCGATCCGGTGTTCATCACCCCCCAAAGGAGTTATCAGAAGCGTGCGGATTTCCGCCTTCTCCGCAAAGGGGCGAAGCTCCATCTGGTCGATGAGCTGCTCCTCAACTGCGGCGTTTGAAATCCAAAATTTCTGGGTTTGCCAGATTGTCGAAAGCGGGTTCTCGGGCGAAGATGGAAGGATAAGATCATCCGTAAGGACGGATGTGGAAACACCGAAGAATGGTGGTTGACCGATGAGCGATTGTGAGTCTTCGTCGTACAACAGTAAACAGAGGACATCCGTGCCGACCCTGGTTGCGAGCGTTTTGGAGAGCTGCTCTACCAACGTTTCTGGTTCGTGAACCCAAGCTGCGGCTCCCTGGATGTCGGTTATCCCGACAAATTCATCGACAAACTGCTGATGCTGACTGTGGAGGTTGAGGTTTGTGATCGACAGCGCAATAGCTGCGCTGGCGGCTTCGAGAAGTGCTTGATGGCGGCGGTCGTACGTGAGTGCTTCTTGGTGCGCCAGCTCAAGTGTGCCCACGATTTCGTCACGGTCGGTTAAAGCGGTGCCCAGGTATGATTTGAATGGAAATTTCCCACGCCGGACCTTGGGTTGAACATCGCCCCTCTCGGCGACGTCTGGGAGCAGCAAGGATTCGCGATGCTCGACCAGCCAACCGGTGTAGCCCTCCCCCAGGCGGTAGACATCATCCCCCATGCCGGTGACAAAGTCGGAGGAGCGCGGTGAACAGAGCCGATGCGGGATGAAGTGGCCGGTCGTCCGATCGAACAGGTTGAGCTCAACAATGTCGAACGGGAGCAGGTGAGAGATTCCTTTAAGGGCACTTTCGACGAGCGTGGATAAATCTTCGGGGTGGCTCAGCGCGGCATGCAGAGATTGGAGCGTAGATAAAACATCACCGTCGGGAGAAGCCTGGGGTTCTGTACCAATTGCTGGTGATGTGGGAACACCCTCCTCATCTGAGGATTTCGGCCCGACTATCCTGGACGAACGCAGGCTCCAGCCGATGCCGATCCCGATGAGAAGCAACGCAAGTGCGACGAGAATGAGACCGAGGAGATCTTCAGCGAGCATGCTTTAGGTCGTCGTCGCGTCCATGCGCTGTGCCTCCATGGCCGCCTCTGTTATTTCACGCAGGTCGTTGAATTTCTTAGCGGTTGAATCCAATCGTCCGATGCTCATGGTCATTAATGGAATTTGAACCCCATCACCACTGCCTTGGGGTACGACTAAGTGACCCCGATCCAGATCTTCTTTTGAGTAGTGTTCTTTTATCCGTTCGTTGAAATTTTGTTTGAGCTGTTCACTGACCGTATCTGCGGTCGCAGGGATGGTGATGACGATGAAGTCTCCCCCGCCGGCGTGCCCAAGGAAATCCTTCTCATCGCCGTACTCCGCCAGGACTTCACAGAACATCGCTGCCGTCATCCGCAGGCTCTCATCGCCGGTGACGAAGCTGTAGACTTCTTTGAAGCCTTCGAATTGTTCAAGGCGGCAATAGAGCAATGCCCATTCTTTTTTATTGACGAGCTCGCGCAACTTCTCCTGGATGATGGCGCCGGTGGGGAGACCTGTGCGTGGATCGATCAGGCTCTCACGCTCCGCGCGGGCAATGGCGTTCTGAACCCGCAGCTTGAGTTCTTCAATGTCGAAAGGTTTGGTGATGTAATCGTCGGCGCCAAGCTCTAACCCGGCGATACGATCGCTGCGCGAATCCTTCTGGGTTAGAAATATGATCGGGATATGATGCGTCCTTGGAGATGCGCGCAATTCCTGGCAGACTGAATAGCCATCCATATCGGGCAGAAGGATGTCCAGGACAATGAGATTGGGCATGTTTGAGTGTGTGGATGTGAGCGCGTCTGATCCATTTGTAGCGAGATCTACATCATAACCCTGTCCGGTGAAGTAGATGCGGAGCATATTACCAATGTCAGAGTCATCTTCAACGACAAGGATGCGTCCCTTCTTCATCTCTTTCCCTCCCTATAATATAAAGATGGGCTCCGCTCTTCGCGAAGAGCGGGTCCGGCGGCAATTGCTTCCCTGGTCAAATCGTACATGACAATCACAACTAACTGACAGCGGTTCGGGTGGTCGGAAACAAGAAAGACTGGCTACGTCCGTTCTACTCTTTCGACTCCTCGAGAATGCTAAAGAGGAGTTCCAGAATCACGGATTTCACCTGCCCTCGATCGTTTGCCACGCACGGGAGCATCTTGATTTTTGAATCGAGGCCGAGGGCGATACGCAGGTCCTCCACTTCCCATGCATCATCGAGATCTTGCTTGTTCGCGGCGACGACATATGGAGTCGGGGCGTACGCTCGGAAGGTTTGGAGGATGCCACGTGCCTCACGGAAGGTCTCGGGTCGGGCGCTGTCCACCATGACGACGAACCCGAGCATCCCTTCAGCCAGGATCTCCCACATGAAATCAAATCGCTTTTGCCCGGGAGTGCCAAACAGGTAGAGCACCAGGTCGTCGTCCACGGTAATCCGGCCAAAATCCATCGCAACCGTGGTTGTTTCTTTAATCCGTTCAGCCTCGGTGCTGATTTTGCGCTCTGTCGAGACGACATCTATCTCACTGACAGATTGAATGAACGCTGTCTTACCGGAGTTGAATGGACCTGTGACGACCATCTTTACTGTTTGCATACGCCACTTTCCCTATAGGGACCTGATTCTATGAATCAACTTATTCACGAGTGAAGCCTGCTGTTTCTTATCAACAGGCGGAATTTTCGCTTTTGGAGGCAAAGGCATGCCTTCTGGGCGGATGATTTCAACCAGACCGGCTTGCACCAACCCATAGACAATGCGCCTGATCTCCAGGTCATTCATCCGATTGGTTTTGCCGATCTGTTTGAGCGTGTTCTTGGGGTTGATATAGGACACGACCTTCCATTCATCAACCGTGAGTTGAACATCACGAATGTCGGCGCCTGGCCGGTCGACGAAGGTTAGGGCCATCTCAAGACTTGGGATCTCATCTTTAAGTAGTTCCCATTCCTGCGTTTGGCGCGAGCCTTCCATGATGATATTTTCAAGGTCCATGCGAACCGTGATTGCATCAGAGGGTGGCAGGACATCATTGTCGAAGCGGAAGAGTCCATCAATCCAGGTAAAGAGTTGGTAAACAATGTCAAGGGCGTACTGTTGAATACTGTCCAGGATGACTTGCTGGGAGAGATAGCCAGCGTTTATCAAGAGCAGGCCAAGTCCCTGGTCGCTCTTTTCTGTTGCATTTTCCTTGATGACGTTTGCTTGTTTGGATGTGATCTTCCCAGCGCGGGTGAGGATGCCGGTCAGGCTTCCGTCCTCATTCCCCATTTGTGCGTAGATTAGTTTTCCAGCGCGGAAGGAAACCCATGAAATGGCATCAGGACCCTCAACCGTGAGCGTGCCGGTCTTTTGGGCAATATTGATCAGATTCAGAAGCTGAGTGACGTTAAAGTCGCGTAGGTTGCCCTTGAGTGCCATTCTGTTTTTTTCTTCTAATCTTCCAGATTCACAGAGCAGATAGACCAAAGAATACCGATTCTCAATCAGATCAGGGTGTTGATCTGCTCGAGTTAAGCTCATACCATGGGTCGCGGGATTATACCGTTTGGGATGGGGCGTTGCAAACCAACCCTTGCTCCTACTATAAGGGTATATGCCGCTGTGGTGTGTTGCAACCCCGCGCCGTTCTAAGAGTGATGCAAGATGCAAGCCATCAGAGTGGGTTCTCTCTTCCTGATGTCTGTCTTCCTGCGCGCTTTGGGGGCGGGCGGTAAATCTCCCGCAGGAGAGGAATAACTGTGGGAAATTTGGTGGCGGACCGACGTACGGGCCACCCCCCCCCATCGGATTCCCCCTGAAAATGGCGTTAACCCTCCCAGCCGCCCCCGATCTGCCGCACTTGCAGCAGCGTCATAAAAGCTTGAGCGTCGTGCTGCAGCACAAGTCTTTTTATCTTTCGCACCTTTCGTCGGGGCGAGTAGCAGTAGATAAGGCTCACGGTCCCGTCGCGGCCTGACCCGGTGACCTCTGTTGCGCCCATACCGGCTTGATGCAAGGCTTCCATGATGGCTGCGCCGTGACTCGAGCTGGTTATCCGCAGCAGGCTGTGCCCGGGAGCGATACGATCATCAATGATTATTCCAAGAACATTTCCGGTGGCGAAGCCCGCGGCGTATGCTGCCAGGTTCCATGGGTTATCAAGATTATTTAAGACACCGGCGATAACAGTGATAAAGAGTAAGCTCTGCACGAAGCCAAGAGCCCAGGCGGCACGTTTTCGTCCGCGCACAACCGTAAGCACGCGCAGCGTTGAAAGAGATAGATTGCTTATGCGGATGGCCAGGATCATGAATGGGACGAGCGCGGCGGGGATAAGGCTCCAATCCAGGCTCATGGGATATTGGGATCACGGGAGAAGCTCGTCATAGTTTTATTGTGGAACCATAGATAGATTGCCTTCAAGGGTATTTCTGCGGCCCACTCCTGATCAGGATCGCCAAAAGCCTCGATGAAGCGGACGGATATCCTCAACGGTGATGAATGCATCGGGATCGATCTTATTAACCTCTTGCCGGACTGCATCGATATCCCGGCGTAGGATGCTGCAGCTGATAAGACTGACCGTCCCATCCTTGCCACGCGCAGGAAGCTCGGTCGCGGCGTAGCCCTGTTCGCGAATGGTTTCAGCGATTGCGCTGCCCCAACGTGAGCTGATAATCTGCAGGTTGCTATGCCCGATGGCGAGATGCTCCTCGATCGTCATTCCGACGACATTTCCTGTGGCAAAACCTCCAGCGTAGGCGATGATGTTCCACAAGTTGTCCAGATTACTCAATACGCTTGTGATGGCAATAACCCATAGAAGCGACTGGAAGAACCCCAAGATCCATGCTAAGGGTTTCCGCCCGCGAATGACGAAGAGCACTCGCAGTGTGTCGAGCGACATATCCGAGACTCGCATGGCGAAGATGATGAACGGAAGAACTGCTGCAGGAATGTTTAATAACGATATCATCGCAGGTTCCTATCCCTTTGTTGGCAAGGGCAGTGCCGGTATGTTTAGATCATAGCGATTCTTTAACATTGCAGGTCACACCAGATTGAGCGGCGAGCGTTCGTATCGATCCGCTGGGGAAGGTCAAAGTGATTGGGAATGGCAGCCGTTGAATGCTTGCTGACATACATGATGATGTCAATCTTCCCCATGAGCATTTGCTCCATGAAGGAATCTTACCATGCAAGCTGAGCGCCTGATATCACCGTTAACGATGTCTGGAGAACGTTCGACGGCCTTACACCGGCTCGAGGGAGACACCATGGCTGCCCCCTGGTATGGTCAGCCGCTGTCCACACCGTAGAAGAGGTCACGCTCTCGCAGCCCGTCCTCCGCTGCTGGGTAGGCGCGTGTAAAAGTCTCCGGTCCGCTGAAAAGCCTCATGAGCACACCAAAGAGCCCGCCGGAACTCGGCCCCTGCTGGCTCTGGTGGCAGGCAGAGGCCTTTTCTTTTATTTCAGCGACCCGGCGGAAGTCGATTCTGGCGTGAATGGGGAAATCGTCACGGCTAATCTCCAGCAAGTCAATATCTTCATTCCGTCCGAATTTCCTGGGATTCTTGCCGAAGAAGGGCAGCAGCCGCACCATGATGCGCAGGAAACGACGTGGGAAGGTGTGATAGTAGAGTTTCTGAGGGCAAGACTTTAGAGGGACAGATGCGCCCTCCAATTCCTCCCTTACGCTGGTGAAAGCTTCAACGGCTGCTTTGTGTACGGCGATGTGATCGGGGTGATGGTAGCCTCCGACTGGATCGTGGGTAATCACAACCTGTGGGCGTATCTGGCGCATCAGACCGGCAACCTTCTCGGCGACTTCCGCCACCGGGGCTGCAGCTAGCGCCTCGGGGTGGTTATTGTCGCTCGAGCCGGGCATACCCGAATCGCGGTAGCCTAGGATGTGCACCTCGGTCAATCCAAGCTGCGCTGCCGCGCAGCGCAGTTCGTCCAAGCGCATACGAGCGGTCTCTTCAGCGTTTAGCTGCATCTCAGGCGGGATTGCGCCGACATCACCGCGCGTGGCGCAGATGAGATGCACTTCGACGCCTTCTTGGGCGTAAAGCGCCAAAGTTCCGCCCGGGCCGAAGCTCTCATCATCCGGGTGCGCTAGAACTGCTAGAAGACGTTTCAATATTGCCCTCCTATGCCCATTTTCCTTTACTCAACGATGGTTTCCCATCTTACTACACCACGAGGCTCAATCACCCATGACCTGAACGACAAGGCGGCGTTGGCGAGGGCGTACGTCGAAATCCACGAACAGGATCTGCTGCCATGTTCCCAGCGTCATGTTCCCAGCGACAATCGGGATCGAAAAAGAAGTCTTGAGCAGTGCCGACCGCAGATGGGAATGACCGTTCCCGTCTCCCCAACGAAGATTATGCTGGTAGGTACGGTCCTGTGGGGCAATCTCGTCGAGCGCATACCGAAGATCTGCCAACGCGCCCGATTCGAATTCAATGGTTGTGACGGCGCTGGTCGCCGAGGGGGTGAATACCGTGACGAGACCGGAGTGCACCCCGGAGCTCTCGACGATATCCTCTACGGCCTTCGTCAGGTCATGCATGTCAGCATGTCCCCTTGTACTCAGATCAATATTTCCCGTATGTACCATTAACGATCCTTTCACGATCGATGTTCTAGGTTTGTCAGGTTCTTAATAGAAGAAGGAAATGAGGTCTGCGCCGAGAGCGTAAGTGTGTCTGCTCAGGGAGTTTGTTCTTCCTCGAATAAAGAAAGCTGAATGGTGTCATGCTGTGTGCGAATCTGCCCCTTGCCTGCATCCTTGGCCTTATATTGGGCGTGGTCTGCACGCGCGAGCAGGTCATCGATCGATTCATCTTCGAAGCGAAACTGGGCCAGGCCCGCTGAAAAGGTAAGGGATGGGATTACGCAGTCCGGTCTGGAGGTGAACGCGACCAGGGCGCGGTTCAATTTTTGGGTCACACCGACGCCGCCCTTAATCGTTGTCTCGGGGAGCAGAACAGCAAATTCATCTCCTCCAATACGCGCTAACAGGTCCGTTGAGCGCAGCACGGCGCGCATCGATAAAGACAAGTTGCATATGACATCGTCCCCGACCGCATGACCAAAGCGATCATTTATCGATTTGAAGTCATCCAGGTCCAGGTAAAGAAGCGTTAGAGGCCGTCGGTAACGTTTGGCGCGCGCAAATTCACGCTCAAGCTGCTCAACAAAGAAGCGGCGGTTCGCCAACCCGGACAGTGCATCGGTATTTGCCAGGTGCGACAACTGTTCAGTTTGATAAAGCAATTGTTCGATTGTGGATTCAACGTGAGCTGAAGTAATGGTGAACATGGTTGCCAGACCCTGATGAAGAACGATTTGACAGCCCAGGAAAAGACCCGCGGTGATACCTGCAAGCTCGACACCAAGCAGTATGAATTCACTACCCTGCATGAAATAACTCGCGGCGAGCGCCAGCGAGGCAGGGACCGAGTATAAAAAGGGGGTTCTTCCACCGATCATCATTCCTGCGAGTGCGATGGGGATAAAAAGAAGTGCGGCCGGGATGAATACCCTCGGCGTGAAGAAAAACAGGATGATAAGTGCGAAGACGAGAAACGAGTTGGCGAGAAGGTAGCCTGCACGTGAAGTGTTTCCCAGATGAATGAGGCGCAGGGCAATGGCTCCTACGATTCCTAGAAGAACGGCCGCGACCAGATCGAAAAGGAGGCTATCGGGTGCGCTTGAGGGGATGAATTGCCGGACGAGCAAGTCGGTCAACAGCCAGGCCCCGAACATGACATAGACAACGATGACAGCGCGTTTTGAGAGCTGAGCGCGGAGCGCGCTCAGCTCTGGCTCTGTATGAAATAGCGGACCGGAACGAAAGATGTTTAACACTACCAGGTTTCCAGCGAACGCTTAGTTTTAACCTTCTTCGATATCAGGGATTCCAAGAATATTGTATCCCGAGTCGACAAATAACACCTCGCCTGTGACCTTGCTCGCCAGGTCGGACGCGAGCCAGACAGCCGCACCGCCGATATCCTCGATGGTGATGTTCTTGCGCAGCGGGGCGTGTCCAGAGAATTCCCGATGCATTCGTTTAAACCCACTCACGCCGGCGGCGGATAGGGTGCGGATGGGTCCGGCAGAAATGGCATTTACGCGAATATCACTGGGGCCGAGATCGGCGGCGAGGTAGCGGGTAGTCGCCTCAAGAGCGGCCTTCGCGACCCCCATCACGTTGTAATTCGGGACCACTTTTTGGCCGCCGTAATAACTAAGAGTGAGCATCGAACCGCCCGGTTTCATCAGCGGCAAGGCGGCGCGTGCCAGAGCGATAAAGGAAAACACACTGATGTCCATTGCCAGATGGAAGCCGCTGCGGCTCGTCATGTGGAAATCGCCTTTGAGGTCCTCGCGGTCAGCGTACGCGACAGCGTGCACGAGAACATCAATGCTCCCGAGTTTCTCGGCTCCTTTGGTGAAAACCGCCTCGATCTGCTTGTCGTCGGCCACGTCGCAGAGTTCGACGAAGTCTGAGCCTACCGATTCGGCAAGTGGACGCACCCGACGCTCAAGAGCCTCACTGGCGTAGGAAAAGGCGAGTTGAGCGCCGTGCTCATGCATGGCCTGGGCGATCCCCCAGGCGATCGAGTGGTCGTTGGCTACCCCGAAAACCAGAGCGTTCTTACCATCCAGTAGGTTCATCGTTAGATCTCCTTATCGGTGTGGATTGACCCTGAAGCGCCAGGGCATACTCTTCCAAGGTTCGCTTACTTGGTTTAAACCCACTCGTGGCCCAACTGTTACGCTATGTTCCGGGATGGCAACATCTGGCTCGATGAAAAGTACGCTCTGCGGATGGCATAGATCCAGGCCATCAAAGCTACGGTCAATGGCGAATGCCTGACACAGTTTCGCCGGTCCGTCGGTTAACTCCGACTCCGGGCGTCCGGCTCTTCGCCGCCGGATAACTTCGCATCCTTCAACTGGTTTCACGCCTCGCAGAAGCACTGCAGCTGGGAAACCATCTCTCTCGGTAACGAAGTTCAACATCCAATGCATGCCGTAGGTGAAGTAGACATAGGCATGACCTGGTGGACCCCACATCGAGTGGTTGCGGTTTGTGCGACCCGAGCGGGCGTGGCACCCGTCGTCCTCGGTGCTGATGTAGGCCTCGGTTTCGGTGATCAAACCAGCAATGCGCTGATCGCCCTCGAGTTTGACCAGGCGCTGTCCGAGCAACTCGCGAGCGACGGTCAATGTTGGACGATCGAAGAAGCTGCGTGCGATCACAGAGTTAGAGGTCATCATTGAACTATGGTAAAAGGAATCCCGGTGGCAGTTTTATCGTTCGGATAGGTTACTTATAGAACTACCAAGACCGATACCCGAAACCCGATCCTGGAGTAGGCCGTAAAATCGGCATGTAGTTCACCTGGAGGGTGAATCGGGGCGGAACCGTGGGTCCTTGCTGATCATACGCTCGAGCCCTTCCTGCAAGCTGAAGCGCGGTCTATACCCGAGTTTCTCTCTGGCAAGACGGATGTCGGCGCACATGCGCGAGGGACCAGCATCCTGGTCTTCCTTGTAAATCCAATCCGACTTTATGCCAGCGGCTTCTAGGACGGATTGACCCAGGGATTGAATACTCGTTTCGGTTCCACTGCCGATGTTGATCACGGAGCGGTTAATCGTAGGCGCGGAAGCGGCGGCGACCATCGCCTCAATGACATCGTCCAGGTAGACGAAATCGCGCGTCTGTTCACCCTTCCCGTGAATGACCATTGATCCCCCATGGGAAACCTGGCGCAAGAAATGCGGCACGACAGGCGGGTGGGCTGCGGCGAGCGGCTGACCAGGGCCGTAGGCGTTGAACACGCGCAGTGCAACGGTCTCTATTCCCCAGAGCGCACCGATCGTATGAACGTAATGCTCGGCAGCTAATTTTGACACTGCATAAGGGGATCCCGGATTTGGGGGTGCGTCCTCGACCAGGGGTTGTTGACCTTGATCGCCGTAAATCGCACCGGAGGAGATTAATATTACCCTGCGGACTCCGACGTCGCGCATCGCCTCCATAACGCTGACGGTTCCGCCGACGTTGATGATGTTGTACTCGCGTGGGTAGAGAATCGATTCGGGGACTGATACTTTCGCAGCCAGATGGTAAACACAATCAATCTCCTGCAAAAGCGTCCAGAGCTTAGGGCGATCTGTCACATCTCCGCGAGTGAAAAGCACATCTGCCGAGAGCCGCGATGGGTCTCCGGCTGAGAGGTCATCATAGCCACGAACTTGGTGCCCTTCACGGGCTAATCGGTTGGCAAGTGCAGAGCCAAGGAATCCGGCGGCGCCGGTTACGAGGAAATTCATCGGTTTATGGGCTCCTGACCGTTTTTACCGATCTGGAGGGAACGAGATTATAACATACCGATGTTGACACCTTTTTCTCGCTTGGTATCATGCCGTTATGCGTTCAGCGGATGATTTCATAAGGCTCTGGCGTGTTATTAAGCGCTGTGCACTTCTTTTTGTGGTGACTCTGCTTCTGGGCGGAAGCGGTCTGAATGTTCGCGATGTTGTGGATCGGACCCGGCTCTTCACCCGGTCGGTGGAGTTTAATTATCTTGGCTGGACCATAGATGCTTCCTTTGAGAAGCTCAGTCAACTCAGCCTTCACCCGGCAGCATACGCCGGTGAGGATGAGCGCGCGCAACTGGTCATTGATTATCTTGATCTGGTGCGAAGCGCACAGCAGACCGAGCGGGAAGTACAGGAAGCGCTGGGGGACCCGAATGTGGATCAAGCCGGCTCTGCTCTCCAGGAGAGTTTGGATAGCCTGGAGAACATCCGTAACCGGTTGAACGGACTTGGACCGCCCGCTGAGAGCATCCTTCAGGAGCAGGTGGCGGTTGTGGTTGCAGATATGGGATTGGAATTAGGGGGCGCGCCTTTCCCGCCGGTTGTGTTCACCTTTGACCCGCTTCCAAATGCACTCATCGTCTCACCGCGGGAGGTCATCCGCCAGATCGCGAATATCACCCTCAATGTGGACCTGACGCTTGAACGGAAAATGAATCTCGAGGGGGGTATTGAAGAGAGTCTGGATGTCTCGGCGCTTGTTGTGCCCATCGGCGGAATGGGAACCTATCCAACCATGGTGCAGGAGACAACCAATCTGACATGGATCGTTGAAGTGATTGCTCACGAGTGGATTCACAATTACCTGACCTTGCGCCCGCTGGGCATGCATTATTTCACGAATGAAGATCTTCGAACCATGAACGAGACCACTGCATCGTTGATGGGTAAGGCGATCGGGTGGGAAGTAATCCGACGATACTATCCTGCACTCCTTCCGGCTGAGATGGACCCTATCTTAAACGAGAGTGAGACAGAGCTTCCAGCTTTTGATTTTAGGAAGGAGATGCATGAGACACGAGTTCAGACCGACGCATTCTTGGAAGCGGGTGAGATTGAAACTGCCGAGCGCTATATGGAAGCCAGAAGGGAGTTCTTCTGGGAGCATGGATATCGCATCCGCCGCCTGAATCAGGCTTACTTCGCGTTCCATGGAGCCTACGCCGACGAACCCGGCGGGGCCGCAGGGGATGACCCTGTGGGTGAGGCTGTCCGCGCCCTCTGGGATCAGTCCCCTTCGCCCGCTGACTTCCTGCGCAAGATGGCGTGGATGAACGACTACGCCGATTTATTGGCTGTTCTTGAAGGATTGGCTACCACTCGCTGATCAGGGCGGCGATCAACGCGGTTCGTTCCGCTAAACTTTCCGTCTCAATTTGCTCGTGTTGGGTGTGGGCGCCGGTTCCGATCGCGCCGAAACCATCCAGCGCAGGCACCCCCAGTGCAGCGACGAAATTCGCGTCAGAACCGCCTCCGGTGCCCCCCTCTGAGACCGAGAGCCCCAGGTCGCGGGAAATGCCTTGTGCGCGTTGGAATGTTTTTATCATCAGTTCGTTGCGTTCCATGGGCGGCCGATTCCAGCCGCCTTTCACCCTGATTTCCGCGCCCTCGAGGACAGGTTCGAGAGCGAGCATTGAGGTCAAGACCCGATCTCCCTCGTCTTTTGTCTTGGCGCGCCCATCGACCCGCAGCCAGCAGAGATCGGGGACGACGTTTGAGCGAGTGCCGCCTTCAATCACGCCGACATTTATCGTGGTCTCGGTTTTATCATCGGCAAGCGCGGCGATCCCCGGAATTTGATGAGCCATCTCGAGGATGGCGTTTACTCCATCCTTGATGTTGCTGCCTGCGTGTGCGGCCTTGCCTATCGTCTCAACCCTGAAAGCGAGCGTACCTTTCCTCCAAGTTTTCAGGCCGCCGTCTGGCAGGGCCGGTTCGAGACAGAGGACGAGTTCGTGATCTTGCGCCATCTGTTCGATGAGCGCTCGTGAAGTGCGGCTTCCAGTTTCTTCATCGGAGGTGCACAGTAAAGTCAGCTTGTCCTGTCTTAATTTCTCGTTCTGACGCAGTATCTCGATCGCGGTGAGTGCCATCGCAATGCTGGCTTTCATGTCCAGCACGCCCGGTCCGAAAAGGCGGTTTTTACGTTTCGCAAAGGGCATGTTCTCCAGAGTGCCGAGAGGATGGACCGTGTCGAGGTGGACCATGAGCAGCAATCCCCCCTGACCTTCGCCCCAGGTGCCAATACGATGATCGCCTGCATCCGTTTGTGGCTCGCTGCGGACCTGGGCGCCGCGCGCTTCCATCTCGGCGGCAACAAAGCGCCCGAGTTCGTCGACATTAGATTTCGAGGTTGTTGGAGATTCAATTAGAACGAGGCTCTCGATCAAAGCTACAAGCTTCGGCATATGCGCTTCAAACTGGGTGATCGGTAATGGAGGCATGGAAGTCCTTTGTGTTGTTCCCTAAGATGTTTATTTATTCTATCCGTTATCGAACGGGCAGATGTCAGCCGCGAGGTATGTGCGGTTGGCGTAGCCATAGTAAAGCGGTTCGAGTATGTCCTCAGGGTTATTGAGGGCGTAATTTTGCGCGGCAAAACATGCTTCTCTTAGATCCCCTTCGATCTGGTTGGTTTCCCAGAAGCGCTCTGCCAAGCCAACGTAGGCGTGGTGAGTGGACTCGGGCGGGTAGGCGGCTCGAAGGAAATCTATTCCAGCTTCGGCGTTCGCTGTATTCCCATTACGAACATCGATGACGATCTGGCGAAAGGCAGCATAAGCACGGAGTGCTGCTCTTCCGTCCTCACCGGAGGACCAATCATCCAGAGTTCCATCCTCCATAACCCGCAGGTATCCTGCTGCTGCCGTCTCGTAATCTCCTTCCAGGGCAGCTTGATCGGCGTCGTGCAGGACGTGAATGCGGTATTTTGGTACTGCGAGCGTTTCTTCTGAGATTTCGAAGCGTCCCGATTCGAGATGCCAGGTCCAGGTGCGCCGGATTTCCCGGTAGGGTCCTGCACCCGCAGACCCGATCCCTCTCGCCGTGATAGAAATTGCTGTACTGCCATCGGCAAGAGGTCCTTGAACTTCAATATCCGGGGAGGGCAGGTCGTCGCTGCGTCCCTGCCATAGATTCTCAAATCCAGAGCCGTCCCATTTCAGGATTTCCGCCTGAGCGAAACATGTGTGGGCTCCGCATGATTCCCATAAGGTGAGCAGCTCAGGATGACCGTCGCCGGTGAAGTCACGCACCGCTTCCAGTTTTGGCAGTCCGGCTTCGCTTGCGGGAGAGGTTACATACGCAGCCCGGAACGCTTCATCTGAGCAAAGAAAGATGAGCAGAGAGCCGGAAGGCCATGGCGTCATCTCAGAGGGGGCTTGTGTTAGGACGAGCGCAAGGTCCTCAAGTCCGTCTTCATTCAGGTCGAGAATCTCACCTGCCCTGGCTGATGGTTCGGTGGAATTCGAGGCTTGGATGTGATCGAGCAGCGAACTAACAAAACCACCCGCGTTGAGATAAGCTAGGATGTCCGGTGCCCATGTGTGTGCATCGTTCAGGTTTGGCAGGTCCGGTGAACCCGGGGGAATGGGGCAGACCTGCGCCGAGAAGGTAGGAGCAGCATACGGAGGTTGGGTTTGAGGCTGATCTCCTATCACAACCGTCGCCGGGATTACCAGCGAGGGGGGCAGCGAGGAGGGATTGAGCGTGTTGCATCCCGAGGCGAGCAAGGTGATGGCTATAAAAAGAAGGATCTTGCGAAGTTTCATCAAGCATCTCACCAGTACGTCAGTTTAGAGTCTATGCCACATCTTTCCGGGTGACAATGGGTGTCGCTTATCCTATTTATGTCCTTGAAATATTCAGCCCGGGTGGAAAATCAGATAAAGATGCGGCATCTGGGCGAATCGTACCATCTATGCCCGGGCGTCGACCGGCGGTTCCTTTGAAAAGGATGATCAAAGCAGGGCAGGGTTGACGTATACTCAAGAGGATGGATATACCTTTACCGGTTGGATACCCAGACAGCCATCAAGGACCTCTCAAGCGGTTCATGCCGCCTCTGGAGGAGGGCGTCATCGAGCAAATCCTGGCCGATGATCGTCTGCCCGCGGGGCTAGTATTGGATCCCTTTGGCGCTTCACCACGCTTGGTTTTAGAGGCGGCCCAATCAGGGCGTTCGGTTTTAGTTGCCGCGAACAACCCTGTTACACGATTCGTCCTTCAGCATACACTTCAGCCTTTCGAACTTGGAGAGCTGCAGGCGGCTCTCTCCCACCTGGCTGCAATTCCTAAGGATGATACGCGCTTGGAGCGGTTCATCCTTGATCTCTATCGCAGCAAGTGTACGAGGTGCGGTGAAGCCATATCCGTCGAGTTTTTTGTGTGGGATCCGGAGTTGGGTGGTCCGACCCACAAGGTTTACTCTTGCGATCACTGTGCCCACACGGGTGAATCTCCCACGACGGAGGACGACTGGAATCGCGCCCTCGATTTCTCGCGTCGGGGACTGCAGCATGCACTGGCACTCGAACAGGTCGCTCCTGCCGGCGATCCGGACCGCCAACATGCGGAGGTAGCTCTTTCTGTTTATCCCGGCCGTGCCATCTACGCGCTCATAACCATCACCAACAAAATAGACCAATTGGCGCTCGACGGATCGCTTCTTCTAGCGCTTCATGCCCTGTTGCTCTCTGCGTTCGATGGAGCGAATGCGCTATGGAGTTATCCAGAGGGTCGCGAGCGGCCGCGTCAATTGAGAGCCTCACAGCGCTACCGTGAGCAAAATGTCTGGCGCGCGCTGGAACAGGCGGTCGAAACCTGGGCTATGGAGCAACCCGGTTTGCAAGTAGTTGATTGGCCGAGCGACAGTCCTATGCAGGCGGGAACGATCGCGATCTACCCCGGCACTGTACGGGATCTGATGGAGACGCTTGACCCTGCGCAGGTAAGCTTGCTGCTCACCGTGCCTCCGCGCCACAATCAAGCCTTTTGGACCCTCTCAGCACTTTGGGCAGCCTGGCTGTGGGGGCGAGAAACCGCAGCTCCGATCAAAGCGGCATTGCGCCGTCGACGGTATGATTGGTCGTGGCACGCTGCCGCGCTGCGCACAGTGCTCACGGGTATGGCGTCTTCGATAAAATCGGACACCCCTGTGATTTCATTCTTGCCTGAAGCGGAACCCGGTTTTATCGCCGCGGTCCTGTCCGGATTTAACGCAGCGGGGTTCGCCCTGCGTGGGCGTGCGCTGCGTGCAGGTGAAGAGCAGGCTATCTTTCATTGGAATGTAGACTCCACTGCACCGATAGCATGTGGGAAAAAGGGGAGAGAGGAGCGCATGCACTCCTCTGGCCGGCAAATTCTCACCTCACGAGCTGAACCATCAGCCTTTCCGCTCTTGCATGCCTCAGCTTGGTCTGACCTCGTAGCAGAGGGGTTGCTCGAGAGCATCCGTGAGGCGGAAGGGCGGCAGTTCATGCAGGTCATGGGGGAGTCGCTGGAGACAATCCTGGGCGATCGAAAGACCTTTCTGCACCTGGGACGTGGAGCGGAGGTAGAGAGCGGGTTGTACTGGCTTTCCGACCCGCCGTTCGCGGAGGCGAGCCTCACTGATCTCGTTGAGCGCCGGATCCTCGAGTCACTGCGTAAAGAAGGTTGGGTATTTTCCTACGAGCTTGACAAACATATCTGCGAGCAATTTCCAGGGTTACTCACACCTGACCGCCGGCTTATCGCCGCCTGTCTGCGTTCGTACGCTGAAGGGCCCGACACGGAGGGGCGCTGGAGGTTACGCGCGGAGGACCATGCCGCAGCACGTCAAGAGGATTGCGCTGAAATTAGGCATCTGCTGGTGAACCTTGGCTCGAAGCTTGAGTTTGAGGTGGGCGAAGGGGAGATGATTAAGTGGCTCGGGGAGGATGGAGAAGTAGCCTATGCGTTTCGAATCATGGAGACGGCCGTCTGGGCAGGTGTGCTCCAATCTGATGCGGTGGAGGGGATTACGTATGTTATTCCGGGTGGCCGCGCAGAGCTGGTGGCAGAGAAAGCACGAAGAGACCCGCGGTTGCAGGATTGGCTTCATGAGGGTCCACCAGTGATAAAATTCCGCCTTGTCAGACGACTCATAGCAGAGACGACGTTAACGCGTGAGAATTTACGGGAGCGATTGGCAATCGATCCACCGGAACATCAGGATCCTCAACTGCCGCTGCTGTGATGCCCTTGGGATTGATCGTTCATCCAGTGGCTTAGTCTGAACAATCCTAGTAGGATCGAAATCATGGAACCTGTACTGAGAACTATCGCTTTCGCGGTCATCGCCTACCTGCTCGGGTCCATTCCATTCGCCATATTGGTCACTCGCGTGAAGGCTGGAGTTGACGTACGCAGCTCAGGTTCGGGCCACGCAGGCGCAACCAATACGATGCGGGCAGCAGGTTGGGTTCCCGGCATAATTGTGTTGGTGGCGGATGTTGGCAAGGGGTACTTGGCAGTGTGGCTAGCCACCAGATACGGCGGCACGGAGGCGGCGCCGATCGTCGCCGCGGCGTGCGTTGTGATCGGCCACTGCTGGCCGATCTTCGCCGGATTCCGGGGCGGGATGGGCATGGCGAGCGGAGCAGGAGCGCTATTGGCGGTCTGGCCGCTGGGTTTTGTGATGGCGGTCGGACTTGGTTCGGCGCTCCAGCTCTTGATTAAGCATTCCGCCCGGGGGAATATCGTCACGGGATTGCTTCTGATGCCCTTATGGGCGCTCTTCGGGGCAAATGGGACGCAACTGGGTGTAGCGTTGGCAGTTGGTCTCGTCATCTCCGGCCGAGCCTTATCCGACTTGAATCGAGTCTACCGCGAACTGTGGTTTGATCGGGAGTAAAATCGGAGCTTGAGGATCATCCCGCAGGTTTTACTGTACCGCGTCTATTCCCTCCCGCAGATTGAAAACTGCGGGAGGGTTTTAATTGGGAATTCAAGATCGATGGTGGTTAACCGCTGGCTGTGCCTGCGAACGGAAGTCGAGACGCAGCATGCTGTGTCTTCACCGTGAGATCTTGCGATCTACGGAGGAGGAGTGGGGGTCTCGGTCGGCGTAGGCGTATCGGATGGCGTGGGTGTGGTGGTCACGGTAGGCGTGGGTGTAGGCGTAGCGGTTGCCGTCGGCGTGAGTGTTGGCGTGGGCGTCGGGGTCGGCATCAGGATATTCAGATGCAGTTCAACAAAGGCGACGCCGCCGCGCTTGCTCCGGACCGCAAGGCGAAGTGTCACTGGACCGTTGGGTAATTCTGAAATATCCCATTTGATCAATTGTTCTGGCTGCTTAATCTGCGTGTTGCTGTGAGCGATATCAGGCCAAAAGGAGGGATTGCTGCCGAGACCGTATTCGAGGATCCAATCTCTGAAGTCATTCGTCGCTGCCGCTCGCCCGAATATCTCCAGTGGACTCGTTGAGATCGTGGTCCCTGCGGATGGATGGGTGAAAGCTATGATGGGTTGGGGGCTGTCGCTGGAACATACCGCATCAGGTATGAAGAAGAGCGGATCATCTTCAAAACCCATATCCTCAGCCCATTTTTCACCTTCAGAAGTCTCATTGAGCCAGTCACGCGCCCAGGGATCGTCCACATTCAACCCCAGCTTCTCATCCACGTACGTCGCACATTCAGGGGAAGCCAGTTCAAGAGCGAAGGTGTCAACCCACACCTCCCGCCACAAATCTTGCTCTTTCGGGAGCGGGGGTTGGTCGTGGGCAAAAATCTCGCTCTTCTGTGAGGGGCACCACTCAGATGGTTCTGTACCGGAAACGGAACAGACGACGCGATCGACGATGCCGCTGTGACGGACCACAACGGTTGGTTGACCGCCAGTCAGCCGATTTTGTGCATATTGCATGAATTGATTCCAGATAGGAGCGGCACCTGTCAAGCCCGAGGTGTTTTCCATCGGGGTGTAATCGGCGTTACCGACCCACACGCCGACCGTGAGATCTGGGGTGTAGCCCAACGTCCAGTTATCCCGGAAGTCGTTCGTTGTGCCCGTCTTCGCGGCTGCCTTGAAAGGTAAATTGAGCAGTGAATTGGGACCAAACGCGGGCGTTCGAGCGGCGTTGTCGCTGAGGATGTCAGTGATGAGGTAGGCGTGCTCGGGGCGGATGACAGGGTTGTCCGTTGGAGTTTCGTACTGATAGACGACGGCACCCTCCCGATCTTCGATGCGCAAAATGCTTGTGGGAGGGATGCGATTTCCGCTGTTCGCCAGGGTTGCATAGGCTGAAGTCAACTCGAGCAAGGTGACATCCCCACCACCCAGCGTAAGGGAGAGGCCGTAGTCGTCGCGGTCAAGCGTTGTGATCCCCATGCGTTGAGCGAAGGCGATGAAACCGTCTTCTGTGGGTGTCTCAGGGTTGTCATAAATCCCGACAAAATCAAGCGTCTTGACGGCAGGTACGTTGTATGAGTTCGCCAACGCCGAGCGGGCGGTAACCGGGCCGTGGAAGCGCCTGTCGTAATTTACAGGCTCATAGGGGGGGCGGGGATCATTTGGATTCCCCGAAGGCGGGAACTCTGAAGGGACGTCCCAGATGAGCGTAGCCGGGGTCCATCCCATCTCAAATGCGGCGGTGTAGGTAAGCGGTTTGATCGAGGATCCCGGCTGACGAGGGCGTACGGCCATATTGATCTGACCATCGTTGGCTTCATAGTCTGCCGAACCGACCATGGACAGGATTTCGCCTGTGTCCGGGCGGATGGTCACCAGAGCGCCGTTCGTGGCGCGACTGTCCGCCAGGGCTTCGACCTGTGCGCTCACAATCTCCTGTGCTTCGGATTGCAGCACCGGGTCTAGGGTCGTGTAGACGGTGAACCCCGAGCGGTAGATCGTCTGCGGGTCATACAATTCCTCAAGTTCACCACGTACGAAAGTCACCCAATGAGGGTATCTGATCTGGATATCGGGCTGCTGGAATTCGTAATTGATGATTATGGCAGCCGCGCTGCCTGCATCTTCAGGTGTAATACAGATTGGCTGTTGCGCATTGCTAACAAAGATGCATCCATCCTCAACGCTTGTATCCACCATCAGGGTGAGGACCTGGCGATGACGATTCAGGGTGGCATCGCGGTTCGTGTAGATATCGTAAACTGAAGGTGCTTGAACGAGCCCTGCCAGGAAAGATGCCTGTGCGAGCGTCAATTTGTCGGCAGTGGTGTTGAAATATGTCTCCGCTGCCGCTTCCACACCGTAGGAGAGATTCCCGAAGTAATGCTGGTTGAGATAAAGCTCGAGTATCTCCTCTTTCGAGTAACGGCGTGTGATCTCGGCTGCGAGTAAGACCTCGCGCAGCTTGCGGCGCGCGGTCACCCTGGTTCGCTCTTCCGGCGAGAACAGCAGGTTGCGCGCGACTTGTTGGGTGATGGTGGAAGCCCCAGAGACGACACTACCCTGTGTGTAATTCTGCCAGAAAGCCCTGAAAATCGCCCAGATATCAAAACCGGGGTGGCTGTAAAACTGGGAATCTTCAGTGGCGATAATCCCCGCGACCATGTAGGGGGAGATCTCTTCCAGCGGGACGTATGTTCTACGGCCTGCTTGGGGATCGAGGATTTCGTATAGCAGATTGCCATCACGATCGAGGATGCGTGTCGTCTCAAATTGAGCGGCATGTTCGTGCAGATCTTCAACGGAGGGGAGGCTGGCGGCAAGCGAGTAGTACTGGTAAACCCCGAAAGAGATGATTCCGATCACAATGGTGATGAAAACAAACGCTCCGAAAATGGCCATTCGCAAAGCGCACCCACCGCAGGTATCCCAGCGCTTCCAATCCCGGCCGCCCCGTTCTTCAGGTTGGGAGGGAAGGATGTAGGCGGAGGGGCTGACCTGTGTGGCGCTAAAGTCCGTTTCCGGCACACGTTGAGGTAGAGCCTCGGCATCCGACCTCAAATCCAGCTCTGGGCTGGGGCTGCTCGAGGGTCCCTGTGTGGGATGGGCATTCGCCGCCGGTGTCTGATCGTTCTCGGTCAGATCATGTTCGAAGGGTTCGGTCTCGGAGAGGTCGGGGGAGTCTTGAACCATCCCCTCGTCCTTGCGTTCCGGGTCATCCATAGGGGGGGTGTCAGGCGAAACGGAGGACTTCTCAGAAGTGATCTCGCCCTCCAGAAGACGTCTAAACCGGACCTGAGGGCTGTCGATACTATCTTCAACGGGGGAGGGATGGGAATCCGTTTCCAGAGGCCGCTCGTTTTCGGGCTCGGAGGAAACTGAACCCGTTTCCTTGGAGAGATCGTTCGATGGATCGCTCATGGCTCGTGATTATAGCATGGTGCAGGTGAAGGGAAGATGAATTCTGCAGGGCAAGGATAAGGAGTGGGAAAGGTCTTTCCCTTACAAATTTGATTACGCCTCGGTTACCTGGTTTTAACGAGGACCGTCCAGATCCCCTTCATAGCAGTTTGATCATCCTGGTTGCGGACGTCGAGCGAGAGAAGTATTTGGCCGCCGCCCAGCCGGGGCATTGCTTTCTTTTCCTTCACTTCCATGATGAGGTGAATGGTGTCCCCGATGAAGACCGGCAGGCTGAATTTCCAGTTTTTGATCTCGCGGAAGGCGATCACGGTCCCCTCCATGATGCCGGTTCGCATCGCAAGACCGGAGACGATGGAAACGCATAGCAGACCGTGGGCAACACGCTGACCGAAGGCGGTTCCCTTCGCGTACTCAGCATCGGTGTGAATCGTATTGCTATCGCCGGATAACCCCGCGAATGTAATAACATCAGCTTCGGTGATCGTCCGACCGGGGCTGGTGATTCGCTGCCCCACTTCGAACTCCTCGAAATACATACCTTGATATGAAAGTTTCATCGGCATTGAGCACCTCTCCTATAAGGAAGTAACGCTATTCTAGCATGAGACGCGCGCAAGCGAGTATGACAGACAGATGCTCGGTGGTGTGGTAAGTCGAACGGAGGTGGGGAGTGAATATTCGTGGATACCTTTGACGATTTCTTGTTAGCTCCTTACAATCTATGTATGAAACTTTGGTCACTTCCACTTAATGGACCGGTTGCCGTACGTTTAGCCTGTGACGCTCGCTTCTCAGATATCGATATCGCCGATGACCATATCTGGGAATTAAAGATTGAATCTGAGGAACCTCCCTCTCTCTCTCTGTATACGACATATGGGTTACGAGCTCGAGCGATGCGCATATTCCCAGGTTTCGGACTGGGTGACCGTTTCATCACGGACCCAGCACGTTTTCACGCGCTACCGGTAATACGGTCAATTCTGCCTGACTACGTAAGGGTCGACTTCAGTCCCTTCAGCCACGTGGGCGTTGTTGCTGAATATTGGGTCCCCGCATCGCATGTGGTTGTGGGCAGGTTCACGGTATTGAATCGCAGAGCCGAATCCCAAGATATTCACCTTCGATTATATGGCCTGCTTCAACCCGGAGAAGATCCCCAGGCTCTCGGTGAGAGCACCTTTCAAGGGGTCAGCGTGTTGTCCGGTCGAACTGCCGGACTCCACCCCGTGATTTTTCTATCCGGCGGTGCCCGTGTTGAACCGGCACCCTACCCAACTCTGGGCGTTCATGGGCGTCTTTTGCCGGGAGATGTTGGCGCCTGGATTTGGGCGCAGGCAGCCGAGAGTTCGACGAATCAATCTTTCATCGAGGCGCGAAAACGGGTCCAAATTAATTGGGACAAGGAGCGCGCCCGGGTGGAGATGGAGAACAGCGGGTTAGTGGAAATCGAAACAGGAGATCCCGATTGGGATAGCGCTTTCTGGCTGACTCAAAAAGAGATCTTAGGGAATTTCGTCGGACCGGTGAAATTCCAGCCCGGATCTATCTTAGTTAAGCGCAGAGGGGTGGACGATGGTTTCTCCCCAAGCGAGGATGGAGAGGGCTTCAGCCCGCAAGGGGCCGGGTATACAGCAGATGATGCATTCCTGGCAATCTCGCAGATTCTTCCTGCATCGCCGTCCCTCTCCAAGGGACTTATTGGGAATTATTTAAAAACGCAGGATGCCGAAGGTGAGATAGAGTGGCTTCCTAATCTAAGCCGCAAGAGCAGCGGGCTTCACAGCATCCCGCTCCTGGCGACGTTAGCCTGGATGGTATATCAGCATACAGAGGATACCGACTGGCTGCGGCAGATATTCACACCGCTCAGACGTTTTGTGGAAGCGTGGTTTGCCCAACGCCACGACCGGGATCAGGATGGATGGCCGGAATGGGACCACGCAGCTCATTCTGGTTTCGACGACTGGCCCGCGTTTGCACGTTCGCATCGCTGGAGTCAGGGGCTGGATATATCGATGGTTGAGACGGTCGATCTGGCCTCCTACCTTTATCGCGAGACCCAGTCTTTGAACCATATCGCCGTTGAAATTGGGCGGGAGCGTGCGCTTGAAGGCATTCAACCGCGGTTGGCGATTCTCAAAGACGCGGTTGAGTCGACCTGGTCGGCACAGAGAAGCATCTATCGGCAGCGGGACCGGGATCTGGACGCCTCCTTCACGGGAAAACGCCTGGGCAAAGGGCGTGGAGAATACTCGTTTGAAGTGAAGGGCTCCTTTGATCCGCCGGTGCGCGTCCTTGTCCGCATCCATAGTTCGGAGAAAGATGCCCGCAAACTCAAGATACTCATCCATAGTCGTGGACGTCGTGGGCGCTCCCGCGTCGAACGGATTACTAACCGTAAGTTTCAATGGTTCTTGAATACAGGCGTATTCACGAGCGATAAACTCAACACCACAATCGAGCGGGTAGAAGTACAGGGGTTGGGCAAAGAGATCAGCTCCGAGATCTGGTTGCCGGATACTACGCGTATGGATCAATCCCTGCTTCTCCCTCTCTGGGCGGGGATCCCGGAGCCGGAGCGCGCCACTAAGCTCGTCTTAAAAACGCTGACCGACCCCGACCAGTTCTGGCGCCCTTATGGCATTCCGGTTTGCTCTGCCAAGGACCCGTCCTACTCGCCGGACAACCAAGAAGGCGCAGGCGCAGTGTGGATGTTCTGGAATCTGCTACTCGGAGAGGGCCTGGTGAATTATGGATTCCTTGAGGAGGCTGCTGACCTTGTCACCCGGTTAATGGGGAACGTAATCGGTTCTTTAAACGAAGATAAGGCCTTTCGTGCACGGTATAACCCAGATCAAACGGGGGGCGTTGGCGGGCGCGGGCATATCGAAGGAGTGGCACCGCTCAGCCTATTCCTGCAGACCTTGGGCGTTCGATTAATTTCTCCCAGCAAGGTCTGGATCAAACCGGGCAACCCTTATCCATGGCCTGTGACGCTGCGTTGGCGGGGGCTGGTAGTGCAATGTGCGCAAGGCGAGACGCGAGTGACGTTCCCTGACGGCCAAGAAGCGGTCCTTCAAGATTCTGAGCCTCAAATCGTCGAACAGGTTCTTGGTCCGGAACAGGACCCGGCGATGGATGAATCAGACTCAGCGGAGGAAGCCGGGGGTTGATGAAGGGGGTGTGGCGGCTCTGGATGTTGTCCGCACGAACCGTGGTCGGGAGACAGTTGAGTTAATGAGAATGTTTCCCATGAATAGCTTCCTTTTCCTTGTTGCTGCAGTCTATCGCAAATACGTGTCCACCTCCATTTTCGTTAGCGGGAGAGGGTCCCGCCTGAGGGGTACACTAGCCTTGTGCCGCATGTAATATCTCTTCACCCCAGGATCTTGCCCGATCGAGCTCTCCTTCCAGTAAAGGGCCTTCTATGCCGTCCACATAAAATCCTTCCGGCGGAAGGATCAATTCCCCACCTATCTTCACCAGGCTATCACCGATAGGTTTGGCCGCATAGCCAAATATCCGAACGAAAAATGCCAGAATGCCTGTCTTCTCAATTTCTTCCTCCGTGAGGCGGGTATCGAAAGCCGCTACCTTGATGTTACTTAGAACATCACGTTCAATTGACTTGATGAAGTCATTCGTCCCCTCAGTGGGACGAAATCGTTGGGTCGGTGACCCGAGGATGAGCATACCTAGTCCACGAAGCTCGTCCGGTTGAACATCCCCAATATGGCGAGCTTTAACTTCTCTTTCCGAGCTAAGCCCCTCCGCGATAGTCTGAGCGATATTCTTAGTATTTCCGAACTGCGAGTCATAGATGACAAGCGCTTTCATGAACGGATGCCTCCTTATATATATCCATCAAGCCCGACAGATGATTACATCATTCGACGAAGAACGAATCAACTTAGCAGATCCTCTGAAGAATGGGAAGTAAGCAGGTGAGATTACGCGCTTGAGACAATATTGCGCTTAGTGGTTACTCTCCGTATTGGACCTCAGGATTGAATACATTTCAAGATCCTCGAATTCTCCCCATTTCTTAATATGGTGTCTTAATCGGCCTTCGTGTTTCATACCCGCTTTCTGCATGAACCGACCGGAAGCGGGATTCTTGAGAAAATGCGTGGCGAATATCCGTTCAAGCCCAAGAGAATCTAACCCATGATGAAGCACGGCTATGGCGGCTTCGGTGCAGTACCCTTTGCCCCAATGGGGTTGTCCGATCCAGTAGCCCATCTCGGCCCGTTCATGCGCTGCTGTGATCTCGAGTCCGATCGCGCCGAGCAGATTCCCGCTTTCTCCTAACGTGATTGCAAAGCGAACAGCTTGGCCGTTTTTGAAGGCCTCGTTGTGTGTCCCGATCCACTCCTCGGCCATCTCCCGGGTGTACGGGTGAGGGATATTCAAGGTGGTAGCAGCGACTGGTTTTTCCGATACATACTTCTCTACGGCGGGTGCGTCAGCCATCTGAAAAGCACGCAGGATGAGCCGCTCGGTCTGCAGGGTCGGGAATTCAGGCAAGGTGTTTCATCCTTAGGTGGGTTTGGTCCGGGTGCGGTGGAAACTCTCCACTCTATAGGTTGAAATCTCCAACTCTCCACGCTTCCAGGCATCGGCTGGAAGCCGCGCTTTTTGACAGAGCATTGTTAGAAAGTCCTCGGGACCATCTACTTTCTCCCAAACCTGAGGCAGGAAGGTCGCTTTTTTAAAACCATGGACGATTGTGACGCCGTCCCGTCCAGGGACGAGCAGGTTGGGGATTTCATCTGGAGCGTTGTATTCCAGAGACTGCGGAGTTGTTAATACCGAGATTTCGATCACCGTATCCTCGATCTCGTCAGTTTGGAGTGGGGGAAAGCGGGGGTCATCGGTCGCAGCGGCGGCCGCCCGCTGCACGACATCCTGGGCAAGTGGGAATTCACGCTTGAGTGTGCCAATGCAGCCGCGCAGAAGGCCACTGCGGGTCAGCGTAACGAAGGATGCCCCGGGTTGCTGTAAACGGTCCGGCAGCGAGTCGAGTTCGACGCGAGGGGTGCGATCTTGAGTTACAGCGGCCACGATGGATTGGTGAGCAAGATCGAGAAGGATTTGCTGTTCTCGTTCACTTAATGGTGCTTCCACACGCACCTCCTCAGGACAAGTATTTGGAACACTGCGCTAAGTATAGCAAGGATGATTCGCGATTGGGTACCGGCGAATCCTTAGGTCGGCGGTTTTAAAGGTTTACGGCGTCGCGGTTGCGCTCAGAATGGGCGGGTCGAGGTCTAGAGCTATGTGGAGAAGAGCATTCTACGTATCGCTGGGACGAAGTGGGTGAGGTTTTCGAGTCCTTCCGCAAACTTGTCGCGAAGATCTTCGGAGCCGATCAGAAGTGCGGGCACCTGGTTACGCGTATGCCCACGCTGGCTGAGGTCCTCCATGTTGCCATGGTCAGAAGTCAGGACAACCAGGTCCTGGCCTCCTTCCCGTGCTTGTAGCAACCCGGAGAGGACGACGTCAAATGTCTCCAGGAGATCGATCGCGGAATTCATATCCTGACGGTGACCTGCGTAATCGCTGGGCCAGAAATCGAACCAGGCGAGGTCGTACCGGGCTGCTAAGTGGGCGAGTTTCTTACCCGCTTCTAAGGGTGAATAGATCGGGATCGGTGGAAATTCAGGCCTGGCAGCCCAACCTTCACCGGTGAAATCGACAGAGAGCGCACGACCGGCTTGAATGTCCTCGGCGGTCATCAGCGGCAATCCGGCGGCCGTCACAGCGAGGGGGATGGCAGAATAAAGACGGTGCCCCCGTTCGATGGCTTCGAAGTACTGGGGAGGGTAGGCGTTGAGCAATGCGGTTTTCCCACCGAGCTGCGTAGCGGTGGAGAAGATATTGCCCTCACGCAGGATCTTTTGGATAGGTGGGTTTGGCTTGGGACCATAGTGCTCGCCAATCTCCTGCGGAACATTGCGCCCCGTGAGTAAAGCAGCTTGTCCTGAGGCTGATTGCGGCGTGCCGGGCAGGCCCAGTGTGGGATCGATTGCGAGCAACGTCGCCTCATCGCCCTTAAAAGGCGCTGTTCCCAATACGAACTTTCGACTGCCGAGAAGGGCTTCGAGCGCAGGCATCTCGCAAGCGGCGAATGGGTTATAGGTGGGATCATCTGCACCAAGCCCTATGCCGTCCATAAAGAGGAGAAGGATGCGGCTCATTATGGTTTTCGTATCATCTGATACCAGGCTGAAGTACGGTGTCCTTCGGTACCTCGTATGAAGGAGCGAATTTCAAAGCTGGGCTCGAACAGGGTTGAGATGTCGCTTTCGGTTAATCCTATGGACGACGAAACACCCTTACCGGCGAGCCGGGCGTAGATCAAGTAGGCTCCGCCAGGTTTGATGACGCGAGTGAGGTTTTGGATATAGTTTTGCTGCCCCGCGCTGCTTAGAGAGTGGAAGCAGCCGATGTCGAGGGCGAAATCGAATGGTCCTTTAATTGAGGCTAGGCGCGTCACGTCTTCCTGCCTGAAGTCAATTTCAAGTCCGGCTTGATCAGCGTTGCGACTGGCGGTTCGAATCGCCAGCGCCGAGAGATCCACCCCGACGACCTGCCAACCACGTTTAGTTATAGTTATAGCATTCGTGCCTGTCCCGCAGCCGAGGTCCAGCGCGTGCCCGGGCGAGCTCTCCGCCAGATACTTCAGGAGTTCCGGCGGGGAGATCCCCGTATCCCATGGTGTTTTTTCCCGAAGGTAGCGCAGTTCGAATAAGAGCCGACGGATCATGGGGTGGATGACAGAGCTTGATCGATCGCTGCTGGGTCTATTGCGCCAACGGTGCGGAGGATTTCATCTCCTGCCGGGTCAAACAGGATGAAAGTAGGCGTGAATTGGAAAGCGTAGGTTTCAATCAGGGGCTGCATGGTGTCGTCTTGGACATTTATTCGGATTACGTTCAGGTCGTCTGCATGCTGCTTCTCGATCCCATCCACGATGGGTTTGGCGGCCATGCACGCTAGTCAATAGGGGCTCTGGAATTCGAGTAGAACAGCCTTCCCTGACCCAATCGCATCCTCGACTCTGGCTGCCTCGGACGTTTCGGCGCTCGCCCCCGGGCTGAAGAGCCAGAATGCGAAAAGGAATCCCATGATTGCTGCTGCCAGCGGAACGAGCAATCCGTCCGTTCCCCCTTTACGCAGGAGAATGCCGGCGATGATGAGGATGATAATCCCAGCGAGGAAAGGAAACGAATATTGATTGATTAGCTGCATGGTATCCTCCACGTTGCCAGCCGGATTGTAACATCAACCCGCTGCGTCGAGAGATGAGCGATCAAACCTCGCTCAGATTCGACACCTTGGGGAGGATAGGGAAAAGAGCTTTTGTTCCAGTCAGTACAAAATGATGTCCAGGACGGGAAGAAAGGCTATTAAAACCCCATCTTTTTATGTTTTGTCTTTACAAGACCCAGCTCATCCTTTAGAATTCGTTGACCTAAAAAACCTTTGAGAAGGATCCCAAACCCATGAAGGAATACGCAACGGAGTTTATTCGCAATATCGCTCTCGTGTCCCATGGCGGGGGTGGAAAGACCATCCTGGGAGAAGCCATGCTTTTCTGTACGGGTGCGATTACTCGTATGGGGAGGGTCGAAGATGGAAATACGGTCTCCGACTTTGAAGATGAGGAGATCCGTCGAACTCTCTCACTCTCCACCACACTCCTCCCGGTTGAGTTTAAAGAGCATAAGTTAAATATCCTGGACACACCTGGCTACACGGATTTCATTGGCGAAGTAATTTCTACAATAAGCGTGGCTGATGCGGCAGTTGTCCTTGTGGATTCTGTCGCCGGAGTCGAGGTGGGCACGGAAATCGTCTGGGAGTATTGTGAAACCTTCAAGCTGCCGCGGTTTGTCGTCATCAGCAAGATGGATCGCGACAATGCCAATTTCAAGACGGCTCTCTCTGCAGCGAGCGAACTCTCGCTGGATGCGACCTTTATCCCCGTCCAGCTTCCCTGGGGTGAGAAGAGCGCATTCAAGGGGGTCATTGATCTCTTTAATATGAAAGCTCGTCCGGCTGAAGGGGAAGCATTGGAGGACATTCCCGCCGAATATCAAGAGCAGGCGGAAGAGGCGCGCATCGCTCTGGTTGAAGCCGCCGCGGAGGGGGATGATGCCCTGCTTGAGAAATATCTCGAAGGCGAAGATCTGACCGCCGCCGAAATTACCAAAGGGTTCAAATCGGTTGTCCACGCCGGGCGGTTTATACCGGTTTTCGTGAGCGCAGCTGGTAAAACGACAGGCGTAGTGCCGCTTATGGAGGCGATGATTGAGATCTTCCCCTCCCCGGCCGACGCTGAACCGGTGAAGGCGCAAGGAGCATCGGGAGAAGAAATCTTAGAAGCTTCCGATTCCGGCCCCCTGGCCGTCCGTGTATGGAAGACTACGGCTGACCCATTCGTAGGAAAGCTCACTTATATGCGTGTGCTATCCGGAATACTCGCTACAGACAGCCGGGTGTGGAACCACACCAAGAAAACCGAGGAACGACTAGGTACGTTATTTCTTTTGCGGGGTAAAGAGCAACTCGGAGTCAAGAATCTCCACGCTGGGGACATAGGTGCAACCGCCAAGCTTGGTGAGACGGCAACTGGCGACGTGCTTGGCGATAAAGGGCACCCGCTTACAATCGCGAAACCCGAATACCCCAACGCGCTTTTCTCCGTTTCGGTATCGCCGAAAACACAAGCGGACTCGACGAAAATCAGCCCCACATTAACACGTCTATGTGAAGAGGACCTCACGCTCTCCTGGCACCAGGAACCAAGCACAAACCAAACCATTTTGCAGGGGATGGGAGATCAGCATATCGACGTCGCCATGCGCAAGGCGGAAGCCAAGTTCCAGGTCCACCTCAACACAGAAGTGCCCCGGGTTCCCTACCGGGAGACGATCACAAAATCCGGGCATGCCGAATACCGCCATAAGAAGCAGACGGGTGGCGCAGGGCAGTTTGCCGAAGTCCACATGGATATCGAGCCTCTAGAGGAAGGACAGTTCGAATTCGTTAATAAGGTCTTCGGCGGCTCGATCTCACAAGGCTTCATGCCCGCCATCGAGAAGGGCGTGAAGGGTGTGATGAAGCAGGGTGTAATCGCCGGTTATCCGGTCGAGAAAGTTAAGGTCCTCATCGTTGACGGCAAGGAGCATCCGGTCGACTCAAAGGCGGTCGCTTTCGAGGTCGCAGGCCGGGAGGCATTTAAACAAGCAATGAACGCCGCAGCCCCGGTCATGCTCGAGCCGATCATGGATATTCGCATCACCGTTCCAGAAGCGAACATGGGCGATGTCCTCGGGGATCTAAACCCCCGGCGGGCACGTGTCCTGGGGATGGAGACCGAACGAGGGCGGAGCGTGGTAACCGCGCAAGTTCCTCTTGCCGAGATACAACGATACACGACCGACATTCGGTCGATGACAGGTGGGCGTGGCGTGTTCTCGATGTCGTTGAGCCACTATCAAGTTGTCCCTTCACACGTAGCAGAGGAACTCATCGCCGCGCGTAAGAGGGAGATCGGTCAAGAGGAAGAAGATTGATCGGAATATGAGGCAAAAAGAGGGCCGGGAGCAATCCGGCCCTTCATTTTATGTCGAACCCTATGGACGATCGTAAGCCTCCAATCACATTGCGCCTACTGACTCTCTTTAGCTTCCTGCTCGGCATCTACCTCGTCGCCAACGGTCTTGCCATTCGCCTCTTCGGTTGGAATCCCATTGTTGCGCTTCCCGGGGCCTCCTGGTTGGATCCATGCCTGGTTTTCTCCAAAGGCTTTGATCAATGGATTGTCATCAAGCCAGAAGCCCTGGCTTGGCCAGCCGTTGTTCTCGGTGCTAGTTTGTCGGGGGCAATATGGGGGATCTGGCTGCATAGAAAATGGGGGTATGGAGCCGCTATTTTAATCAACGTTTTTTCGTTAATGTTTTTTGGACCAGCAACGGTCTTAGCGCTCTGTAATCTCGCTTGTCTTGCCGCACCGGCAACCCGCGCCTGGGTCCAGGAAGCAGACTCGCCCGATGACGGGTGACTGGTCGCCTCTCCGCTTCATAAGCGAAAAGATCGATGTTGAGCACGAAATCTCCCCGCTTTTAACCAAGAAACCCACTGCGCCGGATAGCATCCTCTGGAAAGGGCAGAATTTCAAGGTTGAGGGTGTAATCTCCTCTTGGTTTGATTATTCGCGCAAGGGCAGGATGGCGCTGAATATGAGACCGGAGAATCTAAAGAAAGCGAAACGGCGGGGATCACGCGGGGTGGGCCGCTTTTACTTCCGGGTGCGTATCAGCGGGGGGCGTGTGTTCGATATCTACTACGATCGGGCGCCTAAAGACGCCGGAGACCACAAGGGGCACTGGTACCTGTGGCGGGAGCTGGAATCTATCTAATTCCGTAAGAGAATGTCTTTTTTGTTCTTCCCCAAATTATCATAAAGAAGAGGCACTACAACGAAAAACCATCTTTTGTGATGGCTTGGAAGCGTTTAAATATCTGGGTTGCCTCGACACATCCAATAAACCAGGCTTTCGTTTCCTGTTTCCCCTCGATGGTCACTATAAGGATCACGCCAGCAAGCCTCAGACGGCGGTCAAAGGCTTATTCATTCGGTGGAAGATGTGAGTCTTCCTCTTCATCCCCGTCGGCTAGACGAAGGAGTACGAACACTCTAGGCCCAAGGTAGGCGACCCAAAATCCGACTGCCCCGTAGCGTACGTATCGAAGAATATTCGCCAAAAGATCATCTCCGCTTGGGAAGATCATTGTGAGCCCAAAATAGATCAGGACCACACCCACAAGGCCTACGAGATAACGCAGCAGTCTCTGCCACCACGGGCCGCGGACATGGAAACCACCCCATTGATAGAGGAGTGTAGCGCCGGTGCCGAGACCAAAAAATACACCAGCGGTGGAGAAGAACCCGTTAATACTGAGAGGGTCGATAGCTTCGCTTCCCGGGGCGGCGGCTGCAGCTCCGGCAATCCACTCCAATGGGACTGGGCGGTTTGCCGTAGCCTTGGATACGAGTAGCCCCAGGCAAATAAAGGCAATACTGATCACAAAAGATAGCAGGCTCTGCTGGCCCGCCGAAAGCCGTGAAAGCCACTTGCTGACGGGCTTGTCGAAGATGAGAAATGCCGCCAGTATGACTCCGCCGATGAGCCAGCCAAGAAGCGTATCGGTTGGGTAATGGACACCGAGGTATGGGCGCGAGATCGAGATTATCAGAATCAAGGCGCCGAAGAATAAGTATGCCCAGGTGCGGTGGATCCAGGCGGCAACGTATCCCCACACGGCGAGTGTAGTTTGGGCGTGGCCGGAAGGCAGGCCGAAGCTCGTGCCCGTGCTCAGAGCTTTAACCTCAGGGTTGACCCAATATGGCCGCGGTGTGCCAAACGCGAGCTTGAACACCGAATTGACCCCGTTGCTGGTAAGGAGGATCAATCCAATTCGGACCCCCAGTCCAATGTCGACACACCAAAGGAGAGCGGGGAGAACGAGTAAGAAGAACTCCTCGTTGCCTAAAAAAGTGAAGAACTGCATGATGGGTGTAAGCCAGTCCCCCAGACTTTGCAGCCAATAGATGATGGGGTATCCCCATTCGAGTATCAGAATCATGGATGGCTCCTTTCTCAAGCTCCATGCTTGCCGAATTGGGTGACGAAGGATTCTGTTTCTCTGAACACATCCTCTCGTGCCGCGTCGCACGTGATGATGTGATTGCTATTTTGGATATGAACCATTCGTTTCTCAGTTGAGCCGAGCGCGTTGTGGATGTGCTGCATGTCGGACGGCGGGATGAAACGATCATCGAGGGAATGGATCAGGAGCGCCGGGGCGGTGACCTTACTTAGCCTGGGCCGCATCTCTTCGATCATAGCGCCAAATTCGTAGACCGAACGCATAGGATAGGCGTCATATTGAACACGGGATTTCGCAGCTTCCATGTCATACCAGACTGGTGGGCCCTTGCGAATGGGCGGGAGGAAAGTGCTCAACACGGGTAGGATTGGATAGAGCTGTTTCAAATAGGGGATGGGGGGAAGCTGGTAAGGCGTCGAAAGAGTGACGATCCCATCCACCGGCAGCTCCGAGACCATGATGAGGCTTAAGCAGCCGCCAGTGGAAAACCCCATCACAACGATCTGATCGCACCATCTCCTCAACAAATGGTATCCGTCCTCTACAGAGGCAAGCCAGTCGGGCCAGCGGGAGCGGGCCATATCCTCCAGCCGGGTTCCATGACCGAATAAACGAACACCGAGAACCGTATGCCCTTGGGATGCCAGGCGCGTCCCTAATTCGTGCATCTCCTGCGGTGTTGCGGTGAAACCATGCGTGAGTAGACAGCCGACTTTCCCACCAGGGAAGAAGAAGGGTTCTGCGCCAGGCATGGTCATGTTCACGGTGTATCTCCGGTCACGCGGCGGACAAAACCGCCTATCGTGGAAAAGACCTTTTCGCGTTCGGCATCGCTCGGCAGATTGTGTCCGCTGTTTTCAACCCTAACGATTGTCTTATCCTGCGCACCGAGCGCAGCATAGATGTGCTGTGCGTGGTCTGCAGGTACTGTCAAGTCTCCGGTGGAGTAGATCAACGTTACCGGGCATTCGATGTGCTTCAGCGATAACCTCATCTCGGCGTTGAGGTCGTAGACCTCGGAAATCCCTCTCAGCGGTTGGACGGGGTAGTGAAGGTTAAGCCTCTCCGCCTCTTCGTCGCGCCAGTCCGACGGTTCGGATGGCGTGCGAAAGCGCCAGATCTTGCTGAGTGGGTGGAGTACGGGGCGTAGCCGCTTGACGAGCGGGTGGAGATCCCATGGTGTGGCCATGGCGACGGCACCGGCAAAAGGCGTCTGTGAGGCAAAGGTCAGGGTGAGCATCCCGCCCAATGAGAGCCCGATTACGACCACCTGGGAACAGGCTCCATCGATCCAGTGATAGCCATCCTCGAGGTTTGCCATCCAATCTTGCCAACGTGCCCGCGTCAGGTCATCTGGGTGGGTGGCGTGACCGAATAGGCGGATACCGAGCGTTGTGTATCCCTGCTTGGCCAAGTGTTCCCCAAGCCAGCGCATCTCCTCCGGCGCGCCGGGAAAGCCGTGGACGAGCAGGCAGCCCACAGCATTGCCCGGGTAGAAGAAAGGTTCTCCCCGCTCGAGGATCCTGTTCATCCGAGGATCTCCAGTTGGCGCGGCAAGGTGGTCATGCTCTCGGCGCCAGACTGCGTGACGAAGACATCGTCCTCGATGCGCACGCCGCCGCGATCCGGCAGGTAAATCCCAGGCTCCACAGTGAAGGTCATACCTGGCGACAGGATAAGCTCCTCTCCGGCGCGAATATTGGGGGGTTCGTGTGCTTCCAGTCCGATGCCGTGGCCGGTGCGGTGAACGAAATACTCACCGAAACCCGCTGCATCGATGACCTCGCGTGCGGCCTTATCGACCAGACCGCAAGGTGTGCCCGGGGAGACTGCTTCTCTTCCGGAGTCATTGGCGAGGGCGACGATCTCGGCGATCTGCAGCAACTCGGGATCGATCTCACCGATGGCAAATGTGCGCGTAATATCTGAAATATAACCATTGTGGCGAGCCCCCCAGTCGAGGATGAGCAAGTCGCCGGTTTCTAGCAGCCGGTCGGTGGGTGTTGCATGAGGAAAGGCGCTGTTTGAGCCGCTGGCGACGATGGGGTTAAAAGGCAGGTCGGGTTCCGAGCCGGCTTTCAGCAGTTGGATAGTCAGTTCCGAGGCCAATTCGCGCTCCGACATGCCGGAGTGTATCTGCGGGAGTGTCTGCCGCAGGGCATTTTCGGCAATAATCACAGCCTGACGCATTGATTCGATCTCGACATCATCCTTCTGAATGCGCAGTTCGCGCAGCAGGACTTCAGCATTTGTAAAAATCCATTCGGGGTTTGCATGCTCTAATAGCTGCATTTCAAAAGCCCGCATCCGCAGAGGCTCGATGCTAACCTTGGTCGAGAGGTCTTTCATTTTCTCCACGGCTTGTGAGAAAGCAGCTTCACGCGAGGCGTCACTTTCGCCGTAGGTAAGTATTTCGCACTCGAAGGAGGATGTTGCTGCGCGCTCACGCTCCAGCTCCGGGACGACGAGCAGCGGTTGACGCCGGGGTGAGAAGAAGCCCACAACCGGTCGTTCCATGAGATGAAAGTCTAGGCCTGACAGATAGAAGAATGTAGGGCTTGGGATCAAGACGAGGAGATCCACATTATGTGCTTCCATGCCCTCTTGGAAATGGGAATATCGGTCAATAGCCATCACGTCCCTCCGCACGATATGCGATTATAGACATGCGTGAGTAGGAGATCAAACAGCGCAGTAATTGCTGTGGGTAGCCACAATGGGTGTAGAGAGAATGTAAATGACGCAGAATCGCTCCCTGAAATGGAGAGCGAAACACCCTCTTAATACGCTTCAGCTATTTTTTCCAATCCCTTGGGATCGAGCAGTTTTATTGTCGCTCTAGAGAGCTCCATCAATCCTTCTTCCTGGAATTGGTACATTACCCTGCACACCACCTGTGGGCTTGAGGAGATCATCGACGCGATTTGATCCAGTGTAAGATCCCGCTCAGCGAGAAGGTCATCTTCGTCGTGAAAGCGATCCAGGATTAGCTGAGATAATCGGGCCGAAACAGGTTGGAAAGCCATTCCATAGATAATCTCTCGCGCATGGCGCATGATACCAATTAATCTACGTGTAACTGCCCAGATCGCCTCCGGGTTTCTTTTAACCACGGTGAGAATATCATCCTTGGACCAGAGACGGATTTGAGTATCTCCGATCGCGTAGAGGGAGGCAGGTATTGGTCCACCGTCGAATATGGAGTGAGCCCAGAAATCTTCCCCTGGCTTGATCGTAAACAAGATTTTTTCTTTACCCCCAGGCGATGTCAGAGACCAGCTAATTTCACCGCGTTCTACGAAAAGAACCTTTGGCCAATCATCGCCCTGGTGGCATACATACTCCCCGTCCCGCAGCGTTCGTGAAATTGAGCTTTGAGCGAGGAGTTCCAGGTCTGCTTGTTTGACGTTGCTGAACACTTCATTCTTGGTCAATTCCGCCAATAACGCTTCCATTGTATCTTCCTCACCATAATCTAAACTGGCTGTTTCGGGTAAATGATGCGGGCTCGGTATTCATTAGCAGCTCTGTTGAACAACCGGGACTTAACGTTGATTAAAGACTTTGAGAAATTTGTCACTATACTGAGGTTACCCACATTGACCATTGTGTACTCTCAGGTGGTGGTTTTTTCGTACTCTCTTGCCCAACACCAGTAAAAGGAGAAGAACATGCAGCATCCGTCAGACAAAGTTCGCCTTACAGCTACTATCGTTCTGGTCGTTTTCGCCTTAGTCACCATAATTGCTACACCTTTGATTGTCAAGACGATCCTACCCGAAGTCATCGACAATCAACTCATAAAGTATGAGAAGATGTCGACCTCAGACGATCCCGAGATGGTCAAAAAAGCACCACTGATCATCGATACCCCCTACCTTGTCAGCTTCTTCTATCCGTTCTGGATGGCGCTGGCAATGTTTGGCGGCGTGACAGCCCTGGTGATAGCCAAGCCTTTCAACAGAGGCGAAGTCTGGGCAAAGGGGGTGGCACTCCTGGCCACTGCAATGCCATCGATAGCCGGGGCCTATATGCTCATTCCGTGGATTAACTTTGTTGGCTTCGGCAAAGGCTTACCTTACCCGATTTTCATCGCTCTATTCGGATTGATCCCCTACTTCTGGATATTGCTCGCAGAAAAAGTTGACGGGACGACCAAACTGGCATACTTCCTGGTCTTCATGGCTCTGGGAATTGCTGCCGCTCACAGTTTCACCAATGGTCATGCATCCTTCCGGCTACAATGGATGCTCCCCCAGCGCCCATTATGGCCGCCAACGACGTGGGTTCTCTGGCTCTCAACCCAGTTTATGTGGTTGGGGACCATTGCCCTGCTGTTCTCGATTTTCTATACAGGTCTACGTAAGAAGGCTGGCTTCTACCTGGGTTTGATCGGCGGCATCACGGTTACAATCGCTAACTTCTGGACTCACTTCGTGCGCGGCACCACCAGCGACTACATCGTGGGTGGGTCTCTGGGTTTGGCTGTGGTCGTGTTCCTGATGATCCCTGCGTTCAAGGAGCGATTGTTCGACGACGCGAAAATCGGATCCTAAACAGGAGAGTAGTCTAACGTCCACCAATTTGGTGAAGGTTAAGAGAGAAGAAAAAAGGTGTTGCGTCCAGATAGGAAGCAGCACCTTTCGCATTTCCGGGATCCCCGGTTATGGTTTGACTGCATCTTGCCACCCGCGTTCTGTGTAGTGCCCCCACCCAGCAAGGGATCCAGTAAGTGGCGGCGTGACCGGGTCAGGGTTTACGGGCGGTGAGTACCCAAACTTTCCCGCCTGCTCGTAGGGAGACATCCCAAACTTGGAAGTCACGAAATTCCATTCGCAGCTTTTCCTTGGAAAAAATGTGATGGGGCAATCCCGCTTCTGACCCTGTCAATGGAACAATTGTGCCCGGCTCAATCTCCACAAATTCCTCATCATCCTTTCTTGCGGCAACCGAGACAAATGCCACCCCTCCGGAAGAAAGGACTCTCCAGATTTCTCGTATCGCCAGTCGAACCGCAGCTATGCGGGCATGATGGATCACCTGAGTCGAGAACACCCCCGAAAAACTCCCCTCACGGAAGGGAAGATGGTGCTGAAAATCGGAGAGTACAATGCGACTTTCCAGTCCCTTCTCACGAAGCTATTCCCGGGTCAAACCTAAACCAGTGGGAGAGATATCAAGACCGAAAGTCTTGAAGTTTTCCAATGCGAGATGAACGGTGTGCCGGCCACTGCCGCAACCCAGATCTAAAATTTCAGAGCAGCCATGCTCGACGAATAGATCTACTGCTTCATGGAATCGAGGGAACGGTTCGGGAAATATCCGCCCGTCTTTCTTATATATTATTTCCCAGGGATGTTCCGCCGAAGTCATCGTGTTTTTGCCTAATGGATGAGAACGCCAAGAAAGAAAATGAGAGCGGAACATCGAGCGGCTTCCACCCCCGTTCCGTATGTGGATGCATGTGGCCGCATCGTTCGTGAATACTCACACATTGGAGGCCTCGATGGTGCGCGCGCTCAGGACATAATAAATGCCGAATCCCATAGCAGAGATGCCACCGCCAACAATGAAGGGCCAAGAGTAACCGCGTTGCCAGAGCAAGCCCCCCAATAATGGGGCGGGTATGGTGACAAGGCCACGAACGAGATAATAGAAACCGATCACGCGCCCACGGTGGGATGCGTCAGCCAGATCGACAATGAGCGCTTTACGCGCCGGCTCTCCCAGTTCACGCAGCCCGGCGACGACGAAAGCCACGATCAACCATTCTGCAGGGAGACCGACCAGGATTATTGGGAACAGAGCAAACAGAGCGAAGGTCACGAGGATAAAGGGGCGGCGTCCGAAACGATCCGCAAAGTGGGCTGCTGGAATATAGCCCGCGATGGCTGTAATCATTTGAACGGAGGTGAGGGCGCCAAATGCCACCAGGGACACCCCGCGAATGTTGATGACCAGGAGCACGACGTACACAGCGGTCAGGCTCGATCCGAATCGGGCAAAACAATCTGCCAGGAGCAACTGCCGGAGAGCACCTGGCATCCTGCGCCAGATCGTAACGATGCCCTCTCTTTGCTCGGTATGGCTGCGAGGTTTTTCACGGTAGAAACGAGATTGCAGGTAGATTGCGGCGAGTGCGAACAGGAGCGAAACGAGGAAGCCAATGTGCATCCCGGAGACCACACCAAAACGGGTTAGCAGATAGCCCCCAAGCGGGGGGGCTAATACGATGGGGATACGCTTCCAAATGGATTGGACACTGAAGCCCATCGCCCTTTGATCTCGCCCGAGGTTGTCCCCGATGAGCGCGAAGATCGCCGGCTGAGACATGCTGCTCCAGGCGAGGACGAGCAGTGTGCCCAGTATCACGATCTCCCAACTCCGGGTCAGGAGATACACGAGGTACCCCATGGCGGCGATTAGGTTAAAAAAGACGAGGGCGCGTTTCCTGCCGAACCGATCGGCTAACCAACCACCTGGATATTGATAAACAGTGTCGACCACGCGTTTGAAGGAGCCATATGCGCCAATGGCCAGGGCACTTGCCCCCAGGACCTCGAGGTACTTGGGCATGAAGCGGACCCAAAGTTCCTCGCCCATTCCAATGACCAGCAGCGCGCCGAGAAGAACGACGATGTTGTGCTTCAAAGCAAGGAAGTCTCGAAGAGTTGGTCTGCGTTGTTTATCCTGCATTAGGGTGCATCCCAAAAGTTTTAATAGGGCAGCGTTCAGTGGATGAGGAATGACGCAAAATCATTAGATGCGCATCATGAAAACGACAAAGCTGAAGATCCCTTGATCGCTATTCCGCGGGTACCATTCGCACAGCAACCGAACCCACCAATCAGGCGCATGGCAAATGGGATGGGCAGCGATGGATTAGGGCGAATCACTTTTGAGTTCTTCTAAAAGCCGCAGCGCAGCGCGTGCCTTGTCCGTAGGTACAAAAAGATGATCGTGATAATATGCCGAGACCGTATTCACACTTATCCCTGCACCGGCAAGTTTACCGGTTATGGCTGCGAGAAAACCAACCGCTTCCAAGCTCGAATGGATGTTGAGGGTTATCATTCGCGAGACAAACTCATAGTTCAGCCCCTCCTCATCGGCGATGCTTCTTTCAATAATTAAAGTGATCCCCTCCGCTTCGCGAAACCACCCGATCGGGTGAATACGAAGTTGATCAAATGCTTTGGGCGAGACGGAACAAAACACGAACTCACCCTCGAGAAGGTCTGGCTGCATATTTGCATGAAGACTCTGAAGATTAGTTTCGCCGGACATAAACACTATCCAGTAAATAGCTTCTATTGATGCGGTGGATTTCAAGATATCGTAAGGGCCCAATAGAAACTTGAACGTTGTCGATTAAACCCTTCCTTCGCTGACTAATTGAGCAAAAAGTTCAAAAGATCGATTAAAAGTTCTCTCTACATCATCGGGGAAACAACAACCCGGCAATTCTCTCATACGTAGATGGTAGCTGATGCATTCACAGCAAATGCCTTTTCTGGAGCATGGCTCATAGGTGCAATTACAATTCGCAAGGTTCTTTTCCTGGTTGCATTCCATATCATCTCCTTACATGTCTGTGACCCGCTGCCTCATCCTGGGATTGACGGACGACACATCCGCTTCTCTCACAATGATAGGCTCTCGGCCAATGCCATTCCCTCACCTTTGCACGGCCCACTTACTATGACAGGTTTCTGGCCAATGTCATTCCCTCGCCGCTTAACGGCTCACTCACAATAAACCATCAGTTCGCAACCGGTTGACCAGGCCCACAGTCGAAACGCTCCGATCCATGGTGTAAATGTGCAGCCCGGGAACACCGGCTCGAAGCAGTTCCGCACACTGACGATAAGCAAACTCAATGCCGAATGCAATGAGGGCATCTTTGTCACCTTCCATAAAAGAATCAAGCCCTTTACGTACCTCTTCTGTAATTGTCGCTCCACACATTCCCGCTAGCATCTCCATCATCTTAACGCTGTAGATGGGCATAATACCGGGTACGATGGGAATTTCTATGCCAATGCCCCGGCATCGGGCAACGAAGTCGAAGAAATATCTAGTGTCATAGAAATAGTTGGTGATGATGTACTCGGCCCCCTGATCCACTTTCAGTTTTAAATATTCCAGATCCTTCTTTCTATCTGGAGCATCGATGTGCCCCTCGGGGTATGCAGCAACCCCTAGACAGAAATCGTAGCGTTGGCGGATGAAGGCGACCAAATCAGATGCGTATTGCAGACTTTCAGGATGTGGCTCGAACGTTTCATCCCGCGGTGCATCACCGCGCACAGCCAGGATGCTCCGTACCCCTATCGCCTGATAGCTGTCCAGAACAGAAACGATATCTTCCGGCCCCAGCCCAAAGCAGGCGAAATAAGCGAGGACATCCAGTCCTTTCTCGTGTTTCAGTTTCTGGAGAAGTTGCCGGGAACCCTCCTGAGTTGATCCCCCAGCCCCGAAGGTAACCGATACGAAATCAGGATTCAGGGCGGTCAATTGTTCGATTGTTTTCTCCAGGGATTCTGCTGCCTTGTCGGATCTGGCGGGGAATAGTTCAAAGGAGATTGTCGTTTTTTGGTCCGATTTCCAAAGATCGATCACTTTCATCTTCAACTTTCCTCCAGGGTAACCCGCGTAGGTTACCTGAAATCATGTTTAAATATCGGGATAATATAGTCGCTGCAACCAATTATTATGGCCACACTCACTTCAGCATAGCAATTCTTTCCCCCATTCACAACTATGCTTCCGTTTCTCCGAAGGACAACGCCGAGAGGGGCGCAAGTAATCAACGGATGGATTTGTCCGCACGGGTTTATCTTGACATTGAATCTGCCTCTCAAGTACAATCCAAACACCCAAGAAGGGCCTGTAGCGCAGCTGGGAGCGCGCATCAATCGCACTGATGAGGTCGCGGGTTCGAATCCCGCCAGGTCCACTCGAGCTTGGGCCCATGGCGCAGCTGGGAGCGCGCCTCAATGGCATTGAGGAGGTCGTGGGTTCGAATCCCACTGGGTCCACCTGAAAATTCAATATCCAGCCATGGCAGGAGTAGTAAGCCAACCGTCAGCGAGTCGGGGAGGGTGAGAGCCCGGCACAGCGCCCACGGTGCGCTGTAGCAGATGTAAGAGAGAAGGCTGAACTCGCCTGTCGTCCTGCTTAAGGACAGGTTCCCGCGGTGAAATGAGTAGCCGAGGGCGGGATTCGCCCGTTACAGCGGTGAAGTGGCTCAGCATCCGCTGAGCAAACAGGGTGGTACCACGGAGACCCCTTCGTCCCTGTATGGGCGAAGGGTGTTTTGTGTACGCCCGGCATGGGCGATAGCTAGGAGGTGAAAGTCCTCTGCGGGCGTTGATCCGACGAACCGCTAGCCGAAGGCAACTGCGCTGGTGTGAACCAGCGTGGAGAGGAAGCCGGAGTGCAAAACCTGGACTTGAT
>CBDAFF010000068.1:0-5657 GCA_965195195.1 uncultured Anaerolineales bacterium | reverse complement strand
TTGGGCCCAGATGCCGGCTTCTTGCCGCTGGCAAAGACTTGCTCTGCTTCGGCGAGCAGCTTCTTCTTCCACTGCGTGATCTGGTTGGGATGCACCTGAAACCGCTCTGCCAGCTCAGACAGGGTTTGCTCCCCCTTGATCGCCTCCAAAGCCACCCTGGCCTTGAACGTTGCCCCGTGATTCCTTCTCGGTCGTCTTGTCATGCCCGCTGCTCCTTTCATTCTCCTTAGTTTAGAGCAGCTTTATCACTTATGGCAGTGTCCAGTTTTTCCCAGCCACCTCTAAGCTCTCGCAGAGCGCGTTGTCGTAGCAATCACCAACCGACCCCATCGAAGGGCGCACATTCGCTTCCCGGCAGCGTTTCCCGAAACGCAAGGGAAGTATACTGGCTGCCTTGATCAGAATGGTGAATTACTCCTTTCAGCCGCCGCTGTCGAACTGCCATCTCCTCCAGAGCGTCATTCACAAGTTTGGGTACCTCCCACTTTTGCACGTAGATATACGCTTAGAGCCAATCGATTCCTGGCACAGAGCTATCCTGGCTGCCAAATTGGGCATGTAGGTAATGATGTTGAGGCTATTGAGAGGCTTCAGCGTTACTATCGTGGATTTTCGGATATACTCAATTCGGCAGCGAGAGGAAATGCCTAAACGATCATCAACTTCGTGTAGGATTATAAATGGCAGGCATCCAGTACGAACTCAAACCCGTTGATCGGATCACAGCCGGGGCTATTGGCGGCCCCGGGAAACGCGTTTTCTATCTACAGGGGCGCGCTGGGGATCAACTGGTCACACTGCTTATCGAAAAACAGCAGATTCAATCGCTCACTATTGGCCTTGAGGAATTCCTGAGTGAGCTGCACAAGCGTCTTTCTGATCTACCCGAATCGTCACGGGATTACATCGAAGGTGAGATGGCACTCGAGGAGCCCATAGATCCCGCCTTCCGCGTGGGCCACATCGGGCTGGGCTATGACGAGGAAAGCGATATGCTCATCCTTGTAGCTCGCGAGATTCAACCTCTCAATGAAGACCCTGAGCAGGCATCGACCACTCGTTTCTGGTGCAGCCGCGGGCAATTGCGCCGGATGTGCAGCTGGGGCTTGGCTTTGTCCGCTCGCGGCAGGCCTGTATGCGGTAACTGTGGTGAGCCTATCGACCCGCAAGGCCATTTCTGCCCCAAGAAAAACGGTCATAAACGCTGACGTTCAAACTCCATCCGGGCTCGCCGTGGCTTCCTGAACCCTCCTGTAAAGATCGCACATATGAATAAACACACAGATGAACATTTTCGAGTTTGATAACCATGTAGCAATTACCCACATCCTCAATACCGGAGAAATTAGTGTGATGGGCCAGGTAGTCTGGGGATCGAACTACACCTTTCTCGTCCAGATCGAAGGAGATCATGGCCAAATCCCGGCGATTTATAAACCGGCACGCGGCGAACAGCCGCTCTGGGATTTCCCTCATGGCTCTCTCGCCGATAGAGAAGTGGCAGCCTACCTCGTGAGCCAGGTTTTGGGCTGGGAACTCGTCCCGCCAACTGTACTGCGCGAAGACGCACCCGCCGGCCCAGGTTCACTTCAACTCTACATCGATGTCGATCCCGATCGTCATTACTTCACATTCAGCCAGGAGGAGAAGGGGCGATTGCACTCCACGGCCCTGTTCGACATCATCATCAACAACGCCGATCGCAAATCTGGTCATATTCTCATTGGTGAGGATGATCATCTCTGGTTGATCGACCACGGCTTATGCTTCCATGATGAAGAGAAACTGCGCACGGTGATCTGGGATTTCGCCGGTGAGCCCATTCCAGATAATCTGCTCAAGCACGTGCGTCTATTGCGGGATCAGCTGGAGTCAGAAAACGATGTTCACGGTGATCTTTCGCGCTTGCTTTCCATATCTGAATTTATCAACTTTCGAGAACGCATCGATCGAATCCTGCGATCGCCCGTCTTCCCTTCGCCTGGCGCAGGCCGCCCCTACCCCTGGCCGTTGGTATAATTCGACTCTGGTTATTATGGAGCAATTCTCTTGAAGGACACCTACAAATTCACTCTTCTTGGTTTCGGAAACGTTGGTCAGGCATTCGCGCGGCTGCTGCTGGTGAAATGCGATGAACTTCTAACCCAGCAGAATTTAAGCTGGCAAGTTGTTGGAATCATGACGGGTCGCCACGGGGCGGCGATTAACCCAACAGGGATAGACCTTGAGCGTGCGCTGGCGGTGATCGAAGCGGGTGATTCGCTCGACCCTCTATCCGCTGAACCAACACCACAAAATGGTTCCGAATTCATTCGGGCATGCAATGCAGACGTTCTCTTTGAGAACACCCCCGTCAGTTACGACGACGGTCAGCCGGCGATTGACCACATCTCCACCGCGCTCTCCGCCGGCATGCACGCCATAACGGCGAATAAGGGTCCGGTCGTCCACGCCTACCGCGAACTTACGGAATTAGCACAGGCGCATGGGCGGAAATTCTTCTTCGAATCTGCAGTCATGGATGGCGCGCCTGTGTTTTCGCTCTGGCGAGAAACGCTTCCTGCAGCAGAGCTCCAATCCCTCCGCGGGATCCTGAACTCGACAACCAATCTCATCCTGACCTTAATGGAGCAGGGAAAGACCTTCGAAGACGCCGTCACTTACACCCAGTCGATCGGCATCGCCGAGACCGATCCCTCAGGAGACATCGAGGGCTGGGATGCAGCTATTAAGGTTTCGGCGCTCGTCACCGTGCTCATGGGCATAAATCTGAAACCTTCCAGCGTTGAGCGTAAAGGGATTGAGTCCCTCTGCAGCGAAGACATACAATCTGCTTCGGCAGAGGGGAAGCGCTGGAAGCTCATCTGCAAGGCCGAAAGAACAGATACAGGGATTGCGACAAGTGTACGCCCTGAGCTGCTCGATCCCAGTGACCCGCTCTACAATGTGATGGGGACCTCATCTGCTGTTACTTTCCACAGCGACACCCTCGGTCCGCTCACGATCACCGAGTCCGACCCAGGACCGCATACAACAGCCTATGGCCTGCTCGCCGATTTCATTAATGCCGTGCGGTAGTTCCAATCTCCACCGCTATCACTACACCTTGACATAGACTAAGAACTTGCTGTAAAATTTTCTCCTATCTTATGAAAGGAGGGCGCACCCTATTATGATGATGCTTATGGTGAAAGTTGTAGCGGCGGTTCGAAGCCACGCAGATATCGGCTCTGGTTTCGTCTTACCTACGCGGAGTGCGCCTATCGAGAGATAGATCCTGACGATTCTGTCCTAATCGGGATAGGGGGAAACCTCACGGCTCCCCCCTCCCACACCACCGGACATGCGGGTCCGCATCCGGCGGTTCGGCCAAGTTAGCAAAGCAGAACTTCGCATTGGGTGATTTCTCATTCCGGTAGACCTGGCAACAGCCTCTCGTCCCTGATACTTACCTGACACCTTCAGTGTTTACTTCCGTATCTGGCCTGGTCTTTGCCAGTTTTCGACTGTCTTCGCTGTTGCCCGTCTAGCCTTCTACCCAATTCTTGACCGTTCGGCCCTTCGCCCTGTAAACAGGTTTCCCTGTTCGCCCTGGATGGTCGTTACGCCATCGACTACTTCGGCCTCTGCTGACTTCTGCGATGCGGTCAGAAGACCTCTCGATCTCCTCAGTCTCATTCCGAGACACGCCGCAGATCTCCCCGGATAAGGTACGATAACTTTCCCCTGATCCTCGCTGCGTTTACGTAAAGCCGCTTTGATCCTTTAGGGGCTTCACTGTCTCTTGCCAGCTCACCCGGCGCTTTACGCCTCCTTACACAGTTTTTGTCCATCAAGTCCAGGTTTTGCGCTCCGGCTTCCTCCCCACACCCGTTCACACGAGCGCAGTTGCCTTCGGCTAGCGGTTCGTCGGATCAACGTCCGCAGAGGATTTCCACCTCCTAGTTATCGCCCATGCCGGGCGTACAAGAAGAAAGCGCCCACGAGGGCGCTTCGTTCTCAGGTTGCGGGGCTTGGATTCCGTAGTCCCCGGAACATAGTGGAGGGGGTCCTGTCTAGAGCGAAGCGTGGGAAACCTTGGACCTTCAGGTTACACCATGGGGGCTGCCCTTTTGGGACAGTCCTTTAAATAGTGGGCGGAACAGGACTCGAACCTGCGACCTCTTCTGTGTAAGAGAAGGGGTATTAATTGTAGCCCGGTATGTAATGATTAATATATACTTATTAAATGCCGTGGCTAACGACCGAAGAAGCTGCACAAATCTTAGATTACAATATTGAGTATATCCGCCGTCTCATAAGGACTGATCGTCTTAAAGCCATGAAACACGGGCACATTTGGCTCGTTGATCCAAGATCAGTTGATGAATTACGGAAAGTTTTAGACAGACAATTTCGCGAGGGTTATTCAAGGTACGATCCCCGTCGTAGAACTGAGTAAAGCCCACTAAACAAGATGAAGAGAGATTGTGTCTTTATAGCTAGTAGTGTATAATACTACTAGTTAATTGGTTGTGAGAACTCCAGTTCTCATGATGTTTGATAAAGGGGAGCTTTGAATGCCCCGATCCCTGCAAAAAGATCCTATATCCCACCCGGTCACCTCCTATATTAATTCTCTTTCTGCTCCCCAATCTAAAAGAGCAATGAGATCAGCATTAAAGACGGTTCTTGCGCTTGCCTTGGGAACTGATCCGAAAGAAATAGATCCCATTGCTATCTTTGAATTTCCATGGCCAACAATCGATGTGCCAAAATTGAATGCTATTAAAGCAGCGCTCATAAGGAAGTATAGTCGTCGGCATGCAGGGAAGTGCTTTGCTGCCGTTCGAGGAGTATTGGGGGCGTGCTTCGATCTGGATCTCATTGACGCTAATCATTACATGAAAATTCAGCGCGTGAAGGGGATTCCTGTTAAGTCCAATCATAAATCTGGGAGGCGGCTAACTGATGGCGAAGTACTGGATCTAGCGAGAGTGTGCGCCGAAGACCATACTCCAGCCGGCGCAAGAGATGATGCGATCATAGGTCTCGGATATACACAGGGTCCAAGGATCTCTGAAGTTATTGGCCTTCAAATAGAAGACTTCTCACAGGACAGCGGTGATCTCTTGATTAGAAACTCTAAAGGAGGAAGAACTCGGACTATCAGGGCGAGTAACTCTACAAAAGAAAGTATCGCCGAGTGGCTTCAATTCAGAGGTAATGAACCTGGCCCAATATTTTGTCCAGTCACAAAGGCAGGGAGAATCAAGTTGTCATCCATTAGCGCCGAGGCTCTGGGGAGAATGTTGAAAAAACGAGCCAGGGAGGCTAATGTAAAACCCTTCACAATGCATGATCTCCGTCGGACCTTTCTAACTAATGGTTGGTCGATTGGGATACCCGGAACCCAACTGAAAACGATTGCTGGACATTCAAGCATTGAAACGACTGCATCATATGATCGTGGTGATCTTGAGGAAGCGTTAAGGGCTGCAGAGAAGCTGTATTATCCCAGCATGAGGCGACGAGTATCACTGCCTATCCAGAATTAACCAAGTCGAAACACATGGCTACCAACACAGAACTCGAGGGGGACGAGCTCTGGTGGTAGCCACGCTCCTCATATTAGCACACCTCACAAAATTAGTTCTGAGAATTCCGATTCCATAATT
>CBDAFF010000067.1:0-20613 GCA_965195195.1 uncultured Anaerolineales bacterium | reverse complement strand
CTTGGGGTATCACAGAATCGGTTCATGGTTTTTGAGGCACTGGACTCGTGAGAAACCACTGATGTGACTGCCTCATTTCCTCCACTCCGTAACCGTATTTCCCTCTCCTGCTGAATTCCCAACACAAAACGACCGTCGGGCTACTGGACGATCAGCCAGCCAAACGGTCGAGGGTTGTGATGAACCCTGTTGGTTCGGGAGCAGGCTGTCCTGGCTGATGAGTTTCAGCGGTAGACCCTGTTGCTTTGCGTCGCCACCTTTCGGTGGTTTTGCCTTTTCGTCCAAGCAGGAATATTCAATTGTGCGAAAATCCGGGGTGGCTCTATGCCACACCTTACAATATCCTAACAAAATAATCGCTCCATTTACCATCCCCCTCGTTTCCTACTCTCGGTCATGGTTGTGCTCCGTTATGCCCAGGAGCTCAAACCCATTTCAGAGGATGATCCTATTCTTGCTTTACCCCCTGCATATGGGGGTCTAAGTCCTGTCCCCGCCACCCTTGCCGTTTGGTCTCGCCGGTGCTCGGCGTGCGTTAGGGCAGCGCCTCAAAGTCGACCAAGTGTCCTGTGAACGGGGTACCGAGAACTTCCGGGTTGAGAAACTGATGATTCGGAGAAAAAAATAAAAGATAAAGATGGCTGCCCAGGGTCGGGTTGCGTAAGGTGAATATCCTCCTCAGGGATTAATATTTCTCACCCTATGGTATTAACCGGAGCCCCAGAAAAACATGGTACTCTGGTGTATTAGGTCTAGTACATTCTTCCCAATCATGCGGATAATTAACCCCGCGTGCCTTCAAATAAAGTAAAGTATCAAAATAATCGGGTGAATTCATGATGGGAAAGCGAACGCAGACGCCAGGTGTTAAGGGCTCAACTCTTGAATTGCTAGTGAGTGGCGGTGAGCGCATCCAGTCGATCCCCGGCCTGCTCTTCGCGCTGCTCATGCTGGGGATTGCTATGATCGCGACCAGGATCACATGGCCGGCGGTCGGGCTGTTGTGGGGTTTTTTCTTGTTGGATTGGAGCTTGATGGCGGGACTGCCAAAGCTGAATATTTCCTATGGTCCGGCGAAACCACCCACGCTCCTGCTCGCGATCTTGCGCGCGCCATTCGCCCTATTCCCTTCCCCCTGGATTTGGGTTCTACAATCCATTGGGACGCTGCTCGTCGTCTATGCTTTTTGGCTCGAACCACAGCGATTGGTGGTCACGAAACAACGTCTCACTACCGAGAAGCTGGATGTATCGACGCCAATCCGTATCCTGCATTTTGGTGATCTTCATATTGAACGGATCACGAAACGCGAACAGAAACTGATCGCAAGGGCGCGTTCTCTCAAATCTGACCTGATCCTCTTCAGCGGGGATATTCTGAGTTATTCCTACGTTGACGACAGTATCGCCCAGCGGGAAGCGCGGGCGGTTTTATCACATCTTGCCTCAAACCAAACTGTCTATGCGGTGGCTGGCAGCCCGCCATTGGACCGAAAGGATATCCTCGGGAAGATCTATGATGGCATTCAGGTTACCCTTCTGGAGACGACAAGGGTGAAATTACAAATCGGTGGAAATCGGATGACCCTGACCGGTCTCCCCTGCACACATGATCCTGAGTATGACGGGGCTGAATTAATGAAGCTTTCCCCTGTCTCCAAGGAGTCGTTTGATATCCTGCTCTACCACTCGCCGGATCTCGCGCCAACTGCAGCCGAGCTTGGCTATGATCTCCAACTCTCAGGACACACCCATGGAGGGCAAGTACGTTTGCCTCTTTATGGTGCGCTATACACATCATCGTTATTAGGGAAACGATATGAAGCAGGGCGCTACCAGGTCGGCGAGATGACCCTCTACGTGACCCGAGGACTTGGTTTGGAAGGCAAAGCCGCCCCGCGTGTCAGATTCCTGTGCCCACCAGAAATCGTCCTGTGGGAGATTGGGGGCCGGATATCCTGAGATTTATAGACCTTCCTCTCTCGGTGAGGATCCAGAAAACCAGCGATGTCGAAAAGACCCTGTGGGAGTTAACGCTCAAGATGGGCGGCGAGGGCCAGCTGCAAGGATTCCTGCCAAGGGGGAAGTTGAAGACCAAACGTACGCTCGAATTTCGTGCAGTCCAGGGCTGAATTGGATGGGCGTACTGCCGGGCTTGGGAATTCTTCTGATCTGGCAGGAAGAATGGAAGCCAGGCAATCCCCCGTCATTTTTTCATAGTAATGCAGGGTTTGAGAGGCTAGTTCTTGCCGGCTGCATGCCCCCCGACCTGCAAGGTGGAAAAGACCAGCTTTCTCCTGGACCCAGCCGATGATATCGGACCGGTCCATGGCGAGCGCTAGGGCGGTGGCTTCCGCCAGCATCCTCGCCCACGTAGGGCTGCCGATTTGATCGTCGACGATCCTCAACTGATCTTGAGAACGCGCCCACTCCAGAACTTTACCGGGGAAGCTTGGTTGCCGGAAGCTGTACACCCAGCTGGTGCGGAAGATGAGGTGGGCGCACTCGCTTTCGATGATCGCGGTTTCACCGTCAAGCTTGGATTTACCGTAGACATTGAGCGGATCGGGTTGGTCTTGTTCCGTATAGGGTTCACCCTTTTGTCCGTTAAATACATAATCTGTCGAGAAGTGGACCAGGGCAGCGTTTAGTTGATGTGCAACCTTTGCGAGTGTAGCCGGTGCGTGTTCATTGATGGCGTGAGCCAATTGATGCTCGGATTGAGCGCCGTAAACATCGGTGTAGGCTGCGGCGTTGACGATTAATTGCGGGCGTTTGTGGAGTACGTAGCTCTCGAGCGCTTGTTGGTCAGTCAGATCCAGGTCTTCTTTGTCAATCGCCTCTATCTCGCCCAAAGGTGCTAAACAGCGCGCTAATTCCCAGCCCAATTGCCCATTCCGTCCGAAGAGTAGGATATCCATTCTTTTCATCGTTGTGCATACGGAAATGGATCGTCTTGTACCAAGCGGATGAGATAGGAACGATAGTCGTTCTCACCCATCGCCTCGGCAAGCGCTCTCAGTTCGTCTCGATCAATATAGCCCATGCGGAAGGCGATCTCCTCGGGACAAGAGATCATCAATCCCTGGCGGTCCTGCACCGCCTGGATGAAATTGGAGGCTTGCATCAGGGATTCGTGTGTCCCCGAATCAAGCCAGGCGACGCCGCGCCCCAGGATCTCCACGGACAGCTTCCCGCGGGTCAGGAACTCCAGATGGATGTCGGTGATTTCCAACTCGCCCCGAGCGGAAGGTTTCAATCGATCAGCGATCTCGACAACCGTATGATCAAAAAAATACAATCCCGGGATAGCGAAGGTAGATTTCGGTTTTTGGGGTTTTTCTTCGATCGAGAGTACATGCCCCTGGTCATCAAATTCGATCACACCATAGCGCTGTGGGTCTCGAACGGGATAAGCGAACACCAAACCACCTTCGGTCAGTTTTGCCGCTGAACGGAGTTGCTCTGGCAGTCCATGCCCATAGAAGATATTGTCGCCCAGGATGAGCGCAACAGGCTCTGACTCGATGAAGTCGCGCCCGATCAGGAATGCATCAGCCAGTCCTCGCGGTTCACATTGCTCCGCATATCCGAAGGCCAAGCCCCACTGTGACCCATCGCCCAGTAGGCGCTCGAACAGCGGGAGATCTTCCGGTGTGCTGATGATCAAGATCTCCTGAATCCCGGCAAGCATGAGCATGGACAAGGGATAGTAGATCATGGGTTTATCGTAGAGCGGAAGTAACTGTTTGCTTATGCCGCGTGTCAGCGGGTGTAGCCGTGTGCCGTGCCCTCCGGCGAGTAGGATACCTTTCATTCACCCAGCTCCCTGTGCGCGTAATTGGTAGTCAGCCAGTTTTGAAGTGACGGTCTGTTGCGGATATTATTCAACCAATCCGTATGCTCGAAATACCAATCCACTGTTTTCAATAGCCCACTTTCGAGTGACTCGGACGGTAACCAGCCCAACTCCGACTGGATCTTTCGATAGTCCATGGCATATCGCCGATCATGTCCAGGCCGATCGGGCACAAATTGCATCAAGGATGCATGAGGTCGATGTGGCGATTCGGGGAGACGTTCATCCAGGATGGAGCAGATTTGATCAACAAGCTCCAAGTTGGTCGGTTGATTATCCCCCCCAATATTGTAGGTCTCACCCGGTTGGCCATCCTTAAGAATGGTCATGATGGCCTTGCAGTGATCTTCAACGTGGAGCCAATCTCGGATCTGCTGTCCATCCCCATAAATCGGCAGCGGCTTGCCTTCGAAGGCATTCAAGATCATTAAAGGGATGAGCTTTTCTGGGAATTGATACGGTCCGTAATTGTTAGAGCAATTGGAAAGCGTCACGGGGAGTCCGTAAGTGTGTGCATAGGCTCGGACCAGGTGGTCGCTGGCAGCCTTCGATGCAGCATAAGGTGAATTGGGCGCGTACGGTGTCATCTCTGTAAAAGCGGGATCCTCCGGTTCGAGCGATCCATATACCTCGTCGGTTGAGATGTGATGGAACCGGACCGATTCGCATGGGAGGAGCTTCTCTTCCATCCAGACCTTGCGAGCAGCTTCGAGTAAGCTGAATGTCCCTTGAATGTTGGTCCGTACGAACGGGGCAGGTCCATGAATGGACCGATCCACATGCGATTCTGCGGCGAAATGAATGATGGTATCAATCTGGTGTTCGCGTAATAGAGCCTCGACGAGCTCCTGATCGACGATATCCCCGTGTATGAGGGTGTGGCGTTTGTCATCCGGGAGATCCATCAGGTTATCCGGATTGCCCGCATAAGTTAACGCGTCGAGGTTTAGGATCTCTACCTGCTCGTCGCTCGATTGAAGGTGGTGGATAAAATTCGATCCGATAAATCCTGCCCCACCGGTGACTAATACTCGATTCATTTGCTACCTGGCTCCAATTTATTCAAAGATATCTGCTTCTTGTAAGCTAAGACCGGCGGCATCCTTTTCTGAGAGCACCGGGTTTCGACCTTCGATCAATGGCCATTGAATATTTGCCTCTGGATCGTTCCAGAGCAGGACACGCTCCCATTCCTTCGCATAATAATCCGTGACTTTATAGGTTACTTCTGCCCATGGGCTAAGCACGTATAAGCCGTGGGCGAATCCTGGCGGGATCCAGAGTTGGGAATGATCTTCGGCTTCGAGCTTTGCGCCCACCCATTGTCCAAATGTCGGCGAGCTCTTACGTAAGTCGACGGCGACGTCAAAGATCGAACCAGAAACTACGCTCACCAATTTTCCTTGCACCTGCTTGATCTGATAATGTAATCCGCGCAGGATCTCCTGTTTAGATCCGGAATGATTGTCCTGTACGAATTCCAGCTCCAAACCAGCTTGAGAATATCTCTCTCTTTGGTACATCTCCAGAAAGAACCCGCGCGTATCCGGGTAGACATCAGGCTTAATTAAGAGGATGTCGGGTATCTCGAGAGGTGTTATCTCCATAATAGAAAACCTCAGCGGTCTAATTCTAGCGAGAAACCATAAAAGAAGGAAGGCCAGTGTATTAATTTGATACAAGTGAGACAGCTTATCTAGAGGAACCAATCCCTAGTGGTGCTCCATAAGATACTCCGCTGGTGTTTTCAAATCAAGCGAGTGATGCGGTCTAACGGTGTTACAGGCTGTGTGAAAACGCATCATCAATGCAATAATAAGCGGGTTCACCATTTCAATACAATGTGAGGTGCACCGTGCGCCATATTCAAGGCCTTAGATTAGATCAGCTCACTCCATTTCCTGAATCACTCGATGAATACATCACAGACGACAATCCGGTCCGCTTCCTGGATGCATTCTTAAACGCAATGGATTTGTAAAAACACGGTTTTAAACGAGCAATGCTGGAGGAAACCGGTCGGCCACCCTACGATCCTGCCGACCTTCTCAAGCTCTATCTCTACGGCTATCTCAACCACATTCGTCAAGCCGGTAGATGGTAAGGGAAGTAAAATGAAAATTCGAAGTCAGTGTCTGATCCGAGGTCTTGCCCCAGACTTTAAGACGATTACTGATTTCCGCAGGGATAATCGCAAGGCTGTCCAATAGGTCTACCGCGAATTCACGCTCTTCTGCTGAAACCTGTAACTCTTCAGTGGATATATAGTTGCCATTGACGACTCCAAATTCGAGAAGGTCAATAAACATCCTGGGCACGGGATAACAAAGGATGGAATTTCACTGAGCGCCGAAGATTTGACGGAAATAATGGTCGTCGAAACGGCGGTGGGCCAGTCGGTCTCTATCACGAAGCGGCGGATGAGTTGGAGAGACTAATCGAAGTAAGTTTTAATCGGGTCGAGGACCTTGTTACTAAGCCAGAATCCTAGGGGGAACAGCAGGCTCTCACTTTCTTAGGGTTATCACCCTCAAATGCTTATTTTCAATCCTTATTCTTTTTATTAATTCCAAACCGGGCTTGTTCCACGATGAACCCGCCTGTCTCTAGCGACTACCGCGACGTCTACGAACCACCCGTACGCCTAATATCGATAGGACAACTGCTCCAGCACTAATCCCGAGGATTGTCGGCCACATTTGCGGATTAGAGAAAACGAGACCTCCTCCAGACTCCGAATCATTGGTAGCACTATCCAGTTCCCCTGCTGACATGGCTAAAGCGGTTCCCGTCGCGGCAACCTGCGCATCAACTTCTGCGAGGGCAGTCATGGTCGCCATGATCGACATCTCGATAGATTGAGCCATCTCCTTCGACACCACTTCATCTGAGGTAGGCGCCGTGTCCATCTCGATGGAAGATGTGGCGGTCATGTCAACCGTCGGCGTAAAAACTGGAGTGTTTCCAGATGTTGAGATCAGGGTGGGCGTCAGCGTCGGTGAGGCAAAACCGGGAGCAGACGAGGTGTTTGTGGCGGGCAGGGTTGGGATTCGGGTTGGACCTCCTGATGGCACCTGTGTGGCTGTCGGTGTGTGTGTGTTCGTAGGCACTGGCGTATCTGATGGTGGTGGTACTGGCGTAGATGTGGGCGGAGGAGTGGTCACGGTAAATGATCCGTTTGACAAACTCAAAGTGACGCTGGTATTGGCGCCCGGGTCCGTGGCGGCGGCATTGCCTAGAGATAACGGTGAAGTCCCTGGGGCTGCACTCGCGCTGACATTGAAGATGATGTTCGCAACGACTCCATCTGGGATCACGTCCTGATTAAATCCGATGATAATAACGCTGACTCTTCCGGGTGAAGGGGTGGAGTATGAAATAGATTTGCTTGCCGAGGAGGCTGCCGAGCCAATCGTAACACACCCGCCAGGGGGTGGGCATACTGAGATTAGGCTGTTATCAAAGGTCAGATCGAAACTCAAACCGGATACCTGAGTCCCCGGGTCGGAGTTCAAGGTCACTGGTATGGCGATGCCTGTATCGCCAGCCATCCCGGAACCGCTTCCGGATGATAATGTCCCACTTGGGGATTGAGCCCCTGTTCCGATTGCAGAACCGAGGGACACGATCAAAACCAGGATGGTTGTGACGATTTTTGATTTCATGGCTCGCTCATTTCTCATAATTCTTCGCATAGTATGACGATTTCCCATATTTCATAGTTCAATCGTTCGCTTTAACCCGAGAGGATCGTGTTGACGATTTGCTGCACGTCAATAACATTGACGCTGCCGTCAGAATTTACATCGGCCCGCGTGGTGATACCAGGATCCAGCTCGACGCCCAGGAAGACATTGATGCAGAGTTGAACATCCACAATGTTTATCATCCCGTCAGCGTTGAGATCCCCGGATGTTGGTGATGAAATCGGTGTCGGTGTTGCTGTGGGGGTGTCGGTTGGCCCTGTAGTCGCAGTCGCAGGTGGCGTTGATTCTACGGTCTCAGTCGGCGTCGCAGTGGATGTGGCTGTAGGCGTCTCGGTTGGTGTTTCTGTCGGCGTCGCAGTGGATGTGGCGGTCGCTGTGTCTGTCGCAGTAGGTGTAGGCGTATGAGTTGGAGTTGATGTCGACGTCGGAGTAGCGGAACTTGGCGTTGGCGTCGGGTGAGCGACGCCGAATGGATTCTCGATTGACCACTCGGGACCAATAGGCGAGCCGCCCAAATAAAGCCAGCCGTTACTCGTGCCGCTATCATAGCCGCCAGTGTCATAAGCAACATTCCCGGATCCCGTATTGAAGCGCAGGAGTCCGATCGTTTGTGCGTCCGCGCTGTGTGGTTCGCTGGGGGGTGTGAAATCTGTGAGATATCGGAGCCAAGCCGAGGTACGGATATCATCGATCCACCCCGTAAATGGAAGGCCGGTAGCATCCTTTCCCCCACCGATAACCAGATAGGACTCGTCTGTGCAAATCTCGGTCCCAGATGAACCGCAAGCTGCGGCCGGCGCAGCGCTATCGGGATAACTGATATCACCCCGTGGTCCCGCTACTGTCGCCTGGAGTACACCGTCAAAGAACAGCCAGAGAGAACCGTCGAAATATGTGCCGCTTGAGGAATCCCAGCGGTTGCGCTGAATCATGATGTGGTGCCATGCACCATCATCAACGCGGGCCGTGCTGCAAATTGTGCGGCTGTCCCCGGAGGGTCCGGTAACACCAAATGCGATATAGCCATCTGCAAGTGAGACCCCCCATTCATGCGTCCCGGCTGAACGGGCGCGATTAAAGATGAGGTTGCCCGCTTTCCAATTGTCATTCGCGCCACAGGTGATGGCGGGTGCTGAATTGTCGCTAGGATTAGCTTTCATCCACCATTCAACGACAAAGTCATGAAACCCGAGGTCCAGAGGTGGGCCTGGGTTTGCGCGCGCCGGGTCGTCGATAGGGATTTTTAGCCGGTCAAAGTCGCTGGTGGTGTTGCCGAAGAAACGCAGGCTGTATTCGAGGGCGTGACCGTAATAGGTGTGATAATCGTTTGTCAGCCAGTGCCAAGGGGTTAGGGTGACACCATCGCGTTCGATACTCCCCGCATAATAAAGGTTATCTCCGAGAGGTTCTTCGTGAATGATCCATCCTGAAAACTTAAGGCCTTCTAAATCGTAGGGAGCGCCGTTGTAGAAGAGGGAGAAGTGGACATGGGGTCCGGAGGCCCAGCCTCCATTGCATGTCTCCGTGCCAATTCCTCCGATGAGCTGATTCTGGCTCATTGAACCCACGGCTCCGCTCGATCCCAGGTTCACCAAGTGGTAATAATGGGTGCTCCACCCGCCGCCATGGTCGATCTCTACCCAGCAGGGGATGTCGGTGATTGCAGGGTTCGGTTCAAGGATAACGCTATTGCCAGGGGCGGCCGCGACGGTGTTCTTGTAAGGAGAGTCGGGGTAGTTGCTCCACGGAGTGGAGAAATCCAATGACGAACGGTCCGGATAGGCAGCACTCCCAGACCAACTGTGAACTCCGGAGAAGGTCCACGTCGCACCCAGCGGGAATGGAAGCTGGAAGTAGTCGTCAGGGGGTGGGGTATCCGGCTCTAAATTATTCGTTGTGTCAAACGGGTCGGTCTCAGGGAAAAAATACCCAAAAGCAGCTTCAAAATCTCCAATTCCTCCAATGGCCTGCGTGCTGAGCCCTGGGTTTTGAAGTTTTCCTTTTGACTCCACTGCAGCCAGGGCGTAGCTGGCGGATGATGGACTCCAGGTTAATTCTGCAAGTGTGCCGTCTTCGAACTTGAAGCTTTGACTGCTCTGAGCGAAAAATGGTGCCCGGCCTTTCTGGCGAGTACCCATCTCATACATGTGTTGGTAAAAGGCCAAAGACAGGTCTGCGCTTGTCGTCTCAATGAGTTGATGAACGGTGGCCGGGTTGGCTGAAGGATCGAAGTTTAAAATAAGATCGTAATTCGATTCTAGAAGAGCCAGAACCACACGGGGATTGATGGAGTAGTAGCGCGCCCAACTCTCGATGCTCTGTGCATAGGAAGCGAGCGGAGAATCATGTCCGTTGAGAAACGCTTCGATGTTGAAATTGCCTACATTTGGGCCCCAGACGAACTGACCATCCGAAAGAAGTGTTTGCACAGATTGGAACTGAACCGTGTTTGACCCCTCGGCATTTGTTAGTTGGCCTTCCGTTGAGTAAATTAAAGCCGCCAGGGCTTGTGGAGGGTTCCAGAAGGCGGTGAAAATTCCTGCGATAAGAATTGCCGTAAAGATGAGCAAAGAGAGCCAGCCCCATGGCCAGCAAGAATTGTGGATTTTATGTGCTCTGCGGATAAGCGTTCTCATCAATAAGTGTTCTTCGTTCGCTTCGTGTTTTTCTTCCCGGTCTACAATGCTATTCTTACAACCGCGTTGATTCAATCATCCTAAAGTCCTCGCTGGCGTTGGAATTAGCTCAGACTTAATGACACGTTATTGGCAAAACTCTTCATTTCTACTCAGCAGCGCTTAGAAGACCGCTGTAGTGGGCGAGATCCTTCGTAGCGGAGTTTATCCTTAGCCACGCCGAAGGTCTGCTATTAATGACAATGCAGCGATCAGCCTGAGTAGTTCCGAATTCTTCTTAATAATTGTGCATTATCCATGCCAAACTCGTTGTTATCGCCTGCAGAAGAAAACACGGGTGATGATCTGCGCACATCCCTTATATCGGACAGAAATGCGAGGTGCTTTCTTTTCCCAAACCAGCATCTCTTTATAGATAGCCTGGCTGCTCCACGGTGCAATTTCTACAGGGTTTGCGACTTCAACCCCTCAATTATTATCTATCCCGTCAGGATGGAGTTCACCACTTGCTGCACGTCAATGACATTGACATTCCCATCGCCGTTAACGTCAGCCAGCGCAGAGATGTCAGGATCTAGCTCAACGCCTAAGAACACATTAATGCAGAGTTGGACATCCACGATGTCGACCTTTCCGTCTGCATTGATGTCCATAGCTTCTGGTGTGGGAGTTAACGAAGGTATCGGTGTTGCCGATGGAGTAGGTGTGCCTGAAGATACAGTTTGAGTCGGGGGTGGCGTGTTTGTTGGTGATGGCGCAATCACAGTCGGTGACGGGGTATTCGTCGGCGATGGGGCGATGGTGGTTGGAGATGGCGTGTCCGTTGCTGTCGGGGTGACTGGTGTCGATGTGTGCGTAACCGAAGTCGGTGTGGGTGTATTGGGTGTCGGAGTAGGAGTCTCCGGCGTCGGCGTCGGTGTAGGTGTGGGAGGAGCGATATACCAATGCGTATCATCGGTCCATTCGGGCCCGTTGATCACCCCACCGTAGATCCGCTCGCCGTCGCTGGGAGCACCAGCGAAGTCAGAAGTATCATGGATCAGGTCGCCGAATCCCTCATCGAGTTGATAGAGGGCGACGGTGTTCTCGTCCGCTGAGAAGCGATCTGCAGGGACCGTGAAGTCGGCGCTGTAACGCAGCACATTCGAGAAGCGGATTTCATCGATCCAGCCGCGGAAAGAGGGGTGCTCAGATGAACTCCGGTGTTTTTCGGCGCCGATCACAAGGTAGGGATCGCTGTTTACACACGACTGATCACCGCTGATCCCGCACAGGTATGGTGGAATGTAATCATCCGGGTAGGAGACATCTCCATCGGGACCATCACCTTCCGCTTCCAGTACACCATCAACGAACAGCTGGATCCATCCGTCGGAAGAACTGCGCTGCAGTGCGAGGTGATGCCAGATCCCATCTGCAAGATTGCTTGTTCCGCAGATGGTAAGATCGCCGGTGCCATCGCCGGACACACCGAAGACTAACATCTCGCCGGCCATGGATGCACCAAAGCCTCGATCCTCACCGAAACGATCACGATCGAAGATCATGTTCCCTGCAAGCCAATCCTTATTCTCGCCGCACGTGATCGCGTCGGCGCTGTTCTCTCCTGGCAGGGCCTTCATCCACCACTCAAGCGTAAAATCCTGCGTGCCGATGTCGACCGGGGGTCCAGGGTCGCCGTCAGATGGGTCATCGATGGGGATCATGACCCGGTTCTCCTCGTCGTTGAAAATCCCATTGAAGCGCAGAGAAAAACCTCCGGGTGGGTTCCATACCGGCTCAAGAGCTGCGGGGTCGTAATAGAAGAGCAGGATCTCATCCCAGGTCCAACTGTTCAAGGCTTTATCACGGGAATCCCATTGCCCCATACAGTCCGCGCTTCCACATTGAGAATCGTAGGCTCGGTATTGAGTCAGAATAAATTGCGAATCACGCATCATCAGCCAGTTCCAGGTAAAATCGACGGCTAAGTTTGTACTCTCATACTCCACTGCCGGGTTGTAGACCTGATCACAAGTGCTGTCATAAACATCGGCATCGTCCCACTTGCCCCCGGCAGCGATCCAATACCATGCATACATCTTGGCTGCCATCGCTCCAGCCCTCAGGGATTCCCCCGGCCATGAAGCCCACCATTCATTCGGGAGCACATGCTTTACGTATTCCTTAAAATCGACAACTTCGATGGTGTACGGAATGGTGGTGTTGCAATAGGGATTGCCAGTCACGCGCACTCGAATTGTGTGCGGGATGGGGAAATCACCCGGCGCGCCAATAGGCCCACCAGACTCGGCTGCCCCCATCGCGGCTATAGAATCGGGGGGCAAGGCTCGCTCATTCGATGGCGGCGGGATGACGATCGTAACCGGACTCTTCTCCAGCATTGCCTTGATGATCAAGGTCTCGTCGCGCAGAACACGCACGTCCTGTAAAGTCCAATCCCCGAAATTCTCGGCGGTGACATGGACCGTCACCGACATTACAGCATCGTCCAGTGGGATGGTTTCCCAGAAGAACTCCCCCGCTGAGTTCGTCGTGGTCTGCAGTCCCAGGAGGGGGATGGTGACTTGCGCGTTGGGAATGGGAGCCCCGGTAGTTGTGGCCGTTACAAGCCCTCGGATCGTCGCTGAGGAGAGAGTCTGAGCGGTTACAGAGAGGAAAACTGGAGTGAGGATTGCTAAAAGAAAGACCGCAGTGAGCACTGCGCTCAGGAACTTGTAGTTGTCTCGAAGCTCTGGGAAGTGCTTAATACGGTTCATAATAAGAATTGGCCAAGGTTGGTCAGGTGATGATAAACAAACCCATTAGAGCGCAAAAGTTGATGGATCGGTGAGTGCAACTTGCTTGCCGCAATTCCCCTTGAGTCTTTCCTGTATGGGGCATCCTGTCAAGAGACCATGGGTCATGTCATCACCTGGCGATTGTGTGGTGCATCCACCCTCCTGCTCCAAATTGACACTTAAAATCCTGCATGGTATGATTCCAGACAACAATTCAATAGCCCCATGACACTCTTATCCAGAGAGGTGGAGGGAACGGCCCTTTGAAGCCTCGGCAACCTGCCGTGAACATCAAGCGGTGTGGTGCCAATTCCGACAGACGGAGTACTGGAAGATGAGAGGGTGGTCAATGCATGTTTGTTGCCCCTTCTCAGTCTGAAGGGGTAATTTATTTGAGGAGGCCAGATATGAGCCTGACGTTTATGACGTCTCCGCGCACGGTTTTTACATCCGAGTCAGTTACAGAGGGGCACCCCGATAAGCTCTGCGATCAAATTTCAGACGCCGTTTTGGACGCCTGCCTGGAGCAAGATCCGCGCTCACGCGTCGCTTGCGAAGTCGCGACCAAAACCGGCTTTGTCATGCTGTTGGGGGAGATCACAACTGAAGCGGTGATTAACTACGATGAGATTGCCCGCAAAGTGATCACAGAAATTGGCTATGACGATAGCTCTAAGGGTTTCGACGGCAATACCTGCGGTGTACAAGTTGCCATTACCAAACAGAGTGCGGATATCTCCCAGGGTGTAAACCACGCGCTCGAGGTGCGTTCGGGATCCGTGACGGATGAGGAAGTTGAGACGCTCGGCGCGGGAGACCAGGGTATGATGTTCGGCTACGCGTGCAACGAGACCGAAACCCTCATGCCCCTGCCGATATATCTTGCCCACCGCTTGAGCCGCCGCCTGGCGGAGGTGCGCAAAGCAGGAACCCTTCCGTGGGTGCGTCCAGACGGCAAAACCCAGGTAACGGTCGAATATAACTATGGCAAACCCGTGCGTATCGATACCGTGCTCGTCAGCACGCAACATGCTCCGGATGTAAGCCAGGACGAAATCCGCAAAGGGATAATCGATCATGTGATCATGCCGATTCTCCCAGAAGATATGATCGACAGCAATCTGAAGATTTACGTGAATCCAACCGGCCGGTTCGTCACAGGCGGGCCGATGGGCGATTCTGGCGTCACTGGACGGAAGATCATCGTCGATACGTATGGAGGAATGGGACGTCACGGCGGTGGAGCCTTCAGCGGGAAAGATCCCACAAAGGTGGACCGATCCGGTGCATACGCCGCGCGCTGGGTGGCGAAGCACATCGTTGCCGCGGGACTGGCTGATCGCTGCGAGATACAGGTGGCTTATGCCATTGGCGTCGCAAGCCCGCTATCGGTCTTCGTGGAAACATTTGGCACAGGGAAGTTACCTGATGAGAAGATCAGCAACCTGGTTGAGGGGATCTTCGATCTCCGACCGGGCGCGATCATCCGCGATCTCGATCTTCGCCGACCAATGTATCGAGCAATAGCGGCATATGGCCATTTCGGTCGCGATGACCTGGATTTACCCTGGGAGCAGCTCTCTAAGTTAGATGAATTGAAGGACGCAGCAGCGTTGTCCGAAGAAAAAATTAAAGTAAAAGCGTAGAGCGGCTTTGTTAATCTGGATCTCCAGGTGGTCGAATCTGCCTGGAGATCTGTTTTTGACAGGCAAATTTTTGGTGCCTATAATTTCCATAGGGATTTGAAACACACTTAGCGAGCATGGGGTAACAGGAACAGCTATCTGTACCCCAGCGTTTACTGGTTTTCGCCATGGATTTACAAGAACTCACACAACGCATGCATGCATTTGTGCGCTCTAAAGGGTGGTATAGTTCTGATTCTGTAAAACCCCAGACGCCAAAGAATCTCGCTGTCTCCTTAGTCCTCGAAGCAAATGAGGTCCTTGAGCTCTTCCAATGGTCCGATGAGCTGGATAGCCGGGACGAACTCGCCTCTGAGCTGGCTGATGTGATGCTTTATCTCATCCAATTGGCAAGCGTGAGCCAAATCGATCTCGAAGAGGCGGTACTTTCGAAACTGAATGATAATTATGACCGCACATGGTAATCAGACAAGGAACCATTGAAGCGTTGATGGTTAGGCTTTCGCTGAGAAAAACCTGTTTATTTTTCAATAGCGGTCGGATGAAGTTTCGTCAGTCGAGCATTCAGTTTTCACCGGGGATGATCATTTTTGCGGATATTCGAACATGATGCTTTCCAGCAAGACCACCTCAGCAGATAAGGAAGAGTGGAACTGGCCTTTCAGCTTGGCTAACCTCACTGCGGGTTGCCGGCGTCATTTCAGGGATACTTCAATCCATGTTGAGCGGGTTGAGTCATACCCGCTTCACGATCGCCGGCCATCCATCGGCCGCATTCGGGGGATCAAAGTACATTACCGTTCGTCAAATAAACTTGGTAAATGCATTCTCGTCGTCAAAGAACCGCATGGGACGACGCGGGCCGGTCTAGCGGGTGTTGGCCGCCGAGAAGTGGGTATTTACCATTCGCTGTCCGACCATCTGCCATTATCAACACCCTCGATGATTTCAGGTTCCCCTACTGGGGATTGGCTTATCCTGGAGAATCTCCCCCCTGCTTCCGATCCAGGGCATTGGAGTAAAGAGGATTATCTTCAAGCTATCGATGAGATGGCTACACTTCACGACCGATTTTGGGGGCTTGGGGAGGATCTCTATGCCTTCCCCTGGTTGAGCAGGGGGTTGGAGGGTGACTTCGAGGTCCACATCACTGCAGCGGCTCAAGCACTTGAGCGCATCATCGAAATCAAGCGACCAATCTTGATTGCCAATAAACCCCACCGAATAGAGCTGTTTACGCAGCTCATTGAGAAAGCAGATCGAGTTATCGCACCTTTGATCAATCAGCCCAGCACACTGCTGCATGGCGATTACTGGCCAGGCAACATCGCTGCCGTAAGTGATCGTAAACAGATTGTCTATGATTGGCAGTTGGCTGGAGTGGGGCCAGGAGTGCTAGATTTGATCGTTTTTATTAATAAGAGCGCCTGGTGGTTTGATGATCTACCCCTGTGCCAAGATGAGATGATTGAGCGTTATCGAGATATTATGTTGAGTCGTGCTGGGATTCAATGGGAGCAGGAGACTTGGTCCGAGATCTGGGATCACGCTTTAATGTGGCGGTTTCTCCAGGATTGGATCGATTTGCTGGCGGTAACTCCGGAACCACTCCTGCTAACAAGAGCAAAGCAGCTTGAATCCGTCTGGCTACTACCTGTTGAACGTGCGATTGAGAGGCGTCTTAATTGAGATGGTTTTATTCCGCGGATAGCCTGCCAGGCAGCGTTTCTACTACCAGAAATTGTAAAATGACCAAAGCTGTAAAACCAAGAGAGGATTTGACATCCAAAGCCTGCAATGCCTGCAGTTAACCCCGAGAACCTTCACCTCCGAATAGAGAGCGTCCTTATGCTCCTGGGAGAGCCAGGGCGGTTCGCGCGCGCCTGCAATGAGATGCTTGAGTTCTACGCCGATCGCACAAAACGCAGTAATATCACAACTGGATCGGTAGAAACAGCGCGTGTCCTCCGGGTCTCTCGGCCGGTTTTAAGAATGCTTTGCAATGAAATTCAGCATTTCGAGCATGAGGAGAAGGGGGACTGGTTGGAGGCGGCTGAGATAATGTGGAACACAGGTGTGCGCGAGGGGCGCTTTGTGGCTGCGTGCTTGTTGAATAGGACCGCGCAAGAGGATGTGCCCATCTATGCTGAAGCATGGGCGGAAGCCTGTGAGGATGTCGTCGCTTTAGAGCGGCTTGCTGCGGATGGTTTATCTGTGTGGCGCGAACAAGACCCCGATCTTTCTTTTCAAGTAATTAAGAGATGGATTGATGACCAACGGCTTCAAGTGCGCCATCTCGCGCTTCTTTCGCTTGCTAGTGTGTCACGGGACTCGACATTCGATAAATACCTCCCCGAGACCTTCCAGATCCTTCATGGAATTAGCGCGAAGGTTCGGGGGGAGAGTGTTCAATCCCTCTATGGGTTAATGCATCAACTGGCCAAAAAGTCCCCTGCAGAGACGACGAAATTCCTCTTGGACGAAATAAAAGCAGGACATCCAGGCGTCAAACGTCTTGTCCGGAACACGATGGAATTCCTGCCAGACAATCATCGAGAGGCCATAGATCAGGTTCTGTAAACCGAGTGGAAGTGCTTCTGGTATAATTTGCCCATCGTATGACTAGACTGACCTGAGGTTTAGTATGGTAAACCATAGAACTTTGGGTTGAGTGACCTGCGGAGGAGCAGACGTCATGGCATTTACAAAAGAAGAAAAAAACAAGCTTATCGGCGAGTACCATCGTCATGAAAATGATACGGGCTCACCGGAAGTCCAAGTCGCGATCTTATCTCGTCGAATTGGACAACTCACGGACCATCTACGTCTTCATAAACATGATGAATCATCACGACGAGGTCTATTGAAACTCGTTGGAACGCGAAGGAAGCTGCTCAATTATTTGAAACGGAAGGATGCAGCCTCCTATCTGGCGATTACAGAGAGCTTAAATATCCGCCGGAAATAATGTCGAGAGCAGACGAGCAGGTGAGTCAGAAACTTGCTCGTCAATTTTCTATAAAGAGGTCGTCGATCGGAAAAAACGACCCAGGAATAACAACCTAGGAAAGCGCATCTGACTATTGCCGTGGGTTGGGAATTGGAGAACGCCCATCAGTGAAGATATTTACAAACTGACGGTCCTTCCCCAGTCCCTGACTCGCAAAAGTTGAAGGTGCGGGAGGGATATTTTTATGTATGAAGAAAAGTCATTTGAAACAACTATAGGGGGCAAGACTATCACGCTCTCCACCGGCAAACTCGCCGGTCAGGCGGGCGGCGCCGTCACGGTACGCCAAGGGGACAGTGTCCTCCTCGCTGCTGCGACGATGAGCAATAAACCTCGGGAAGGACTCGGGTTCTTCCCACTCACCGTTGATTATGAGGAGCGGCTTTACGCCGGAGGGCGTATTCCCGGCTCCTTCTTTCGCCGGGAGGGTCGACCGACCGAGGGCGCAATAATCACTGCGAGATTGACGGACAGAACGATCCGTCCGCTATTCCCAAAGGATATGCGCAATGAGGTCCAGGTGATCCTATACGCGCTCTCATCCGATGGAGAAACGCCGCTGGATGTCCTCGGACTCCTGGGAGCGTCAGCTGCTCTCACGATTGCGGACGTCCCCTTCGCTGGACCGGTAGGTACTGTCCGTGTGGCTAAACAGGACGGAAATTTCGTTATCAACCCGTCCTATCAAGTCATAGATGAGTCCGACTTAGATTTGGTGATCGCCGGTACAAGTGAGGCGATCATGATGGTGGAAGCCGGGGCAAAGGAAATTGAAGAGGCAGAAATCGTCAAAGCATTTGAGGTGGGACAAGAGGCGATTAGATCACTAATCGATCTGCAAGCGCAAATGCAGGCTGAAGTCGGAAAAGAGAAACGCACCTACCCTTCCTTCCAACTCAGCGAGGAAGTCCAATCGAAAGTTTCTGAATGGCTTGAAGGTCGCGTTCAGGATCTCGTCAGTACCCCCAGGAAGAAAGCGGAGCAATCTGAGGGCTTGAATGCATTGCGGGAAGAAACCATAGAAGCATTCGCGGACGAGGAAGAATGGGAAGTCGCTGACATCCGTGAAGCTTTCGAAAAAGTACACAAAGCTGCCGTGCGATCCCTAATTCTCGAGACCAAGACTCGAACGGATGGCCGTGGCCCGAAGGATGTTCGCGAGATACATGCAGAGGTGGATTTCAGCCCACGAGCTCACGGTTCCGGGTTGTTTACTCGAGGTGAGACGCAGGTGTTGACGCTGGCTACGGTCGGCACTCCCCGCGAGCGGCAGGAACTTGATGGTCTATCCCCGCGGAACGAGAAACGATATATGCACCATTACAATTTTCCACCCTTCTCTGTTGGGGAAACCAAGTTCCTCCGCGGCGCTTCCCGACGGGAGATCGGCCATGGCGCGTTAGCCGAACGCGCTTTGCTGCCTGTAATTCCTTCTCAGGAAGAGTTCCCCTATACGATGCGCCTAGTTTCTGAAGTGCTCTCATCGAACGGCTCCAGTTCAATGGCATCAGTGTGCGGTTCAACACTCGCCTTGATGGATACAGGCGTGCCAATCCGCGAACCAGTGGCAGGAATCGCCATGGGGCTGATCAAGGAAGGCGATCAGACTGTGATTCTTACCGATATCCTGGGATTGGAAGATCATCTCGGAGATATGGACTTCAAGGTTGCTGGAACTCACAAAGGCATCACCGCGCTGCAGATGGATATCAAGATCAAGGGCATTACCTCCGAATTAATGTCTGAGGCTCTTGCACAAGGACGCGAGGCAAGGCTCTTCATCCTCGAGAAGATCAAAGATGCCATCCCGGCAGCGCGCGAAGAACTTAAGCCGCATGTGCCGCGGATGACCATTGTCAAAGTCGATCCTGAAAAGATCGGCGCAATTATCGGTCCAGGCGGAAAAATGATCCGCAAGATTCAAGAGACGACCGGTACACGCATCGACATAGAAGATGATGGAATAGTATTCATCTCAGCGGCCGATGGGGAGAGCTCAGAAGCCGCAAAAGCAATGGTCGAAGGCTTGGTTGAAGAAGCAGTCTCGGGCCGGATTTATACTGGCAAGGTCGTTCGAATAACGGATTTCGGCGCATTTGTCGAGATCTTACCGGGCACGGATGGACTGGTCCACATCTCACAGCTGGACAGTGAACACACGGAGAAAGTGGAGGACGTCGCCCGGGTTGGTGAAGAGATTACCGTTATGGTGACGAATGTCGGTCACGATGGAAAAATCCGCCTCTCCCGTAAGGCTGTCCTGGAGGGGTGGACACTTGAGGAAGCAGTGGAGAACGATCGCCGTCCTAGCGGCCGGCGGTCAAGTGGGGGTGGAGATCGCAGAAAGAGCGGAGGGAGTTCCAAATACAAAGGGAACAAAAAATAATATCTGGACTCCTCTCATCGGGATAATCTCCTCGAAATTTCAACACACACCCTCCAGATCGGAGGGTGTGTTTTTGAGGTAGGTTTTTCTAAATTAAGGAGGAGTACCAAATAAGGATTGCTCAATTGCTGTCTTACGGCTCACTCGAAACGACAAATCAAAGTGCGCCCGGAGCTGAACCTCCGGGCTCAAAGCAAAAGGGTGTGAAGTACCCTCAGTGTTAGCCCGAAGGGGTTCTGCACTGAGCCCGTCAATTTATTGACGGGCGGATTCCGGTGAACAGGGAAAATGCCCGTGTAATAGAAGGAATCGCCAGAAGATGCGACCTGCGGATTTCTCATGGAGTTTATCCTGAACCGCCCCTCGACCCTTCTTTAGGCAAGCTCAGGACAGGACTCGGGATAATCTTCGAAGAAGGGCTCACTCGAAATGACAGGTCCCTCGCCAAAGTCATTCTTGTTACAGTATGCTGGACAAGAAGAGACCGATCAGGTAAAAGAGAGTAAATAGCATCAACCATCTCTCTTCACCCATCGGTCTCTGGCTTGGGAATAACGACCTTGTCATTCTTGCGCTTTGAGCGCTTTCCT
>CBDAFF010000066.1:0-7276 GCA_965195195.1 uncultured Anaerolineales bacterium | reverse complement strand
AATACCAGCGCTTCAGGAAGGCTTCCCCCGTCTTACGGTCGGGTTGTTTAAAGAGTTCTTGAAGGGTCAGGCGGATCTGATACGCTCTGGCTGTCTTCAGGTTGTGGCCCGTCAAGGAGTCCATCTTGCGACGCTGCTTAGCGGTCAGATTAGTGGGGTTCTTGAGCCACAGGAAGCGAGTTTTCTTCAGAACATCTGTGGTCTTGGCCTCCTGCCGCCGGACTTCGTCCACCGCCTGGTTCATGATCTTCATGATGTGAAAACGATCAAAGGTGATTTCCGCATTGGGAAAGGACGTATTCACGCCTTTGATATATGCTGGCCACATATCACAGCAGACTTGGCGGACCTGATCGGGGTCGCACCCGTGGGCACTCAGGTCGACTGCAAAGGCACTGACAGCACCTTGATCGCGCCCTTCCGCCCCGTACAGGAGACGTTTTACATCCAAATCGAAGAAGAGACTGATGTAATTACGCCAGTATCGGCACGATGTGTCCCCTGCGGCTGGCCGTTTCATCCATGCCGACACGGCGCACTTCAGAGAAATCAGCCTCCCTGCGGGCTTCTTCGACATGATGGTGGAGCACACGCCAGATGCGGGTATCGTGCTCGCCAACCATGGCTGCAATGGCCGCCACGGGCATCTCGCGGGCCATGACCATGATGAGTGCTTCGAACAGCGCCGTGAAGCCGCTGCGGGAGCGTGTCCAGGGCAATTCCACGGTCTTGATACCACATCCCTGGGGACACTCAACTCGTGGAACCCGGGCATGCAGATAGGTCTCATGCTGGAAGAAGTTCAGATGACGCCATGTTCGTTCCTGTGTATCGTATGCTTTAGCGCCTCCTGCTCCACAGTCCGGGCAGGTAAATGTGCTGCCAGGTTCGAAATCGATGGTGATATCCAGACGTTTCTCTTCAACAGAGAAACGATCTTCGGTGACCTTCCATGGAGCTGTTAGACCGAGTGCTGCTTCTAATGTGGATTGATTCATGGCTGTTGACTCCGCTACGAAAGTATGGGAACCGGCCTTGATTCTAACCGAACTCAAAGGTTGTTTAATTCACGTTACCCATACAAAATAGCGAGGAACCAAACAAGTAGAAGTGTTTCGAAAAGCTTCCTACCAAAGCTCTTCTCCTTCATTAGTAGGGGCTGTCCCAAAAGGGCAGCCCCTTAAAGAGTGGGCGGAACAGGACTCGAACCTGCGACTTCTTCTGTGTAAGAGATTCTACACGGTCTTCCATAGCGTCCATGGCCTACATATAGTTGCATGGTTTCTCCAAACCCGCATGAAATAGAGGGCTGATTGTCCAGGCTGTCTATACTTTCCATGGGCTAGTGCATTAACTGCACCCAAACTGCACCGCCCATGAAGCAAGGAAAGGCGACACGAATACCCCTGTCCAGTGAGAAATAGCCAAGCACATCGAAGAATCAGATCCTGTGATAGGGTGATTTTGGGTTTTCAAACCCCTCCATCCACATTTCTTCGAGGATCTTCATCGATTCCCCCTGGGAATGTCTTAGGTCTGTTGAGCGAGATTGTCGGTGGCGATCGTATGATTCTCGGACGATCCTATAAAGTGAGCATTAGTGTCTCGAAGAACTTCCTACCATTACGCTTTTCATCCATCAAAGAACATCGCCTTCATGAAGATTTTCTCGAAGCCCACATGAGTTGTCAGTTCAACGTATTCAACACGCTCGGGAATCTCATCGGCGACCCTACGTCGTTCAGCAGAAATGAGCATCTGCTGGGCGCCGGTACCGGCGGCGTTGCCGACTTGCCGGAAGCGCTCTCGAGGCAGTTCCGGGAACATGCCCACCGTCATTGCGCTGCCCACGTCAAGATATGTTCCAAATGCGCCCGCGATAATAAATTCGTCGAGATCCCCTGCTTCAATTCCCCCCTCTTCCAGGAGAATCTCCACGCCGGCACGGATGGCACCTTTGGCTAATTGAATCTCGTTTACATCTGATCGCGTAACTACAATGTCTTTCCCGTGGCCGGTGTCCTTGGAAGGAACAAGAAGGAATTCTTTGTGCCCCCCACTCATCCCTTCTCTAACATTCGGTGCCCCTTCCTGGAACGCGCCGCGGTGATCGATAATCCCATCTTTGAGCAGCTCTGCGACAGCATCTAAGATACCAGAGCCACAGATGCCTACTGGAGGCTTCCCGCCTATGGTGTAAATGCTCGGCTGATCATTATTAATCTGTACGCGTTCGATGGCACCGGGAGCAGCGCGCATCCCGTCGCGAATATGCGCTCCCTCGAATGCTGGCCCCGACGCACACGAGCAGCTGAGCATCCGCCCGCCCACTGCCAGCGTGATTTCAGTATTGGTTCCGATGTCAACCGCTATAACAGTATTTTCCGCTTGCCAGACATCGGTTGAAAGCACCATGGAGACATGGTCGGCGCCGATAAAGCCGGCAATATTCGGCGGTAGATGGATGAAAGCACCGGGGCTGATGTCCAACCCGATCTCGCCAGCTGGGAGATCGAGCGCCTCACCGACAGTCGGGACGTAGGGCGCCATTGCCAGCTGGCGCACAGGTAAACCAGCCAGCAGGTGGTTCATGGCCGTGTTGCCCACAATCACCGCCTCGACGATTTGCTCCGGCGAAACATCGGCCTCACCACACATCTCAGCAATCATCCCGTTTAAGGCAGCAACGACCCTGCCCTGCAGGGTCTCGCGACCGCCCTCATTTTCATTGCTGTAGTCGATACGGCTGATAACGTCCTCACCGAAGCTGATCTGGGGGTTCATGGCCCCTCTTACCGCTAGCACATCCCCGGATTCCAGGTCCAGCAAATAGGTGGCAACCTTGGTGGTTCCTACGTCAACCGCCAAACCGATGATCTGTGCATCCTCAGGGAGCAGGGCCACAACACGGTCGCCGCGCAGAGCAGCTCTCACCCGCCAATTCTGCCCCCTCAAAAAGCTTGAAAGGTTGAAGAGCACATCCGGGCTGAAGGATACGCTTGCATAACCCTCTGTTTGCAGCGCATCGCGCAGTCGCGTGGTGTCGGATCGCAGATCAGTGAGCGATGCCGGCTCCAGAACTAAGTCAACGGGGGAGATGATTCTCTTCCCCACTACTCTCACACCCTGCCCCTCTACTTGAAGCCGCTGCGTGGTGGCCATTGACTCGGACGGCACATCTACTTTGACATCACCCTGTGGCCTCGCCTGACAAGCCAATCTGTAGCCCTCGCCAAGCTCTTTGGGGGTAAAAACCGATTCTTCCTCAAGCGTTGGAGAGGAAAGCTTGCCACTTATTACGCGCACACGGCAGCCAGCGCAAGACCCTTTGCCCCCGCAGATCGACACAAGTTCAACGCCAGCAGACTGCGCCGCTTCAAGCAGTGATTCTCCGGGGATGATGTCCTCACGCCGTCCGACGGGCTCAAAATCGATGATATGGATGATGTGTTCTTCGAGATCAGACATAATGATCTTGATACCGGCACGTTTCCTTCAGGCTGCAATAATCGCAAGTTCGACCTCCCGCGATCAACTCCCTCCCTATTCCCAAAACGAAGGTAAGTGACTTCCGCGGGACCATCATCATGCTCTCGGTGAGCCGCACGTCGATTTCACCGGCATCCAATAGATCGAAGATCTGCGGCTGTCCCTGCTCAACCGGCCAACCAACCATGCCCGGGCTGAGAGGGATTGTTACCTGGCAATCTTCTTTAGTCGCCTCCTCTTCGAAGAGCGCACATACGGCGTTAGCCAACGCCTCGACGCCAGCTGACCCCACACCATCTAACGCCAGCCCATAGGCGGCGTCCTCCTTGAAGACCTTCGCAACCCGACGCTCAAGCGCTTCACCGACAGTACAGAGGACAATAACGATTTCTTGCGCGCCGCCCATATGCTTGACAAGAAGCTCACCCGATAATCTTCCACCGCCTTCAAGCTTTAACCGCTCGTGGTGCAGGTCTTTAACAAGAAGACGACGTGCCTTTACCCTGGGCTGGAGAAGCAGACTACCCTCTGCCAATGCTTTCCTGGCAGATTCAATCAGACGCGGGCTGCGCCTGCGGATTGCTGCTGGATCTGCGCCCCGACCGCGCAATACCGCGTCAACATCAAGGCGCAGGTCCCATTTGTCTAGGACTGTCATTTATGACTCGATTTCCGCTGCCAGCTTCCTGTAGTGCTTGATGTAACGACCAGCATAATCGTCGCGTCCAAGCAAAAGGTCAACTGCGCGGATGGTCATGCTTAGCTTCATCGGGTCGGTTATGGCGCAGGTAGCACCGGCGGCGATAGCAAGACCAAGGAATGCCTGGTTGATCGTATGACGCTCGGGAAGGCCGAAGGATACGTTGCTGGCGCCCAGGTTGACGTTCACGCCGAGCGCCTCGCGCACCATCTCGATGGTCTGCAGCGTCACCAAACCAGCCTTGCTGTCAGCACCTATCGTGAGCACGAGCGGGTCGATCACCACGTCCTCGGCGGGAATACCGATCTTTGCAGCACGTTCGAGTATTTTCTCGGCGATGGACAGACGCACCTCAGGGTCGCTGGGAATGCCGTCTTCATCCATCGTCAAGGCGATAACCGCCGCACCGAACTCCTTGACTACAGGTAGCACTGCTTCGAGCGAGGTTTCCTCGCCGTTTACCGAGTTGACCAGGGGCTTCCCCGGGACGACAGCAAGCGCAGCGGCGAGGGCTTCAGTGTTGGCAGAGTCGATACAAAGAGGGACATCCGTCACCTCGGCGACGACCTTACAAACATCCGGCAGCAATACGACCTCATCCTCGCCAGGTACGCCAACGTTGACGTCGAGTATATCGGCTCCGGCTTCAACCTGCTTCAGGGCCAGAGAACGAATATAGTCGAAATTGCGCTCTTTTAATTGTGCGGCAAGTTTCTTCCGGCCGGTAGGGTTGATCTTCTCACCGATAATCGTAAACGGACCGTCGGTGTCGATAGTGACGATCTTCGTTTCGCTTTTAATGATGGTTTTCATTACAAAATAACTCCTTTTATCTAATTCGTATCATTACTCTCTCGACTGGACCTGATCGAACCAGCCTAAGTGAATAAATCAACTTAAAATATAAGGGTCTCCTCCAAATTCTGTGGAAAGGTTACATAAGTTGAAATAAGCAGAAACCCATCGGCTGTGATAGTCTTGGAAACGGTCTCAGTCAAAAGCCAATTCCAGCTATCACAAAAGGATCCGACAGGTGTCTACAGATATTGTAACCCAATGGGTGAATCTCCCGAACGTAGTTGTCCAAGATGTCATCATGAGCGAAACACACACCGACTTGCTGCTCTATCGCCTGCCCCCATCGCTGAGATGTTCGCGTTGTGGGCAATTGGGGTTCAATCGGTATGACCGAACCAGGCAGCGCATCCAGGATCTGAATGTGTTCGAGTTGCACACCTACCTGGTCCTGGACAAGTGGCGCATCCATTGCCCCACCTGTGGTGTGCGGCTCGAGGATTTGGGGTTCGCTGCACCTTACTCTCGGTACACGCGACGCTTCGAAGACTTTGTCGCCCGTCTTTGTGAGCATCTGTCTGTCGCGAGCGTCGCCGAACTTTTGGTGATGGACTGGAAGACGGTCAAGGAAATTGATAAGCGAGCTCTGCAGCGAGCTTTCGCCAACCCCGACTACTCCGGCCTGCGCGTTTTGTCGATCGATGAAATCTCCTACAAGAAACGTCATAAGTACCTGACCCTGGTGCTGGATATTGAGCGCACACGGGTTGTCTGGGTGGGAAAGGGCCGCCGCCAGGCGACGCTGGAGGCCTTTTTTGACGAGATCGGCGAGGAAGTTGCCCATGGCATCGTATCCATTGCCACACCAGCCAAGGCACTGGTGCCGGGCGTCGACATGTGGGACCCTTACATTGCGGCCATCCAGTCCCGTGCTCCTCAGGCTGCGATCGTCTTCGACAAGTTTCACGTCATCAGCAATTACTCCAAAGTCATCGACAAAGTGCGAGTGGAAGAATTCAAGAAGGCGGAAGCGGAGGATAAACCTGTCCTGCGAGGAAGCAGGTATTTGTTTCTGAAGAACCAGGAGAATCTCTCTCCAGAGCAGCTCTGTCGATTGGAAGAACTCCGCTCTTTGAACCAGAACTTGAATACGGTTTATGTGCTCAAGGACGATCTGAAGCGTCTGTGGGATTGCGAGAGGCGCAACGAGGCTGCGCTCCTTCTCGCCCAATGGACCCAGGCTGCGGAAGAGAGTGGCATTCAGCCGCTGATGAAATTCACAAAGACGCTGAATCGCTACGCCTATGGCCTGCTCAATCATTGCGATCATCCGATTAATAACGGTCGCCTTGAAGGTCTCAATAACAAGATCAAAGTGATCAAACGTCGCTGTTATCGCGCAGCATCCAGACGGATGGTTTCCACGATCTAGACTATTTCACTCTGAAGATCAAGCAAGCAGCATTTCGAGCTCGTTCTCCATGACAAGTATTTATGTTTACTACCCACACTTTTCGGAGGAGAACCAAAAAAGTTAATGCAATGATTGAATCTGGTGATCTTCGCGTGGTTACCTCCTTCGGATCCACTTTATATTTTGAACAAACTAGTCTGGAACAAATTTAGCATTTCTCGATCGCTTCAGTGTAATTAAAGTGTCATTCGAGTCCATTGTTTCTATAGTGTCCTTTGTGTCTGTCTACAGAGGTACACGATTAGGTCATCTGACCTTCCATTGTGTCTATAGAGTAAAATGCCCTGGGAAGTCCAAGTATCCGTATTGGGATCTCCTTTTGTTGTCGCTAACGTAAGGATGACCCCAATTGCTTTATTCCGCAACTGTCTCACATCTATTTGAACCTATTCATAGCAGGCATCGACCAGGGTTCCTGCTTTCCGCCTAACCTTGCCGAAGGGCCACCTCGACATTCGGCCAAAGTGGCACAACTGCCTCCCGTTCTTCGGCTTTGATAGTTGCCATAAGTGCGAGGCAGTCCAGCGATGACTTCCACCTCGGCAACCACCAAGGCGCTTTGTACAGTCCGGATATGGGATTCAACCCATGCGGATCGCATTGGCTGGCGAGATTCTCTCTAGCCGCCAGGCGAACACAAAACTCCCTGGCGCTAATGCAGTGCAGGTCCGCCCTCCTCTTGGGGGGTGGCTCATGCCCCGGATAACCCCTCGATCCTGTATGCATTGATCGCCCTGGACACAGATCGGAAGAGCACACGTCTGAACTCCAGTCACATGTCAGAATCTCGTATGCCGTCTTCTGCTTGAAAAAAAAAA
>CBDAFF010000065.1:0-15017 GCA_965195195.1 uncultured Anaerolineales bacterium | reverse complement strand
GGAACGACGGCTGCTCCACGGTGAGGTTGCTGGCGCCCTGGAGGATCTGTATGGGGGGGAAAAGGACACCATCGCCGTGCAGCTGGCCTATCATTTTGCTAATGCGCAGGAAGCAGATAAGGCCATCCATTACTTGCAGCTGGCGGGAGACAGGGCTCGCCTGATTTACGCCAACCAGGAGGCGATTGGCTTCTACAATCGCGCTCTGGCGCTCCAAAAAGAACAGGGATACGACGATGAAGCAGCACATACGCTGATGAAGCTGGGGCTAACGTATCACGCTAACTTTGATTTCAAACGAGCGCACCAGGCTTATGAGCAGGGCTTTGCTCTTTGGCAGCGGGTTGGCACGATGGAGCCTGCTCTACCACCGCCACCGGCGCCGCATGCGCTTCGTTTGAATTGGCCAGTGATCATGACGCTGGACTCTAATTTGTGCGTTGATATCTTTTCGGCGGGTGTGATTACACACCTGTTCAGTGGAATGGTGGATCGGAATCCAGAGATGGACATCGTCCCCGACGTAGCCCAAAGCTGGGAGGTGTCCGCAGGTGGTCGCAAGTACGTCTTCCATATGCGCGACGACGTGCGCTGGTCTGATGGGATGCCTGTAACGGCAGGTGACTTCGAGTACGCCTGGAAGCGTGCCCTGGATCCGGCTACCGAGTCGCAGGCAGCCACCCTGCTTTACGTTGTAAAAGGGGGCAAAGCATTCCATCAAGGTGAAACATCCGATCCAGATGACGTGTGTGTACGTGCTCTTGATGACGTCACGCTGTCGGTGGAATTGGAAGAGCCAATTGGATACTTCCTCCATCTGATGGCCAATCACATCACTTATCCCCTTCCCCAACACGTAGTGGAAGCGCACGAGAAAGAATGGACGGACGTAGACAAGATCGTAACCAACGGTCCCTTCTGTCTGGAATCCTGGCAGAGGGAGGAGTCGATGGTCTTGATCCGAGCCCCCGATTACCATAGCCGCTTCAGCGGCAACCTGCAGCGTGTGGAACTGCACTCCCAAAAGGATCCGTCTGGGTATCCTGCCCTGTTGGAGAAATACGAAGCGGATTATCTGGACATCTATGGAATTTATGCCTTAGTGCCAGATGTGATTGATAGGGCACGCCAGCGCCACGCCGGGGAATATGTGTTGCTTCCAGCGCTGGACGTTTATATATTTGGATTCAACGTATTAAAAAAACCCTTCGATGACACCCGAGTACGTCAGGCGTTCGTGCTCGCTCTAGACAGAGAAAAGCTGTCGAATGTAGTCCTGGGAGGGTACGTTTCCACAGCCGCGGGCGGCGTCGTGCCGCCGGGGATGCCAGGGCATTCAGCAGGGATCGCCCTACCCTACGACCCCGAGGGTGCCCGCGAACTCCTGGCAGAAGCTGGCTACCCAGACGGTCGTGACTTCCCCACTATACGCTGCCTGGCGCCTACTCCCGTTGATGCCATCAAAGAGTACTCGCTGGCCCAATGGCGGGATAACCTGGGGGTTGACATTGCGTGGGAAAGCATGGAGTGGACCGAATTTGTTGAGAGGATTCACAGTGGGGAGATACCAGATATGTGTTGGTATGGGTGGGTAGCAGACTATCCAGACCCTGAATGTCTCGTGTGTGAAAGTATCACAACGGGGTTGGAAAAGTGGCAGAACGAGCGCTTTCATATTTTGTTGGGGAAAGCTCGACACCTCACGGATCAGCAAGAACGGATGAAGCTGTATAAGCAGGCGGATAAGATCCTGATTCAGGAGGCGGTGGTCATGCCCCTCAACTATGGAAGGTGGCACATATTTGTGAAGCCTTGGGTGACTAAATGTCCAACATCCGCGATTTACATATTCCGTTGGAAGGATGTCATCCTCGAGCCGCATTAGACATCATTAATCCGAGTGGAAATATCCATATATAATAATATATAGAGAACGACTCATTGTGACTTGATGGAATGGGGGAAGGTCAAGTAACACAATTACGCTACGCCAGAGGATTTGGGGATTGTCGAAAGAAAGATCTCAAAGCATTTTCCCTGAAGGGACTGTTACATTCCTCTTCACGGATATCGAAGGCTCAACCGAACTGCTAAAGCAGCTCGGCGATGGATACGTGACGCTGCTATCGGAACAGCGCGACATCCTGCGTGATACCTTCTCCCATTGGAACGGCCGGGAAGTCGACACGCAGGGGGATGCTTTTTTCTATTCCTTCCCGAGAGCCACACAGGCTGTTTCCGCCGCAGTTGATGCACAAGGCGCTTTAACTTCTCACGCTTGGCCGGAAGGTGTGGAAGTGCGGGTGCGCATGGGGTTACATACCGGCGAGCCGCTGACGTGGAATGAAGGCTACGTGGGTATGGACGTGCACCGCGCGGCGCGCATCGCCCACGTGGGTCACGGTGGGCAGGTGCTGCTATCGGCGACGACCGCGCCCCTCGTGCGCGGGGAGCTGCCCGCGGGCGTTGCCCTTCTCACTCTAGGTCGACATCGTTTGAAGGACATGAAATACCCGGAGCGGATCACTCAGCTTGTGATTAATGACCTCCCCTCCGAATTTCCTCCCCTCACCTCACTCGAAGCTCTACCCTCCGATGATCCTCTATCTTTAAAGTCAGCACATCTACCAGCCTTCCTCGAAGAAGCCGAAGCAGAACCCCAACCCCCTGTTTTCGTCGCCCGCGAGCGAGAGTTAGAGGTGTTAAATTCTTATCTCCAAAATGCGGTGGAAGGAATGGGGGGCGTGGTGTTTGTAACCGGTGGACCGGGACGGGGGAAGACGGCGCTCCTGGAAGCGTTTGGCCGACAGGCGATAGATCGCTATCCCGATCTCCTTGTTGTGGGGGGGGAGTGCAGCGCCTACAGGGGAATCGGTGATCCTTACCTGCCCTTTCGGCGAATGATGGCCATGCTAACCGGTGATGTGGAAGCAGAATGGACGTCCGGTGCGATCAACCGGGAAGATGCGCTCCGGCTATGGAATACGATGCCCTCCACCGCAAGGATGATCGTAGAGTACGGCCCCGATTTGATTAACGTGTTCGTCTCCGGGCGAGATCTGATGGCGCGAGTGAATACTGCCGTTGATGTTTCATCCAGTTGGCAGGAACGCTTGGGTAAGCTGGTAGAGCGTGATCGAGTCGGGGCACTTGATATTGAGCAGCGCAATCTCTTTGAACAGGTTCAACACACGCTTAGATCAATTGTAGCTGACCACCCACTTCTCATAATCCTGGACGACATGCAATGGGCGGATGGCGCCTCTCTCAACTTGCTTTTCCATCTTGGACGACGATTAGAGGGTGAACGGATTTTAATCGTCGGAGCATACAGGCCGGAGGAGGTCGCCCTGGGTCGCGGGGATGGCCCTCATCCGTTGGAGAAGGTCCTGGCCGAATTTAAGCGTCAATTCGGTGAACTTGAGGTCGATCTGGGCAAGACCAAGGCAAACGAGTCCCGTCATTTTGTCGATGCCTTTATCGACAGTGAACGCAATCGCTTGTCCACCGAATTCCGGGCGGCGTTGTTTGCGCATACAGAAGGACATCCGCTCTTCACGGTGGAACTGCTGAGGAATCTCCAGGAGCGGGGCGATATCGCCCAGGATCCAGATGGCGAATGGGTGGAGAAGGGTGAACTTGACTGGTCGGTCCTCCCCGCCAGAGTCGAAGGCGTGATCGAAGAGCGCATTGGCAGATTAGAGGATGAGCTGAAAGAGACACTCACGGTGGCGAGTGTGGAGGGTGTGGATTTCACGGCGCAGATCGTCGCCCGGGTGCGGGAGGTTAAAGAGCGAGCGCTTGTTCGTCAATTGAGCCAGGAGCTGGATAAAAAGCACCGTCTCGTGCAAGAACATGGCATCCTGGAAATATTGAAGCATCGTCTCTACCAGTACCGATTCCGTCATCAGTTGTTCCAGCAGCATCTTTATAACGGCTTGGGGGACTTCGAGCGAACCGAGCTGCATCGAGAAGTGGGTTCGATTCTCGAGGATGTCTACGGGGATCGAGCGAGAGAAATCGCACCTCAGCTTGCGTACCACTTTACCGAAGCGGGTGATTCGGAGAGAGCGCTTGAGTACCTCATTCTGGCTGGGGATCAAGCGCGGATGATCTATGCGCATACTGAGGCGATTGGGTATTACCAGCGCGCTTTAGTAATCCTGGAAGAGATGAATGATTCTGTTGGTATGGCGCCCTTGCATCTGAAATTGGGTCTTGTGCATACTGCAAGTTTCCAACATGACGAGGCGAGAGGATCTTACAAGAAAGCATTTGAATTATGGGAACCTGCTTTTAAATTTAAGGATGGAAAGCAATGGATCGCGCCATCGAAGACGATGCGTTTTGCGATTGCGGAACCAATGAGTTTTGATCCTGGGATAATGACAGATGATATGTCCACATTTATTGCCAGGCAGCTTTTCGAGGGGTTGGTGACCCTGGATACCGATTACAATGTGCTGCCAGCTGCAGCAATGCGATGGGATGTTACTGAAGATGGGACACGCTATACTTTTCAATTGAGGGAGGGTCTGTTTTGGAGTGATGGTAAACCTTTGACCGCCGTAGATTTCGAATTTGCATGGAAACGGAATCTAAGACTCGCAGATCAATCGCCAGCCGTGAACCAGTTGTATGGCATTAAGAACGCACGTGCATATGTTGAGGGCGGCACAGTTAGCTTGGATGAAGTTGGAATTCGTGCGCTGGATGATCTTGCGTTGGAGATCCAATTATCATCGCCGATGGCTTATTTTCCTTACCTCTTGACCTTACCTATTACCTACCCACAGCCGAAATGGGCTATCGGAGGAGACCATCGTTCTTGGATGACACCCGAGAAAATGATCGTCAATGGTCCTTATCAATTGGTCGGATGGGAATCGGGAAAAAAACTCAACCTGGAGTTAAATCCAAATTACCTTGGGGATTTCTCGGGGAACATTCGAACTATCGAATGCCCATTCATTCATGATTTCCCCGATGCTTTACAAGCTTTCAGTGAGAGTTCTTTTGATGGGGTCAGTATGATAACCGCCGATCCTGAAACTGTGGCAACCGCCCAACGGAAATTTGGAGAGGATCTTGTATTTACCCCTCAACATTCCACGTTCTTTTTAGTTTTCCGCAATGATCTTTCACCATTCGACGATATTAGGGTCAGGCGCGCGTTTACATTTGCGATCGATCGAGTTGCCCTCTCTGAAGAGACGTCCCGGGGTCTTTACCTTCCAGGAAACAGTGGAATGATTCCGCCAGGCTTGCCAGGTCACACGAAAGACTTAGGCCTTCCTTTCGACCCTGAAGAAGCTCGGAATATGCTTCAACGCTCAGGCTATCAATCGCCATCGGATTTTCCCACTTTGGAATTGCTGTTCACGGGTGGTTCAACATTTGACCCCGTCGTTACATTTCTACTAAATTCCTGGCGAGACCATCTGGATATCAAGGTAAAGGGTTGCAGTGTTGAGTGGACTGAATTTACTCGAAGGCGGGATCACGATCCGCCTCATATGTCGCTCATGGGATATATCGCAGACTTTCCTGATCCGGATGATATGTTACGGAAGCCATTTCACAGCACAGAAGGAGATGATCTTCCACGTTGGAGAAACAACACGTTTGATTCCCTGATTGATCAAGCGACTCACACGGTTGATCCGACTAAGCGAATTACGCTATATAAAGAAGCAGATCGTTTATTGGTCCGGGAGGAAGTGGCGGTCATGCCATTGGGGTATGCACAGGGACGGACTTTGGTAAAACCAAACTTAAGGGTGCCAAGAATGGCCCCTTACTTGATGCAATTCAAGGAGATGGTCCTTGGGGAGGAGGCCGATGAGCGTTTGTGATTTTTTTCGTGACCTATTCAAGAAATCGGAGGAACCAATGGAAGAGCAAGAGAAGCGAGTACGTGCATGGTTGGTTATCAGTGGTGATGACATGGGGACACTACAGGGACACTATAAAGGAATTGGGCAACTTGATCGTGATTCGCAGGTCGTGATCATCCGGGGAGACATCACAACTCCAGCCGAGGGGGTTTACAGACTTGTCGTTCCAATCGATGTGGCCGAGAGTGCATATTTAGCGCTGATCGACCAAATTGCAGTGACGGTTGGATCACAGAATCTAGAAGTAATGAGAGTAATAGATCATAGTCCAAAGATTACTCAAGATGCGTCCGGCTATATTACAGAATATGAATTGGGTAAAGGAGAGGACCATCCCTTTTCCAAGCTGCTGAAATTTGGACGTCAAGACTACAGCCCTGGCTACAATCCGTGGGGTTAATCAGGAAACCGCTCCAATCCATTCGGCTGCCGGAAAGCTCTCGCTCAATATTGCCGTGACTGCCCACACCAATCGCCTTCATCCGAAGGCGATTTTTATGCAATAATAGAGTTGTCAAGTTGCAGGCTCGCACACATCGCAGCACACATCGCCGGGGGTCCAAACGCAGCCTGTAAGTTTATAAACCACACACCCTTCACCGAAGCCCCGCCAACATTTGCATACGCATTCCTATTCCACGTTTGTCGTGGTCATTGCTGGGTCTAATTTCGTGTTGGTAGAGGGGATATTTTAATGGACCAAGATATCATCCGCTCCGTTTCCATATTCTCATCGCTGCCTGATGAGGAGGTCGAGCATCTCGCTGAGACTCTCGACCTGGAGGAGATTCTCGAGGGAACGCTGCTCCTGGAAGAGGATGCCCCGGGGGATCGCTATTACATCCTTGTCGACGGCGAGGTTGAAGTCCTTAAAGCCATGGGAACAGCAGACGAGCGCTTGTTGGGCGTGCGTGGACCGGGATCCTTCATCGGAGAGATGAGCCTCTTCAGCGAAGATAGTCTTCACACCGCCAGCGTCCGCGCTCGCACTGCGCTCAAACTGCTGGAATTGAGCCCTGAGGATCTCGGTGGCCTGCTCTACCGGCAACCGAAGTTCGTCTACGAGATGATGCGCGTCATCAGCCAACGTCTGGATGAATCCGAGAATATAACTATCCAGGAGTTGCGCCAAAAGAATATCCAATTGACCCAGGCCTATGAGGAACTGAAAGCAGCCCAAGCTGAGATTATTGAGAAAGAAAAGCTCGAGAAAGAGCTGGAAGTCGCACGGGAAATCCAACTGAGCATTCTCCCTCAGGAATTTCCACAATGTCCCCGGCTTGATTTCGGCGCTCGCATCGTACCCATGACCGCAGTTGGGGGAGACTTTTTCGATTTCATCGCCTTGGACGATGACAGATTCGGCGTCGCTGTAGGTGATGTGACCGATCATGGGGTTCCTGCAGCACTCTTCATGGCGCTTACGGCAACCTTGCTGCGTGTGGAGGCCCAACGAACAGGTTCTCCAAAGAACGTGCTGATGGAAGTTAATCGACTTCTGTTGGATATGAACGAGGCAGGGATGTTTGTCACGCTTCTCTACGGAATCCTGGACTGCAAGAAAAATACCTTCCACTACGCTCGCGCCGGGCACGAGCTGCCCATTGTCATGAACCCTCGTGGCGAGTGGGGGAATGTAGGTCAAACAGTGGGACAACCTCTAGGCTTGTTCGACGAACCGTTAATCGATGAACAAACCCTCGATCTACCGAGTGATAGCTTGCTTCTCTTGTATACCGACGGTGTTCCTAATGCGTTAGATAATCAAAATCAGAGGTTCGGCTTGGAGAATTTCCTCGCCGCGATTTCAGGAGAAAAGAACCAACCCGCGCAGGAACTATGCACCCAGGTCCTAGAAAACATGGATGCGTTCCGCGGCGGAAAAGACCCCTACGATGACGTCACGCTCGTCGCCGTTAAGATTCGATGATCTGGAAAGAGTAGCGAGCTGATATATGACGGAAACAATGCAAGCCCTCCGTTCCGCTCCAATCTTTGAGGGTATGAGCGACAGGATACTTTCCAACTTCAATCGCTCAAGCCAAATCCGGTCACTGGACAAAGGTGAAATCCTTTTCAGTCAAACCGATCCAGCAGACACGGTTTACATTGTTCAATCCGGATGCATTGCGATTTTCCTTGCTACGCTTGAGGGCCGCGAGTTAGTCATTAATGAAATGCACCGTGGTGATTGCTTCGGCGAATTATCCCTTATTACCGATCAGCCTCGCTCAACAGGGGCACTGGCGCGCGAGAACAGCGAGGTTATCTCAATCCCTCGCGATGTTTTTCTAAAAGGGCTGGAGGCGGAACCGGAGTTAATGCGTCGCGTTCTTGAAACAACAGCTCTGCGTTTGCGCGTGAGCAGTGAACGAGAGAGTGCGTTAGCTTTTCTTGATTCCTCAGCTCGAATTGCGAAAGTGCTTCTGCAGTTAGACCAACAGGCAGATAAAGAAGGGGTGATTAACGTCACCCAGGAAGATCTCGCCCAGTATGTTGGCTTAGCCAGACAGACGGTCGCCCAGACACTCGGCGAATGGCGCCGGGTTGGATGGGTTGAAACCGGAAGAGTCAGAATAGTCGTCAAGAATAGAGAGGCCCTAGAGAGACTGGCCAGCGAAGTTGAGGGATAAACTTCGCCGTGAAGATCATTCATTCCTCTGTCGCTTTAATGACAGACATTTCTTGTCAAATGATCTAGGATATTAATCAGCGGCCGTTGGAAAAGAAGAAGGAAGTTGTGGGAAAAGGAGGTGCCCAAGGCTAAAAAAATCACCATTCACCTGTAATGGAAGCCTTGAAGAAATTGGAGGAAGGAAAATGGCACTAACAAATGAAAAAGTGATCGAGAAGGTTGTCGGTCGACTCACCGAAATGCGCATGAGCATGGGGCCAGAAGAGCGCGTTGTACTTGATGAGATGATCATTAGCGGACCAGAGGTGATTGCCCACGCAGTAACGGGTGATGTTCAGAAAGTGCAACCCAGGGTTACGCTCGATGATGACAAGTACAGGGTAGTCATACCATAGCCAGATGATCACTCATCGTAAGGCATAACCATACCCAGAAGTGTGGGGGCCCTTCTGGGTATCGGTTGGTTAAGTTTGGTTGCTCGGGCTGAAAGTAAAGCATGTTAAATGCGATGCGTTTGAAAGGCTGGCACGATCATGAGCGAGAAATCGTCACAAGAAAGCAAGCTTGCGGAGCAGCTCCGGCAACTCGTTATGGCTATCGAAACCAGCGGCCGTGCAATCATGCCAACTTCAAACCAGGAATTACTCCAATCCGTTGTCGACACGGCGGCGCGCATATTTGGCGCCGCCGCCGCCTCCATCGCTCTAGTAGATGAAAAACAACAGATTATTGAATTCAAAGTAGCCTACGGTGTTGGGAATGAAGATGTCATCGGCATGCGCATTCCTCTTGATTCAGGTATTGCTGGCTACGTGGTCATGACAGGTCAACCGATTGCGATCTCTGATGTGCAGCAAGACCCGCGATTTAACCTGGAATTCGCCGAGAGCACAGGGTATGTGCCCAAATCAATACTGGCCACGCCGCTAATCCGTAACGACCGCGTGATCGGAGTAATGGAAGTTCTAGATAAGATCGATGAACCGTCATTTGGTCTAAAAGATATGGAACTTCTCGGCATCTTCGCCCAGCAAGCTGCGATCGCCATCTTTCAATCCCAGCAATTTGAAAACCTCAGTTCTGCGCTCATTCAAAGCATTAAAGATTTATCAAACGCGGATACCGCCTCGGAATTATCGGATATATTCAGTGCACTAGAAGAAAAAAGTGGGGAGGATGAACGGCTCAAGGATTTGTACGCCCTAGCCAATCACTTTTATGCAATCGGTGAATTCGGTGATTCGGAGCGCCGTATGTGCTTGCACATCTTGGGCGCGTTCTCAGAATATCTCCACTCGAAACCGCGTCTTGCTCCATGACAACCTGCTACCCACAGTGACCGGTTGAAGCGAGGTCAATCTCAATGAGCGATAAGCCATTTCGCCCCGCGTGGTCATCGCAATTCACTTCTGATGCGATTCGCGAACTGCAAGCCCTGGGACCTATCGGCGAACTCACCAGGGAGTGGGCCTGGGGAAGCAGCACCGGGAAGGGTGTGAGCGTAGCCATCATCGACAGCGGGATCGAAAAAGACCACCCTGCCCTAGAAAATAGTGTACAGGGAGGTGTAATTGTTGAATGGGACGCCGAAGAGCGGGATAAGGTGCGCTACGTCGAGGACAACGATCTTATCGACCTCTCGGGACATGGGACCGCTTGTGCGGGCATCATCCACACCATCGCCCCCGACGCCGAATTATTCAGTGTCCGCGTGCTGGGGAGGGACATGACGGCAAAAGCCCTTCAATTTGCCGGGGGATTGCGTTGGGCAATTGAGAACGAGATGGATGTCGTCAATCTCAGCCTCAGCACTTCGCGAGCGGAATATTATGCTCTATTTCATGAATTAGCCGATCAGGCATACTTTAACAATGTCGTCCTGGTCTCAGCAGTTAATAATATCTCCGTGCCCAGCTACCCCTCGCTCTATTCCTCAGTCATATCTGTCGCCGCACATGACTGTCCTGAGCCGATGACGTATTATTACAACCCTTCCCCGCCGGTTGAATTCGGAGCGCTGGGGATAAACGTTGAAGTTTCGTGGTTGAATGGCGGCTCCTGTGTCACTACAGGGAACAGCTTTGCCGCGCCTCATATTGCCGGCATCGTCGCCCTGATACGGGCCAAGCATCCTAACCTGACGCCATTCCAAATCAAGACCGTCCTTTTCGCATGTGCGAGTAACACACGCAGATCACCTATCTGACCAGGGCTGCAGGTCGGTTTGGACCCCTGGTTCCTTATCCATGGCAGATACGCTCAAGACCGATAGACAGCGCATCTTTCGTATTCAATGAAATACAGATAATGCTATACTCTCTTTGACATAACATATTCTCCGCTTTGATTCATCAACCTCTCTACAGACCTCATCAAAGCCTCAACATCGCATATCGCATTCCGGTCAAAAACATTTTGGGGGAACTCTCATGAGCGCTTCGATTGTATGTGTGAAGCATCAGCCTTTGATACCCCCACCCCTGTGGAGATCCAACCCATGCCCCTGATTTGCTCAGATTGCTCTCATGAAAACCCCGCTGACGCAGGATTCTGCCAAGATTGCGGCCAGCCACTCATGCGCGACTGTGCCAGCTGCGGAACGTCAAATTCGCTAGAGGCGAAATTCTGTTTGCAATGTGGCACCAGATTGGATGTCAAATCGGATCCGGAACAAGAATCAAAGCTGAGGTCGCTACAAGAGACCGCCCCCCATGAATTACGCGAAAAGATAAAAGCGGCACGGACGGAGATCGAAGGCGAGCGCAAGCCGGTCACGATCGTCTTCACCGACATCGTCGGCTCCACCGCCATCGCCGAGAAACTCGATCCCGAAGTGTGGAAGGAGATCGTCAACGGCGCTCACAGGCATGTGGGCGAAGCGATCTACCGCTACGAAGGGACCATCGCCCAGCTTCTTGGCGACGGTGTGCTGGCCTTCTTCGGTGCGCCGATCACCCACGAGGATGACCCTATCCGCGCCGTGCGCGCGGCGATGGACATCCAGGCAAGCGTCGAGGACTACGGCCGCGAGTTGATGGGAACGATTGACGACTTCCAGATGCGCATTGGCATCAACACCGGCACCGTTGTCATCGGTGAGATCGGCACCGACATGCACGTGGAGTACCTGGCTATCGGCGATGCCGTGAACGTGGCGGCGAGACTACAGTCGGCTGCGGAGCCGGGGAAGGTGGTTGTATCTGGAGCCTGCGCCAGGCTGGTCAGCGCCGAGTTTGAGTTGAAAGACCTCGGTGAGATCACAGTCAAGGGCAAAACGGAACCGCTCCAGGCCTTCGAGTTGATAGGCTCGAAGGCAGAGCCCGAGACCGGGCGCGGCATCGAAGGTCTACCAACACCCCATGTCGGGCGAGCGGGTGAGGTGGAGAAGCTGCAATCCTCTCTGCTCTCGCTCTGTGCTGGCCATGGACAGATCGTGACCGTGATCGGCGACGCCGGCATCGGCAAGACACGCCTCCTGGAAGAAGTGAAGGCGGTCACATGCGAAGATTGCGATGATGACCAGACCACATCGATATCACCCACCTCGATCCGCTGGCTGGAGGGGCGCGCCCTGTCCTACGGCGGCTCGCTCTCCTACTGGACGATCAGCCAGCTCTTATTAGCCGACCTCGGTCTCTCCGATGGCGCGCCACAGGTGGAGATCATCGTGGCCCTCCGGCGTAGGGTAAAAGAATTGTTTGGTGAGGAAAAAGCCGGAGAGGCTTTCCCCTACCTGGCGCATCTCCTGGGATTGAAAGGAGATGGTGCGGCCGAAGAACACCTCCAATCCCTCGACGGAGAGACGCAGAAGAAGCGTACGTTGACATCGCTGAGCGACTATTTCGGTCGGGTTGCGGATGAAAGGCCAACGGTGCTGTTCTTCGAGGATATGCACTGGGCCGATCCCTCGAGCCTGGAGGCGATAGCACACTTACTCCCGCTCACGGATCGTGTACCGCTCATGATCCTCATGCTGATGCGCATCGATCGCGATCACGGCTCCTGGGAGGTCAAGCTCAAAGCCGAGACTGATTTCCCCCATCGGACCTCGGAGATTCACCTGCACAGGTTGTCCCCGGACGATTCCTCCAGTTTGGTGGCGCAGCTCCTGGGTGAAGCCGAACTACCAGCCGAGATCCAGCAAACGATCATGGAGCGGTCGGAGGGCAATCCCTTCTATCTCGAGGAGGTCATCCGCCACCTGATGGAGCAGGAACTGATCGTCGAGGACGAGGATGGCTGGCGGGCGACCAAAGCGCTCGAGGTGATGAGCATCCCCGATACCCTGCAGGGAGTCCTGCTGGCGCGCATCGATCGACTGGAAGAAGATGTACGCCGGACGTTGCAGATGGCCGCGGTCATCGGCAAGAGCTTCCTGTACCGGATCCTGGAGACGATTGCCGAAGCAGAGATGCAGTTGAATACCCACCTATCCCAGCTCCAGCGGGTCGATCTTGTACGCGAGAAAGCGCGCCTCCCCGAGTTGGAGTACATCTTCAAGCACGCCCTGACGCAGGAGGCAGCCTACAACTCCTTACTGCTCAAGCGCAGAAAGGTGTTCCACCTGAAGGTCGGCGAGGCGTTGGAGGAACTGTTTCTCGATCGGGTGGACGAGTTCTCCGGATTGATGGCTTACCACTTTGAGGCGGCAGAAGCCGACGAGAAAGCGCTGGACTACCTGCAACGAGCCGGTGACTGCGTATTCCGATGATGTCGACCACTTGTTCCGAGCGATGTCGACCATCTAATCCGATTGATGTCGACCACTTGATCCGAACCATACTGACCACCCAAGCAGAACAAAGCGACGCTGGAATAAACATCATACCCTCAGGTAGTCAACGAAGGCAATAATGAGCGAGTTTTTCGCATAGATTCTCCTTTCAACTCCAATCGGTAAGCATTGTGTACCAAGCGATCGAGGATGGCGTCACCCAGGGTTGGGTCAGGAAGCCTGTCGTGCCAGTCTTCTATCGGGATCTGAGTGGCGACCAGGGTAGAAGATCGACCATAGCGATCATCCAGGATCTCGAGAAGATCTCGTGCCTGAGAAGGGGTAAGTGGATCTCGGAGCCAATCATCGAAGATGAGCAGCTGCACACGAGCGAGTTTGGTCAAAAGCTTTGGGTAGGAGCCGTCGGCATGCGAGAGCATGATCTCATGCAGCAAGCGCGATGTGCGCTGGTAGCGCACGGAGAAGCCTTGGCGGCAGACTGCGTGACCCAGGGCGCAGGCCATGTAGGACTTTCCTGCACCGGTCGGACCGAGAACGAGGATGTTGAGATGACGGCGGATCCACTCACCCTGAGCCAATTCGAGAACGAGGCCGCGATCAAGACCACGAGCCGGGGAGAGGTCGAGATCTTCGATCACAGCGGGGAGCGTAAAGCGAGCGGTTTTAATGCGGCGGCGCAGGCTGTTATCTGCCCGGCGGGTGCACTCCAGATCGACCAGCAGGCCGAGCCGATCCTCGAATGATAACTCAGCGTATTGAGGATTTTGGAGCTGCTCTTCAAGACCTGACCGAATGCCGGGAAGTCGAAGCTGGGTGAGTTTATCCAGAAGTGGTTGTATGAGCATTGATGACCTCCTTAGCTGTAATAGGATTGACCACGGATGTTAGCGTGGGTAGTGAGCGCAGCGGTGGTTGGTTCTTCCGGCTGTAACTGATCGAGCTTGGTGTCGAGGATATTCTTGATGCCTTTGTATGAACGGATGCCAGCGGGAAGAGCGCGTCTGCAGGCTGCTTCGAGACGCTCGTCCGTGTAGCGTTTGCCGAGGCGGAGAATGCCCAGGCAGGATCGGTAGGCTTGCTGGGGGTGTCTTCGGGAGGCGAGGACGGCTTCCACCAGTTGAGCCGTATGGGGGCCGATCTTCTCAGCCCAGCGCAGGAAACGGTCGGGCGACCACTCGCTGTACCTCCGATGTGCAGGTGACATATGCTTGGGGATCGTGGAGAACCTGCCACGGTCCTTTGCCCTGTGCCAGGATGGTAAGCGGGGATGAGAAGCCACACGTTTGTGCTTGTAGAAGACCTCGACGGTGCGCTCTGTGGCCCGAACAAAGACTTCCTTGCGGACAAGGGTGTAGGGCACACTGTAGTAGTGCTTATCGAACTCAATGTGGTAGTCGATGTGAACTCGGGCTTTCTTCCAAATTGCGAACTCATATGGCAGTCCAGGCAAAGGTCTGAGAGCTGGTAGATCCAGCGCTTCGAACAGTTCCCGGCGTGACTTGCCCAGATGACGCATGAGCCGGTTGTTGATCTCAGCAAGAAGCTCGTGGATAGCATTGTTCAAGTCGGCCAGGCTGAAGAATTTCCGGTTTCGCAACCGAGCAAGGATCCAACGCTCGACGACCTGAACGCCAACTTCCACCTTGGCCTTGTCCTTGGGCTTGCGGACCCTGGCCGGGATCACAGCGGTTCCGTAATGCTGCGCCAGGTCATGATAGGTGGGATTGATGTCGGGCTCATAGCGGCAGGG
>CBDAFF010000064.1:0-90224 GCA_965195195.1 uncultured Anaerolineales bacterium | reverse complement strand
TGCCAAGTTGGAGACGCTGTTCGCTGGTGTCGGTCCATTCCTGCAGGACCTGGACCTGCGCCTGCGCAGCCGAGACCATCTGGCTCGCGGCCTGATCCTGCATAAGATTTCTAGAACTGAGGAATGCACCAATACCCAAGGCAAACAGGGGGATGAGAATGAGAGGTAGGATGAGGAAAGGAATTCGACGTATGAGACTTCCACGTTCCTCACGTTGCTCAGTAGGTTGTGGATGGGTTACCGGACTGACCACAGCTACTCAATCTCCCAAACAGGATCACCATTAAGGATGCGGTTGATTTGAGAAGGGAAACGATCCGGGTCGAGTGGTTTACCGAGGAAGCCGTCAAATCCTGCAGAGCGAGATCGCTGCATCTGTTCCTCGCTCGCGTATGCGGTGACCGCAACGACAGGAATTTCACGTAGTGCCTCCGAAGTGCGTAATTTACGAAGCGCTTCATATCCGTCCTCGTATGGTAGCCGAATGTCCATCAGGATGAGATTGACCTCAGGGAGAGTGTCGGCATACTCTACGACTTCGTAGCCGGAAGTTTTCCATTCACAATGGACTCCCATATGGTCGAGCAAGCGGGCCATGAGGACAAAATTCGAGACATTGTCTTCGACGATCAGGATTGTGGTTTGCTCAGAATCACTCGTCACTTTTCTCTACCCCTCTAGGATGCTGCGTATTATGTCTTACTGGTGCAAGAAGCGTGCAATTTGCCTCGGGAGATGATCTACATCGATAGGTTTTTGAATATAGTCATCACATCCCGCTGTTAATGTTCTTTCACGATCGCCGCGCATTACGTTTGCAGTTATGGCGATAATGGGGGTTTTTTTAAATTGCGCATCTGCTTTTAATTCCTGGGTCATGGTAAGCCCATCAACTTCTGGTAAATTAATATCCACCAGGATCAAGTCAGGGTGATGCAGCTGTGCGAGTGCAATCCCATCTGCGGCGTTATCGGTACCAATAAATAGATACCCTGCAGCTTCAAGAATGCGCTTTACAAGGGTGCGGTTATCGAGATTATCTTCAACATAAAGGATCGTTCGCGATTTATCAGCCATAAGAGATCAGTTCGAATGAAACCCTCCAACCTATGGAGAGGGATTATAGTCATTGGTGCGCTCATTAGCCAGCAGAGCCCTCGTCGTCACAGCGAGGGCTCTTGAGGAGGAGAACATAGAGCTGTCCATAATAGGTATCTGGAGGCTGTCGGTAGAATTTTGGGGCGCAGGTCGGCTGCTCATTGGCGCCGATTCTCTAGACACCCTTTCCTTAAAATTATCCTGTTGTCTCCGATACAACTGTATGGTTCTCCATGCAATTTTAGCTTAGCATTCTTTGGCGAGGATGAACCTTTCAATCAACTTACAAATGTGAGGCGATCAACTAAAAAACGTACAAAATTACTGGGCTACTTAGAGTTCTCGTCATTTATGGAGTATTAAGGTAAAAGCCTCCAGAGGATTTCAGGAGGCTTTACGTTTAGAGCGGGCAGCGGGATTCGAACCCGCGACATTCTGCTTGGGAAGCAGACGCTCTACCACTGAGCCATGCCCGCATCGCCGTTCCGGATTATAGAAGTGCGCATACTGTCTGTCAAGGAATGTGCTTACAGAGGCTCACAAAGGACTAGCAAGGAATCCTACGGTGCCAATAGTAAACGGCGGAGCCAATGGAGTGCGTAGCTTACGGAGCGAGTTTTCATGTTCACGAAGTGCGCTTCGTAAGATTTGTGCTCTGTGTGTTCGTTTCCGGGAAGTAAGACATGGATCATCGCAGTGCTGCCCTCCCGAGATGGTTTCATCGCTAGCTGTAAACCTGCTTGGGCGTTAGCTTTTTGCATCTCTTCTTTCAAAGCCGCAGAAAGAACACCATCCGATCCGATTTCTGAGAGGTTCTGTTCGCTGGCAATTACCTCCGGGAATTCTGAGAAGGAAGCCGCGAGGGCTCCATCTGTTCCCGCTTCAAGGAGCGCGATCTGCATGCCCTTATCCTTCAGCAAATCGACGACAACCGATTCGAGCGTCTGATCATCTTTGCCGTAGATCGCTCTTCCAATACGGTCCTCGAGTGTCGCCTCGACACTTGATATCATATTATCGGCTTCTTGATCTGTCTCAGCCTTTGCTGTGATACGGATGTCCACTCGCCCGGGATGGGCAGAAAGACCGACTGTCGGATTGTGGAGTTTCTCAAGGTCCTCGATTATTTGGTCTAGCATTGACTCGCCGATACCTGCGGTGCGGACGATGCGGCTCTTGATGATGCTCTTTAATCCAAAGCGCTGCTTAAGATAGGGGATAACGTCGTTGACAAGCAAGTGCTGCATCTCGGCGGGGACGCCGGGTATGGAGATAACCACGGAATGGGCGGTCTCCACGATGAAACCCGGAGCGGTCCCCACGGTATTTTCTATGGGGATGGAACCCGCGGGGATATACGCTTGACGACGGTTGTTCTCGGTAGGAACGCTCCCGAAACCCGAGAAACGCTCCTTGATCTGCTGCCATAATTCGGGCATGAAGATCGTCTCAACGCCACAAGCCTTCGCTATTCCTTCACGCGTGGGATCGTCAATTGTTGGACCTAAGCCGCCGGTGGTAATTACGGCGTCTGCGCGCTGCATACTTGATTGAACTTCTTCTGCGATTCTATCGATGTTATCGCCGACGGTGCTGGTTCGATAAAGGTCGAGGCCGATTTCGCGCAGGGCACGGGCGATATAACGCGTATTCGTATCAACGAGTTCTCCCAGCAGCAATTCCGTTCCAATTGTAATAATTTCAGCTTCCATATCTCTACACCACGTTGTATTCAAATATTAGACGATTCTCATCAAAGCGTGCCAGATCCAAGGAGGAGACATCCACCGTATGCGATTTCCCATCCAGGATTCTTTCAGTCATTAACTTCCCGGCGATGGGTCCGTGCATAAACCCATGTCCTGAAAATCCGCCGATCAAATAAAAACCATCGATGGGCGTCTCGCCGAAAATGGGATGCGCGTCGGGAGTTACTTCGTATAGCCCTGCCCAGCCCGTTTGGCGCCCTGCCGTTTCCAGCATCGGCATCCGCTCCGCAGCAGCTTGCATGGCGATTAATTCCCATTCTCCGTCAATCGTTTGATCGAAGCCAGGTTTCTCGTCTGGGTTCGACATTCCGGTAAGAACACCGTTTCCTTCTCGATGGAAATAGAGTGATTGTGCGAAGTCAATCACAAATGGGAAATCGGCAGGGAGGTCGGGGAGGGGCGTTGTGGTCAGCATCTGCCGGCGGATCGGGGTAATGGGGAGTTCCAAACCCACCATGCGCCCGATGAGCCCCGCCCAGGGTCCGGCAGCATCAACGACGACCTGGGTGGCGATCGATCCCGAGCTGGTCACAACGTGCTGAACCTGATTGCCAGTGGTGTCAATGCCCAGGACGCTGACATCCGTGAAAGCGGTTACGCCAAACTGGCGGGCGCGCTGAATATAGCCCATAACGACGCTGTTAGGGTCGGCTAAACCATCATCGGGATGAAAGGTGCCGGCGATTGCATCCTCGAAGCGCATCATAGGAAGATGAGATTTGACGTCTTCGGCATCTAACCATTGTGTATCTACGCCAAGTCGGTATTGCATGGCGACATTACCTTTGAATTTAGCTACCATCGCATCCTGGGTTAGTACGAACAAATAGACGCATTTGCGGTAGAGTGGATCTTGGCCGGTATCCTGCTCAAACGCCTCAAGCATAGCAAGGCTGGCGATGGACAAATGCACATTGATTTCAGTAGCAAATTGATAGCGCACTCCCCCGGCGCAACGACCGGTGGCGCCTTGTCCAAAATATGGTTCTTTCTCAATCAGGACCACTTTTCCAGCCCCGGCGGCTGCGAGGTGATACGCAGTGCTCGCACCCATAACACCGCCGCCGATGACGACGATATCGGCTGTATTTGGAATGTCGCTAGTCATCGTTAACCTTTTTGTATTTATTAGAAGAGACCGCTGTTCAACGATATGAACTTACCAGATGCACAAGTCAACACCCGTGGATGTATTCTAAACCATACCGTCTGATGATTGGCACCAACGCGTAATATGCATATAAATCAAGAACACGAGGATTCTGTTGAACGAACCACCGTGTTCTTTTGAAAGACGCTGGCAAATTGGGTTGTTTATTCCATTCCCAGATATGCTTTTTGCACCATTGGATCTTTACGGAGACCCTCGGCTGTATCACTTATTACAATTTCACCGGTCTGAAGAACATAGCCGCGTTGGGCAATTTGCAGCGCCATGTGTGTGACCTGACCCCCAAAAACTGATCCAGTTGTAATGTTAGGATCAGGGATTGGAGAGATGTCATATGCCACGTAAACGAACCACCCCCGAACAGATCATCAGTAAACTCCGTGAAGCCGAAGTTCTTCTCAGCCAGGGCCAAACAGTAGCTCATGTCTCAAAACAACTGGGCGTGACCGAGCAGACCTACTATCGTTGGCGAAAAGAATACGGTGGCATGCGAACATCGCAAGTTCGCAAACTCAAAGATCTTGAAAGAGAGAACGCCAGGCTGAAGAAGCTGGTTGCTGATCTCTCGCTGGATAATGCAATCCTGAAGGAAGCCATCTCGGGAAACTGATTAGCCCGGCCAGGAGACGCAGAGCTGTAGAACGAGTACAGCAGGTCCTGGGGGTCTCTGAACGCCGGGCGTGCCGGGCTTTGGCTCAGCCTCGATCAACGCAACGTTATATATCTCTGCCAGCTGCAGACGAGGAAGTGCTTACAGAACACATCATTGAGTTGGCGAGCAAGTATGGCCGCTACGGATACCGAATGATCACTGGGATGCTCAGAAACGATGGATGGAGAGTGAACCACAAGCGTGTAGAGCGAATCTGGCGTAAAGAAGGCTTGAAAGTACCTGCAAAACAACCTAAACGCTCCAGATTGTGGCTGAATGATGGATCATGTATCCGCTTGCGGCCGCAGTATCCAAACCATGTATGGAGTTATGATTTCGTGCAGGATCGGACACATAACGGCCGTGCCTTCCGGATCCTGAACATCATCGATGAGTACACCCGTGAATGCCTGGCATCTCACGCAGCACGGCACATCAGACACGGAGATGTGCAGGAGTGTCTAACGGAGTTGTTTTGCCAGAGGGGAGTGCCAGCTCATCTTCGTTCGGATAATGGCCCTGAGTTCACGGCAAAGGTGCTTCGAAAATGGTTGAGCAAACTTGGTGTCGGAACCCTGTTCATCGAGCCGGGCAGCCCCTGGGAGAATGGCTATGTTGAATCATTCAATGGGAGGATGCGGGATGAACTGCTCGATCGGGAGATCTTCTACACGCTGAAGGAAGCAAGACACTTGATTGAGATGTGGAAGTGGGAATACAATCATGTCAGGCCGCACAGTTCCCTGGGCTACAAACCACCAGCGCCAGCGACATGGATCGCTGTCCAGAAGCCGTTTCAGGCGATGCGTCTAACATAAGAAGTGGACCAAATAGTGGGGGCAGGTCACTACCTGGAAACCAAAGCGTACGTCTTCATGGAAAGGAACTTCCGTGTTGTTGAAGGCGAAATCGATCTGGTGATGCGAGATGGTGACATCATCGTCTTCATCGAGGTGAAGACGCGGACATCTGATAGTTTTGGAACGCCGGAGGAGAGCGTATCCAGGGAGAAGCGTAAGCGACTAATGCGTGCGGCGTGGGCCTTCTTACAGGAACGGGAAAGGATCGACGCTTCATGGAGAATCGATGTCGTCGCGATCAAAGCCTCCCCAGACTGGACGATCCAGCGCCTTGATCATTATCAAAGTGCATTCGACATCGATTTCAATAGCCTATGAGGAAAAGCCAACCCGTTATCGCCATTCTCGGCCCAACCGCCGTCGGAAAGACTCGTATCTCCATTCCTCTCGCTGAGCGATTCGAAGGGGAGATCGTCTCCGTAGATTCGCGACTCATATACCGTGGCATGGACATTGGCACGGCGAAACCAACGCTCGCAGAAAGAGAGCGAGTCACGCATCATCTCATTGATGTAACCGACCCGGACGACACGTGGAACCTGGCGAAGTATAGCGACGCGGCTTTAAATGTGATCCATGATATCCATGGTCGGGGGAAGGTTGCATTTCTCGTTGGAGGAACGGGCCAGTATCTCCGGGCGATCCTTGAGGGATGGACCCCGCCACCGAGTGCAGAGTCACCGAGTTTACGAGAAGAACTGGAGGCGATTGCGGCAAACAAAGGGTACGAAGCGCTGTATCGTCGGCTGCAAGAGGTGGATCCAGCTTCTGCAGAACGGATCGACCCGCGCAATGTCAGGCGGGTTGTCAGGGCGATTGAAATATTTGAAATGACCGGAGTGCCCGCCAGTTCGCAAAGAGAGAAGAATCCACCACCGTTTGAGATACTGCGCATTGGGCTTACATTGCCGCGCCCGGAACTCTACCAGCGGATCGATCAAAGGATCGATTTGATGATTGAAGCGGGTTGGATTGAGGAAGTTCAGGGGCTGATCGACAGCGGAATCTCTCCTGGCCTGCCATCGCTCTCGGCTATCGGATATGCTCAGCTTGCTGCATATCTTTGCGGTGAAATGGATTTGAGCAGTGCTATTGTGGAGATTCGCAGACTTAGCAGGCAGTTCGTGCGCAGACAGGCGAATTGGTTTAAAGCAGTTGATCCAGAGATTCAGTGGTTTGATGCTGATGCTGGTGTGGAGGAGCGAATATCATCGGTCATTGAACGATGGCTGAGTGGTTGTGCGCAGGCTAGCCACTAAACGCGATGCATCTGCAAGTGGATATCGCTAGAGGATATTCGTAATCAAGTTGTGAGTAGGTTAAGCACGAGATAAACAAGAGCGGCGAGCGCGGCATTTGCCGGGATAGTAAATAACCAGGTTACTGCCATATCACCGAGAACATTCCAGCGAACTTTATTTACTCGTTCTGCTGCTCCCACACCGAGAATTGATGAACTCATAACCTGTGTTGTACTGACGGGTCCACCGAGGAGCGCTGCGCTGAGAATCACGATTGACCCCGCAATCTGCGATGTGAACCCGTGGATCGGGCGAATGCGGAAGATTTTCCCTCCAAGTGTGCGAATCAGGCGCCATCCGCCGAATAACGTCCCCAGGCCGATCGCGGCCGCACTTACCGTCACCACCCACATGGGTATGTAGAAAGAAGAGATTTGACCGGTAAGCAGCAATCCCATCGCAATGAGCCCCATGGTTTTTTGAGCGTCGTTTGTGCCATGGCTCAAAGAGAGGCCGATGAGCGTAACGATCTGGAAACGGCGGAAGAGATAACTTACCTTTGGCGTTGCCCCTCGAACCAAAAATAACGTGATCTTCATGACGATGTAGCCAACGATTAAGCCGGCGATGGGTGAGAGAAATAATGCGATCGCAATTTTCATCAAACCCGAAGAGCTTACAATCGCAAGGGAGCGACTGTGCATTAGAGCGGCGCCGAGGAGCCCGCCAAGAAGAGCGTGTGAAGAGGATGATGGAATGCCGAAAAACCAGGTAATCAGATTCCATATGATTGCGGAAACCACAGCGGCCATGATCACGCTCATGGTAAGAGCGCTAACATCCAGGAGTGCATCGCCGATGGTTGTGGCAACTGCGACCCCGAAAAGGAAGGGGGCTATGAAATGAGAGATCGCGGCCAGGATCAACGCAACGCGGGGGGGCAGGGCGCGCGAGAATATGACCGTTGCAACAATGTTCGAGCTATCGTGAACTCCGTTTATAAAGTCAAAGACGACAGCTAGAGCGATAAATATGATTAATGTCGTGGACATGCTGTTTTCAATCATGTGAAAAGCTTATCAGTGTTAGATGGTTTCCGTCAACATGCAGATCATCTATCGGTGTAATTTTCACCGAGGTAATGGATGGTAAGAATCGTTAGGCTTATCAAAATTCCCGGGATGATTGTTAACCAAGGCGCTTGAATAAGATGCATTCGGCCGCTATTCAGCATCGCTCCCCATTCGGGCACAGATGGGTCACCGGATAATCCCAGGAATGTTAGCGTCGTTGTTCCCATGAATGCCCAGGCGAAATGAGTCGTCGCCAGAGAGAATAACTGCGGAGCTGCGTTAGGGAGCAAGTGAGAGAGCGCAATGCGTGTTCGGCTTGCGCCGAGTGCATAAGCGGCATCGATATATCCCATTTCCTTTATCCCCAGAAAGATACTCCTGCTGAGTCGGATAAAGCCAGGAATTCCCCCCAGGCCGACGGCGACCACGACAGTGGGGATGCCCGGACCAAAACCGGCGACTAATAGCATGGCAAGGAGAAGCCCGGGAATTGCTAGCGCGGCGTTCGTAAGTGCAAGTATGATGCGATCTGGGTATAAACCAACCACAATAGCAGTGAGGCTGATGGTGGTTCCGATAAGTACCGTGAGCAGTGTTGCCAGCAGGGGAATGAAGAGACTGAGCCGAGCTCCATACGTGATGCGAGAGAAGAAATCTCTCCCCAAGGCATCCGTTCCTAAGGGAGGATGGTCTTGCGGAGATTGAAGCGGGTTACTAGTCGGCTTATAGGGATCAGCAGAAGAGATTATGGGCGCAAGGAGCGCCATAAGAACCATGGCTACGAGCCAGAGAATGCACAGAATCTTCAACCAGTGAATTCTCATTCAGCTCTCCGTAGTCGGGGATCAATCATGAGCGTGAGAAGGTCAGCGAACACATGGCTGATGGTGTATAAAATCGCTGCGAGAGCGACGATTCCCAGAGTGATGGGATAGTCCCCATCCAGGATCGATTTCACAAGGAGCCTTCCAAGGCCAGGGCGAGAGAAGACCGTCTCTGTAACGACGGTTCCAGAAAACAAAAAAGCAGCTTCGAGAGCAATAAGGGAGATGGCGGGCGCAAGGGATGGTCTTAGCGCGTGTCGTAGCAATCGGCTGCCGCGGTGGATTCCGCGCGCGCGCGCCGCCAGGATGAAAGGAGATCGGAGACTCTCGGACAAGCCGCTGTGGATAACACGGGCGATTGGGCCGGAGGAAGCGAAACCCAACACCAGAGCAGGCAGGAACAGTCTGATGAACAACTCGTCGGAATAGACGTGTCCTAGCTGAAGACGTCCAACGATGAGCAAGGAAAGGATGCCTGTAAAAGCGACAGGTATTGATGTGGAAAATGCCGCTATTGCCGCGGCGACCATTGCGGATGTTCTTTTTTTCGCCCAAGCCGCAGTGATTCCGAGGGTGAAACCGAAAATTAATGAAATGATGAGCCCGCTAATGGCTAGAGCGGCGGTTGAAGGAAATTGCTCGAGGATGGTTTGTGAAACAGAACGATGTGTGTACAGTGATGTTCCCAGATTTCCTTGAAGGAGGTTTGCAAGAAATCTGAGGTACTGAAGCCAGAGCGGTGTGTTTAAACCAAGCGAAATTCGAATCTCTTCCGCTTGCTCAGGTGAGGCAAGCCCCTGCGACAAAAGGCTCGCAACTGGATCGCCGGAGGCAAACCTCAGAGCGAAAAAGGCAAAAGTAACGGCAGCCCAGGCCGTGCCGACACCTTCTATAAGACGTCGGATTACGGCGAGGATAGCTGTATGTCGATGAGATTTGGAAACCATCCCTGCGCTGAGAATTTCAAGCCCTCAATTCGTTGGTGAGCGACGACGAGGTTGACATAGTCCCTTATCGGGAGGACAAGTGCGTTGTCGGTAATTGCTCGGACGACCTGATTATACAATTCTACTCGGAGGTCAGGGACCAGGGAGGCACGAGCGGCTTCATTTAGCATTCGGTCGATTTCGGGGTCAGAGAAACCGCTCCAATTATAGAACCCATCGCTTGCATAAAAGGAACGCAATAAATCCGGGTCTGTTCCGAAGAAGTTAATCCCGATAGCGTGGTAGTCACCGCTGGATTGGACCTCTTTGAGCGTTCCAAATCCGGGGGTGATGGTCAATTCAACATCGATGCCAATATTCTCCCATCCGGCTTTCAACAATTGCGCGACCTCAGAATTCGATCCCCAGGGTGGGGCGATAAGCTTGATGACAAGTGGTTCGCCATCGCGTTTACGATACGGTTCCTGACTCTTCAAAACCCATCCTGCCTCCTCGAGAAGTTTTCGAGCACCCTCGGGGTCGGGCGCGGACGGAGGAAGTTCCGATATCTTTTCGAATCCAGCCTGAGAGAGAGGGCTGCTGCTAATTGGCGAGTGACTCCCAAAGACGGTAAGGACGATTGAATTCTTATCGATCGCCAGAAGCAATGCTTGCCGAACCCGAAGATCATCCGTAGGCGACGTGGTGGTGTTGAAAAAGAACTGTAAAGGTTGGCCGGGGATGGCAACAGGCGATAATAAAAAATCTACGCTGGAAGCGAGACGGTCGGCTTCATGCGGCGGAACCTCGCCTAAGATATCAACCTCGCGTCTTTCCAAAGCGAGGGCCCGTGAGGCAGCATCTTCGTAAAAATAGAAGATGATTCGTTCCACTGAAGCTTTTGTGTTGTCGTAGATTGAAGGACCCCAGGCGTAATCTGGATTACGTTCCAGAGTGATGTGATCGTTAGGGATGTATTCGATAAAGCGATACGGTCCTGTCCCTACCTGATGGAATTGATATTCGGATGGCCCCCATTGATTCAAAGCTGTCGGCGAGGCCATGCCAAGATAGACCTGGGAGAGGGAGTCCAACAAAGACGCAAACGGTTCGTCGAGGACAAACGCAATTGTATGCTCGTCCAGAATGTCCGTATGTTTGAGTGGCCCGAGCATCGTTGCGGCCTTTTGCGAATGGTTATCCGGATTGAGGATGTAGTCGAGGTTGTCTTGAACAGCCTGTGCGTTGAAGGGTGTTCCATCATGGAAGCGAACATCTTTACGCAGATAAAAGGTATATTGCAGACCATCGCTGGAAATCTCCCAGCGCTCCGCTAGCCCGGGGACAAACTCGCTGTTTTCAGGGTCGAGGAAAACAAGCGTGTCATACACTGAGCTCAGCGGAATGCCGAGCTCCGCGGATGCGTTTAAGTGAGGGTCTATACCCGATGGAGCTAACGTCAGACCGTAGTTAAGCGTAGACGGCGTATCGGATGACGGTTGACAGGCGCTCGTCAAGCTGGAAACAGTGATTACAAAGAAGAGTAGTAAAGTTTTGTTTTTATATGATTTCATGACTGACTAGCAAGAACCATTGCTCCGACCAATCCAGCGTCATCACCGAGCGCGGCTGGTAAAACGCGTACCCCCTCGAGATATGCTGGATCCATAATGTGTTCGCGTAGAGAGTGTCTAATGGGTTCGAATAAAAGGTCGCCCAGGAGAGAAACGCCACCCCCGATAATAAAAACTTCTGGGTTGAACGCATGGGCGAGGTTAGCTAAGTGGTGGCCTATATGGAGCCCTGCTTCTTCAATAACTGAGAGAGCAAGTTCATCGCCTGCCTGTGCTGCTTTACCGATATCGACGCTGGTAATTTCCCCATGAGCGCTTAGCGTTTCCTTCAGCGTAGAGTTTTGACCGGCTTCCAATTGAGCTGCTGCATTGCGGGCAATGGCTGGTCCAGCGGCGACGGCTTCGATATGTCCCTTTATGCCACAGCCGCAGGTTGGACCATTTGAAACAATGGTTAGATGGCCGAGTTCACCTGCCAAGCCTCGCGCGCCAAGCAGCAACTGGCCGTCGGCGATCACGCCTCCTCCGATACCCGTGCTGATGGTTAGGTAAATCATATTGTCAGTGCCCCGACCGGCACCAAAACGCCATTCCCCCAGGGCGGCCACGTTTGCATCGTTGCCTAAGAATACTGGCACACCAAAGTGCTCACTTAGTTGATCGCGCAGGGGTATGTTTGTCCAGCCAGCAAGGTTAGGGGAGCTGATAATAACCCCATTACGAGGGTCGAGCGGGCCTGGCGCGGCGATGCCAATTTTGAATTCAACGTCGTCGTTAGGGATCTGTGCATCAATCGCCTGGATCAAGCGGGCGATTACCGAATCAGGCCCCTCAGAAGCGAGAGTAGCCGTCTTGTTCTGTGTAGTTGGGGGAGGTTGGGAGGAGGGGAAATATGCCGCGCGGATATTCGTCCCACCGAAGTCAACGGCGATGATTCCAAACATGGCGGGAGTATAACATAATGTATGTTCTTGACGAGTAATTTGTGTGGAATCCTACAGAGCGTCGCTCTGCTGCATAGGGTTCCACAAAGATGAGCGCCGTGTTGTTGAATGATATTTTGTGACAACTTGCTTGATGTTTCTGTTCCGTAGCTTTAGAATGCATGGAAATGACTCCAAAAGTTACGCCAATTCGAAAGCAGTACCTAGAGATCAAGCGCAATTACCCTGACGCGCTGCTCTTCTTCCGATTAGGTGATTTCTATGAAACCTTCGACGAGGATGCAGAGATCACGGCGCGTGAACTTGATATCGTTCTTACCTCGAGAAACATCGCCAAAGGCTCGCCTATCCCAATGGCAGGAATTCCGCATCATGCGGCTGAGGGGTATATCGCTCGCCTGATAGAGCGGGGCTATCACGTAGCGATCTGCGACCAGATCGGTGACAGCCCGGTGAAGGGCTTATTCCCGCGCGAAGTCGTGAGGGTGATCACGCCGGGAACCGTTGTCGAGGCAGGATTGCTCCCGGGTGACAGGAACAACTATCTCGTTTCCGCCATTCTCGACGGCAACGCTTTAGGCATCGCCATTGTTGATATCAGTACAGGCGAGTTCTCCGTCGGTCAGTTCGAAGCGGAGGACAGACTCGCCGCATTGCGTCAGGAACTCTTCCGTCTTTCACCAGCGGAATTACTGGTCCCCGAAACGCTGTCGATTGAAGGTATTTGGGAAGGAAACACGACTCAAATTCCTGAATGGCGTTTTGAGCTTGACCGCACGGTGGAAATGCTGCAGGAGCACTTCGGAACCACCACCCTCGCTGGTTTTGGTCTAGATGATAAGCCTGCTGCTGTTCGTGCGGCGGGAGCGATCGTTGAGTATCTACGCAGCTCACAAGAAGGCGCACTTTCACTTCTAACGAATCTTTCAATCTATTCCCTCGATGATTTCATGACCCTTGATGCCGCGACAAGGCGGAACCTCGAATTAACGGAAACGATACGGACGGGTGATGTGCGCGGTTCGTTGCTCGGGATTCTCGATCAAACACAAACCCCGATGGGACGACGACTCCTTCATCAATGGCTCGGAAACCCTCTATTGGATTTGGAGAGGATCGAAGGGCGATTGGATCAGGTTGAAGCTTTCCATGAAGACGGTGTCTGGAGAGCCGAAATCCGATCTGCTTTGAAGGCATACGGAGACCTCGAGCGACTTACAAATCGCATTAGCGCTAGAGTCGCCAAGCCAGGTGACCTGGTAGGCATGCAAACTCTCCTTGAAAAGATCCCTCAGATCGAAGCGATTTTGCTGCATTCTGAGCTAGAAGCCATCAAGGGAATCGCTGCGGGCATCGACGCCTGCGAAGACATATTTGACCTTCTGCAGCGCAGTATTAGCGAAGACCCTCCTGCGATTCTTGGAAAAACTGGTGTGATACGGCCCGGGTTCTCGGAGAAACTGGATGATCTGGTCGAATCATCACGCGGTGCACGCGACTGGATCGCAAATCTAGAGTTGGTCGAGAGGGAGCGCTCGGGGATCAAGAACCTTAAGGTTGGATACAACAAGGTCTTCGGTTACTACATTGAAGTGACGAAAGCGAACAGCGAACGAGTCCCTGAGGATTACATTCGCAAACAGACGCTTGTTAACGCAGAACGCTACATAACTCCGGAGATGAAGGAATACGAATCTCAAGTGTTAACGGCAGAGGAACAGATCAGAGAAGTCGAAAGAGAGATATTCCATGAGATCTGCGCACAAATTGCAAATCAGGCGGCACGATTATTAAAGACCGCCCGCGCAGTAGGCCGATTAGATGCAGTGAGCGCTCTTGCTGAAGTGGCTGCTCACCGCGGTTTTGTCCGCCCAGATTTAAACATTGGCGGCGATCTCGACATTCAGGATGGACGCCACCCGGTTGTTGAGGAGCTCATCCCAGGGAAGCGTTTCATTCCAAACGACATCCAGTTTGAAGAGGGAGAACGCATCCGGGTGATAACCGGGCCAAACATGAGCGGCAAATCGACGTATTTAAGGCAGGTTGCGCTGATCGTGTTAATGGCACAGATGGGAAGTTTCGTGCCCGCTCAGCATGCTCGTCTGGGTATTGTTGACCGGATTTTTACAAGAATCGGTGCACAGGACGAAATTCATGCCGGCCAATCTACCTTCATGGTCGAGATGGTTGAGATGGCGAATATCCTGCACAACGCGTCTAATCGCAGCTTGGTGATCCTGGATGAGGTAGGTCGAGGGACGAGCACCTATGATGGGGTCGCGATTGCCTGGGCTGTTGTGGAGTACCTTCACAATCATCCGAAGCTGCGGGCGCGAACGCTATTCGCAACGCATTATCATGAGCTCACACGACTATCGGAGTTCCTCCCCGGTGTACGTAATTACAATATCGGAGTTTCAGAGGAAGGTGGAAAGGTAGTCTTTCTGCACAAGATCACGCCCGGTGGTGCGGATAAATCCTATGGGATTCACGTCGCCGAATTGGCAGGTATGCCGCGGCCGGTCATAAACCGGGCGCAGGAGATATTGGCTCAATTCGAAGCCGCGTCTGATCAAACTTCTGACGACCCGCAGGTGGCGACCAAGCAGCTCCATCTCTTTTCCGAAGCGGATCCTCTCCTAGAAGAAATTCGCGCCCTTGATTTAAACAGCATCTCACCTCTTGAAGCTCTCAATCGCTTGTACGAATGGCAGCAGCGCTTCGGACAGGAAGAAAGCGAATAAGTAACAAACCTTCCCTTTCAAATCGTAGCGACAAGATATGTCATGATAGGCGGAGTGAAGCATCTCATCACCTCAGGAGCTTCCCCCGACAGAACCGGAGACTTTCCCCGACAAACCCGGGGACTTTCCCCGACAAACCCGGGGACTTCGCGCGCCCCACCATTCCTCGAAATGACAATGTTGCTCCACAGAATTAAATATCCGCGAGGTTCCAGAGTATTTACCTCAAATTAAATCATTGGAGCAACTGCGGGCAGGCGCTCGTTAATTGTCCTAGCCGACCAGGTCCGGGTACTCCTGAAGTACTGGTTCGGCATCCTGGATCTCGAGATGCTGCAGAATCGTAGTAATTAATTCCACTTTCATTTCAGCATCCCGGCGGGACCATGTGCGGCTTTTTATTTCGAGGAAACATCCATCCACTTTTGGATCAAGAAGTTGGTCGATGTTGATGAAGAATTCGAGGTCCTCGAAGCTAATGAGCCAGCGAAGGCGGTCCTTGTGAATGCTAATCTCGCCGGAAGGCTTAAAGTATTCACGGTAGAAGCGGGGTGAGTACTTGGCTGGAGCGATGAAGCGGGAGCGGGAGAGCAGAACCGAGTTGTGATACTCACGCTCTGCGGCTGGGCCGGTAAGCGTGAGGCGTGAGCGAACGTTAAAGACCTCTCCAGCATCATTCACAAACTCATCTTCGCGGTGGCGCAGGCGTGCATCCTCAGGCTTGGTGAACCGGAAATATGTATCATATTCAAAGTAGTGTGCACGCCTTCGGATTTCGAAGATATCTTCTTCTAATCTCGCAATAACCGCTTGAGGGTCGTCGAGCTTGACTTTGATCTGGACCTCGTAACTCTCCTCTTGTTCGGCGCCACCGATAGCGATAAGTTTCGAGAGAACCGATCCTTCGCGTTCAGCGAGGAAGGCGTCTATCTTATCGGCATATTGAGCGGCCTGGGGGTATAAATCCTCTTCTTGGATAGTCAATAATTCGCAGTCCCTCATGAGCCATTGCCCGTTCACCATGACATCCTGAACGTCCGAGGCCTTGGTCGCGTAAATCAGACGTGAGTAAACCGCCTGTGGCTCGCGTTTAAAGTGGGGGATGTTATGTGTCCGGTCTTGATCGATGGCGATAAGGTCTGCGCGTTTTCCTGGCTCAAGCGAGCCGGTTAGATGATCGATGTGCAGCGCCTTAGCACCCATGCGTGTAGCCATTTCCAGGGCCTTTCTAGCTGGCAGGGCGGTAGGGTCGCTTGTAACAGTCTTGGCGATAAAAGATGCCAGGCGAATTTCTTCGAACATATCCAGGTCATTGTTCGATGCAGTGCCATCAGTGCCGATACCAATCTGCAGCCCGGTTTCAAGCATCTCGATGATGGGGGCGAACCCGGAAGCTAGTTTGAGATTGCTCGAGGGGTTATGGGCCACGCCTACTCCTGCATGCTCCAGCGTGTGGATCTCGCCATCGTCGATATGAACGCAGTGTGCAGCGATGACTTTCGCGTCAAATAAATCTAACTTCTTTACCCAGGGGACCACCGGCATGTCATAGGTCTCGCGCCAATCATCGACCTCTCCCTTGGTTTCGGAGATATGTATATGCAGGGGTACGTCAAATTCCATGGCCAGATCTCTGCAAGCCTCGAGTATTTCCTCCGTGCAGGTGTAGGGCGCATGAGGCGCAACTGCTGGAATGATTAGGGGGTCATCCTTCCATTTTTCGATGAAACTGCGTGAAGCCGCGAGGGAATCTTCAAAGGATTCCGCATCCGGAGTGGGGAATTTAAGGATCGATTGGCCGCAGATAGCGCGCATGCCGGCATCTTTTGCAGCCTGGGCGACGGTATCTTCAAAATAGTACATGTCGGCGAAGCAAGTGACGCCGCCACGGATCATCTCTGCGCAGGCGATCTGCGTGCCGAGACGGCAGAATTCGGGAGAAACGAACTCCCGCTCAACGGGCATCATATAACCCATCAGCCAGACATCAAGGCGCAGATCGTCTGCTAACCCGCGCAGCAATGTCATGGGTACATGTGAGTGAGCGTTGATTAGCCCAGGAATGATCACGCGCGAACCGAGATCGATGACCTCACCCGTGGAGTGATGCTGTTGGACATCATCTTGTGGACCAACAGCGATAATCGTGTCGTCCTTTATTGCAATCGCTCCGGGGTTGAAGATCCTATATTCAGAATCCATCGTTACGACTGTTTCAGCGGTCAGGATGAGATCAACTTTTTCCATTCTTCACCTTATGAACGAAAGAATTGGGGGATTATAGCAGGCAACGGAATGGACTGCTTGTGTGGGGATCAGGATGTATAATGCCGTAGGAGGAATATTCATGCGAGCGGTTGACATCATCACAAAGAAACGCGATGGCGCAGAATTGACGGCTGAAGAGATCGATTATTTCATCGGGGGTTTTACGCGTGGCGAAATTCCAGATTACCAGGCTTCATCCTGGGCAATGGCTGTTCTATTAAAAGGGATGACGCCAAGAGAGACTGCAGATTTGACGCTTTCTCTGGCGCGCTCGGGAGATCAGCTCGATTTCTCGGATATTGTGGCGATTGTACTGGACAAACACTCAACCGGAGGCGTTGGCGATAAGACAACGCTTGTGGTCACTCCCATCGTCTCCGCTAACGGCATCGCCGTGGGGAAAATGTCGGGGCGGGGGCTGGGTTTTACAGGGGGAACGCTGGATAAGATGGAATCCATCCCGGGATTTCGGGTTGACTTAACAACAGATGAATTTTGTAAGCAGCTCGTTGATCAAGGGATAGTACTCACGGGACAGACAGAGAACCTAGCGCCTGCAGATGGGAAGTTGTATTCACTGCGGGATGTCACCGGGACGGTACCATCCGTGCCGCTCATTGCCTCCTCGGTCATGAGCAAAAAGATAGCGGGTGGAGCTACCGCAGTAGTGCTTGATGTCAAAGTTGGGCTGGGGGCTTTCATGAAAACCCTCGAGCAAGCTGTAGAGTTAGCCGAGCTTATGGTGCAGATTGGATCTTTAGCGGATCGAAAAGTCGTTGCTCTGATCTCGGACATGAACCAGCCGCTCGGTGATGCTGTGGGCAACGCGATCGAGGTTCGTGAAGCCATTGCGACCTTGCAAGGTGGCGGTCCAAAAGATTTACGAGAACATTGTTTGGTTTTAACCAGTCATATGCTCCTCCTGGCCGAGAAGGCGGTAAGTTTCGAGGGAGCGTATGCTCTATCTCAGAAGGTTATAGAGGATGGGTCTGCTTTTACTAAGTTTAAAGATCTTGTTCTCGCGCAGGGCGGAGATGTTTCCTACGTTGATGACCCGGGCAAATTGGTTATCGCTCCGGAACGCCTCGACGTTGGATCGCCAAAAGCGGGCTATATCTCCCAAATTCATGCCGGCGAAGTTGGCCTAACTGCCATGGAGTTGGGCGCGGGCCGGACGAAGAAAGGTGATCCAGTTGATCATTCGGTCGGCATTGAAATCCTACATAATGTGGGCGATCGCGTAGATGAGGGAGAACTGCTCTTCACGGTCTACGCAATAAACGCGGAACAGGCGCAAGTAGCTTCAGAGCGATTGCTTGCCGCTCACGAGATTACTGATAAGCCGGTCGATGCGCTTCCCCTCTTCTACAAGACAATTAGTTCGTCGGCTTCAAACTCATAGTCAATCTGCGATCGAGTCGTCTCCTTTGCCTGGAATATTAAATGTTCTGAGCCGGTACTAGTGGCAGAAAGACTTAAATCGGAGGTATTGCCGTGACAATGGAATCTACACAAACGAATGGATCTCCATCTGTGGAACAGTTGAGCGAGATGATCGAGTATCAAAGCGGGGCGATTGTAAGCCGCACGCTGTTAAAGGCGGCCAATGGATCGACTACGTTATTCGCGTTCGATGCGGGCCAAGACCTCAGCGAACATACTACGCCGAATGAGGCGCTGCTGATTGTGATCGACGGGGAGACTCTGGTCTCGATCCGCAGTGTTACGCACCATCTACACGTGGGAGATGTGATCACGCTCCCTGCCAATCAACCCCACGCCGTAAAAGCGGAGAAGCAGTTCAAGATGCTGTTGGTCATGATGGAGCCTGAAGAAGACGCATCCTGATCAGTATTTACACCTCTTGGGTGCGGGTGATCATATTCGTGGAGCATATCGGGAGCTTCCGTTATCGAAGCATCCGGCGCATTTCCCGCAGGAGTCTTAGTCCAGATTGTGGATCTCAACGGGCGTGAACCCTTTAGGTAATTCGAACCCAAGAATTCTTGAATAGAAATATAGCTCCGCATCGAGGCACTTTTCGATCGTCTCCGATCGACGGAAGCCATGCTGCTCGCCCTCGAATGTGAGATAAGCATAAGGGAGACCTTTCTCGCTGAGCGCTTTCGCGAGAATTTCAGATTGTTCTGGATTGACGACTTTATCCTCGAGCCCTTGAAAAAGAATCACAGGAGATGAAAGCCGATCTGTATGGTAAATAGGCGATCTATCCCTATAGAGATCTGCCTTCGCGGGGTAGGGCCCGATGAGTGAGTCAAGGTAACGTTCTTCGAATTTGTGTGTGTGTTGAGCGAGGATGGCGGCATCTGCTACGCCGTAGTAACTCGCGCCTGCTGCAAAAACCTCGTGGAAAGTTAGAGCGCACAAGGTTACATACCCTCCGGCGCTGCCCCCGCAGATCAACAAGTGTTCGCCATCGACTTTGCCACTCTTGGCTAAGAAAAGAGCCGCATTCACACAATCCTCAACGTCGACAATCCCCCATTCACCTTTCAATTGATCGCGATAGGCCCTCCCATAACCTGTGCTCCCACCGTAATTAACGTCGGCGATGGCGAAACCCCGGCTGGTCCAAAATTGGATCTCGGCTTGGAAATGAGGACGAGCGGCCGATGTCGGCCCACCATGGCTGAGAACGATCAGCGGCGGTCTTTCATCTGCTGGCGCCTCGAAGGAGGCGTTCGCGGGCGGGTAGAAGTAGGTGTAGGACGTACGACCACCTTCAGAAGGAAAGGCGATGTGTTCGGGGACAGATATGAAACCCGGATCAATCTCATGCTCCATTGAAATATGAACGACATGGCACTCACCTGTCTCCGGGTTGAGCACCGTTAAACCCGGTTCTATCGCATGAGTGCCAGCGAGGAACCAGACCTGCCCAAGAGGATCAGATTGGATTGTCGGCAACTCGAAAGCGGAGAAGGGTGTTGAGAACTCTTCAAGACTCCCATCTTGAGGGTTGAGAATACCGATGCAGGATTTTCCCATATCGAGAAATAAACAAACGATCCGGTCATCTGGAAGGAAAGTATAGGTAGAGTACTCCAGCAGCCATTGGGGAACTCCGAAGTCGGCATCACGTTTGTGAAGGGATACAAACTCCCCTTCATCGAATGCGTACAGATTCCACCAACCGGTCCGGTCGGAAATAAAATGTAGAACTCCTTGGTGATTCCACTCGGGCTGAAATATGGATTCGTTTATCCCGCCTGCTACTTTGCGGATGTCCTCCAGATTTCCATCTCTAAAATCCCCAACCCATAGTTCGGTCCCATCCCAGGGCATATTCGGATGATCCCAGGTCAGGAATGCGAGTTTCTTTCCATCCGGGCTGAAACGAGGGGAACCGTAGAAATCGTGACCTGAAGTGAGGATTAAAGGTTCGGTCGATCCATCTGGAGGGAGAATGACTAATTCGTTCTTAACGTGCTCTTCTGAAACGTGCCGCTCACGAACGCACACCAGCCACTGCTTATTGGGAGAAATGCGGATCGCCGCGTACCTCAGACCGGCGGCGATATCAGGTTCAGGCGTGATCGGTTGTGGAAAATTTCCCTTCTGCTGCCGGTAGATGCGTTGGTCGGTGTAATTGCAGAAGTAGATTACTCCTTCGGTGACGAAATATGAGCCCCCGCCGTATTCATGAACGCGAGTCCTAACATTGAAATCTGGAGGCGTGATGCACTCGATGTTTTTATCGTCACCGCGCCGAAGGATGACATAGCGGCCACCTTCCTGGGGTCTACCGACGACCCAGTAGATGTCAAATCCATCTATTAGAACCTCACGAGGCAATGCGCTGTGCCCCATTCCTGATTGGGCAACGAATGTAGCTGATATGGGTGAATCCCAGGTTCCATAAGGAGCAATTGTTTTCGATGTTCCCATGATTTCTCCAAGTTGGATGTGATATGGACAAAGCGCAAATTAGATCAAACAAAACTGCAAATTAACTCGGCGGTCAAGTCTAAGGGCAAGCGTTGTTTAAATGCTCTTCGAAAGTCACGGCGAATGCGTGGCCTCCGGATCCGTCGCATAGTGTACGGAAGTACAACTCATTCGTTTGGTCAGGGAAGGCCACAGCCCTGAGAGACTCGAGGCCGGGGTTGGCAATAGGGCCGACTGGAAGGCCTGCATAGCGGTATGTGTTGTAAGGAGAATCAATCTCTAGGTCATCGTATGTCAGCGACAATTTCCACCAGTTGCCATCCGCTTGAACGCCGAGTGCGAATTGAACAGTTGGGTCAGCTTCAAGCAGCATACCAAGTTTGAGGCGATTGTGAAACACTGCGGCAATGCGAGTCCGTTCCTCGGGTAGGACGGCCTCGCGTTCAACTATTGAAGCGAGCGTCACACCTTCGTAAATTGTCAGGCCTTGATTGGCAAATGCCTGGCGGATTTCCGGGTCGAGTCGTTTCTCAAAATTTGTAAGCATCGCGAAAACAAAATCTTGAGCGCTTGACTCTGGATCTATTAAGTATGTGTCTGGGAAGAGGAAGCCCTCCAAAGTGGATGAAGCGGGCATCTCAAAACTGTGAGTAAAAAAAAGGGGAGGTGCCGAAGTCTCATCAAGGAATTCACCCTCTCCAAATCCAGAATTTAGATCCGATAACAATTGAGCGATTTGCTCGCGCCTCCATCCTTCAGGGATTGTAATTGAATTCTGGATGGGTTGTGAAGATTGGAGCGCCTCTGCGATCTCCCGAATTGTCATCTCGCCGCGAAGGTAGTAAAGGCCGGCATCAATTCCGCGGTCTAAACCGCGATAGCGCAGATAAAAACGAAGAACATTGGGTTGGTTCAGGATACCGGCCTGGCTCAGGCGTTGAATGACGGCGCTTGCTGTTTCGCCTTCATCCACCGTGAGGTCGATCGTTGTGCCGGGCGGTCCGGCAGGCGCATCGAGCGCATCTTGATTTAGAAGAAGATACAGCCCCAGCCCCGTCTCCTGGAGCTGGGTGAGCGAGGGGTCGGGCTCGCCAACGCTCTCTGGAATCATTGGAAGTCCGAAGACTGCTGCACCGACAGCCCAAACGCCCCCGCAGATGACAACACCAAAAACAACGAAAAAGAACACCAGTAAACAGGACTTAATCAATTTGGGCATCGAGATATTCCTGCAGAATCACGGCCGCGGCCCGTGCATCAAGTAGTTGATCTGCCTTGTGAATTTGGAGGGCAGCCTGGGTTGAACCGCTCTCATCCCAAGTCAGGATGGGGATGGTTGTGTTTTCGCAAAGGGCTTCGAAGAGGCGCAGCGCTTTCCTGGCCTGAGGTCCTGGGTTTCCTTCTGCATCATAGGGAATGCCGACCAATATCATGCCTGCCTCATGATTTTCTGCTGTTAGGATGATCTCGCGCACATCGGCAGCGCGGGATGTGTGCTCAAGTACCAACAGTGGACGGGCGATCAACCTTGTTGGATCGCTAATGGCAAGACCATGGCGTTTATCGCCCGGGTCAACAGCGAGGATCCTGCTCACGTGCCTGCCTCCCAGGGATAGCGAACTTGAATTTGCATGTCGAGAAGAGGAAAACGGCGTAGCCAGGATGGGCTGATGTCCGCACTTAAGACTTCTTCAAAGGGAAGATTTTCATTCAAGTCTTCAAGCGCATCCGATACATTCTTTCCCCTGACGATTTGTCGGATTCGTTCGGAGTCGATACCTGTATATATCCGGGCAGATATCGTTACGTCGATGCTGGCTTCCTCACCAGCATCATCGTAAACAATTCCAGCGATTTCGAGAATCTTCAGTGTTCCCGGCTGGATATTCTCATCTCTGGAGAAATCCTCAGCTACAACGAAATTCATAGCAGAGTGCAGTTGATCTGGGGAATATACCAGCCCCTCGAACTCTAATTTCAAGTTTAATTCAAGCGAATCGGCTGCATCTCCGATTTCATTGCTAAATCGATCCTCGATGGTCTCGACAACTCGAATGCTGCCCGGGATGAGTTTCTCATCCTCCTGAGCCAGACTTAGCAAGGCTTGGTGTGCCTCATCGAGCAAGTTGTTCTCCAGTTCCGAGTGAACGCGAACCAAGTCTGTCGGCGATACGGCACCTCGAACCTGGAGCGAGCCCCCCGTGATTTGGCTTGGATTAGAAACGGAAGCGGATAATCCGAGAGTCCCATCGATTGCCCGGATCGTTTCCGCGGAAACATTGCCTTCAGGTCCTGGCAAAGAGGCGACGACTTCAACAATGACCTGTGATCCTTTCTCCGCATCAAGGTTTACACGTGCTTGTGTTACGAAGTGTGGTGCAGCTGGATCGAACGTTCGAACTGTCGTACCTGCCGGGATTGCGAGACTCTGGTCCGTCAAGTTCGTGAATATGACCTCGCCACGAGCAGGTTGATCTGGTTGAGCGGCTCTTCCGGTTGTTGGAAGACGGAGCTGGCCTTCTAATACCGATTGGACTTGTTGAGCCGGAAGTCGAGTCGTTTTCGTGACAGTTTCCGACGGGTCCAAATCTAAGTCAATGGAGTAGGTCTTGAGAATATCCATTACCTCAGGCTGAATTGTGATGTCCGCCTGCGGGATGAGCAGGATTGCAAGGACGAAAATAGCCAGGATGCCCAAAGCAAATATTGAGATTCGGAAGGCGGTATTTATAAGAGGATGATTTTTCGATGCTTGCTTTGGAATCGGTCTCGATGAAGGATCTGCCGTAGAAATGGGTTTGGATATTTTACGTTCACCTCGAACTCGCCAGGCTTTTTCGGATTGGAGTTCGAGGGAGTCGAAAGTTGGGATATGAAGGGCTTCGGCATGACGCAGTACATCAGGATCGAGCGTGACAAGTCCGATCTGGATTCCAAGTTTACGCGCGTAGCGTAGGAGCATTACCAGGTCGAAGCGTCGAGATAGCACTCTCCCGCGTCCCGGCCAGACGATGAGGGCGCGCGGTGCCTGTGTCCAGTTTAATTTATCGCGGACGGAGTTGTAATCATCGTGAGGTTCTAGATAGACAATTTGTGTTTTCACAATATTTAAAAGGGGGAGAGATGGTCAGTTAGAACTCAGGCGTTCTTGAAGCCAAGTTTTCACTGCCCCCAACGCCTCTTCCACACGAGCAGGATCCTTGCCACCGGCTTGCGCGAGCGACGGTTTACCGCCTCCTCCTCCACCGATAATATTAGCGATGTTTTTTACTAAATCTCCTGCATGGAAATCGCGTTCTACAAGATCCGGGCTAATTGCAGCGACGATTAAGGGTTTTTCATCGCTGACCGTAGCGAGAACCACTACGCAGTTGGGATGATTCGCACGGAAACGGTCCGCGAGATCGCGCAAGATCTCTGGATCTGCTTCGGGTATTTGACCTGTAAGAAGCGAAATTCCGCTCACATCTTCTGGCGTGAGTTGATCTAATGCCGCGAACGCAGACTGTTTACGAACGGTGATGATTTTGTTAAATAGAAGGTCTCGTTCTTCAATTAATTGCTCGATTCTTTGTTCGACCGCATCGGGCGTTCCGCCGAGTTCACCAGCCAGGTGCTGCAGGCTGGCACGCTGTGTGCGAATCATTCGCAACGCTTCCCGACCTGTGAAGGCCTCTATTCGTCGAATCCCGGCAGCAACGCTCCCCTCGCTGATAAGAAGGAACGGTCCGATGATTCCTGTTTCGGCTACATGAGTGCCAGCGCAGAGTTCAAACGAGATGCGATTATCCATGCCGATACTCACCGAGCGGACAGTATCGCCGTAGGTTTCACCGAATAGCGCCATCGCGCCCTCCTTGATGGCCTCATCTCGGGGTTGGTGGATGATTGTGAGTGCGTGATTTTCGAGGACAGCCTCGTTAACCCACTCTTCGACATTTTCGATTTCCTCGGGCGTCATTGCTTGTGGATGGGTGAAATCAAAACGCAGTCGATCGGGAGCGACAAGAGAACCGGCTTGCCGTACGTGTTCACCGAGGACTTGTCGAAGAGCGGCATGCAGTAAGTGCGTCGCAGTATGGTTGCGCATGATATCCAGACGCCGTTGTTTGTCGAGGTAAGCTTTAGCGGGAGCTCCGAGGTTGAGTTTACCTGTGTTGACTTCACCGAAATGGATGATTAAACCATCAACTGGCTGCCGGGTGTCCGTAACTCGCAACTCCCAGTTATCGCCATTTGTAGATTGAAGAACACCTGTGTCCGAGACTTGCCCTCCTGCTTCAACGTAGAATGGAGTGCTTGGCAGTATCACTCCAACAGCTTCACCTGGAGACGCTGATTTGACTATTTGCCCGCTTCTGATAATCGCAAGGATATCGCCCTGAGCGGAAAAGCTGGAATAGGGGTCGTACGTAACCCCGCTTTCACTAAGTTGTCCCTCTTCCTGAAGATCTTTGAGAAGCTGTTGATAGAATTCGATGCCATCATCAACCAAATCGCCGAGTGTGTCTCCTGCGCTTGAGGCGATGCGGTGGGTCTCCATAGCCTTCCTGAAACCTTCTTCCTCTACGTCAAGATTGCTCTCCCGGGCGATGTCACGTGTGATTTCGAAGGGGAGGCCATACGTCGCGTATAGATTGAAAGCTTGATCGCCGGAGATGACCTTATTCTTTGAGTCAAGTGTTGCTTTCACAATGTCTGAAAGGTAATTGATGCCCACATCAATGGTGTGTTGGAAGCGGCGTTCTTCTTCGGTCACGGTTTGAAGTATCGCCTGGCGATTGCGGACTAATTCTGGATACGCATCACCATACTGCTCGATGACTGATTCGGCTACCTTTGCCAGGAATGGCTCGTCCAAACCGATCATCGAACCGAAGCGGCTTGCTCGACGGATGATCATCCGGCAGACGTAATTGCGTCCAATATTTCCAGGAACCACCCCGTCAGCGATGAGGAATGTTGCTGCGCGAGAATGGTCTGCGATAACGCGGTAGGGTGTGAAGTGGGTTTCGCGATCAGCTTCGGTATGACCCGCGAGTTTTTGGACAGTATCCATCAATGGTGTGAATAAATCGGTTCTGTAATTTGAGTCCACATCCTGGATTACGGAGACGACTCGGTCAAAACCTAAGCCGGTATCCACATGTTTTGCCGGGAGAGGTTGTATATCGGTGGGGCTTGATCGATTGTATTGGATAAAGACAAGATTCCAGAGCTCGATGAAGCGTTGACAGTCGCCATTTACCTGGCAGACATGGTCTGGTTCGTTTACCTTCTCGCAGTATTTCTGCCCGCGGTCCAAAAAGATCTCGCTGTCCGGACCGACTGGACCTGTGTCTGCCATCTCCCAAAAATTCTCTTCACGACCAAAGAAGAGTAAATGCTCTGGGTTAAAACCTGGCTGCTGGCGCCAATAATCTGCGGCTTCATCATCGCGCGGTATCTCACCCAATTCGTCTTCGAAGCAAGTTGCCCAGAGCTTGTCGACTGGGAGACCCCATACAGACGTCAGGAGCTCCCAAGCCCATTCGATCGCTTCCTTTTTGTAATAATCTCCAAAAGACCAATTCCCAAGCATTTCAAAGAATGTATGGTGGGTGTCATCCCGGCCAACATCGTCCAGATCATTATGTTTTCCGGCAACACGCATGCATTTCTGGGAGTCGGCGACGCGATTGTAAGGGCGCTTCCCGGTCCCCAGAAAGACATCTTTAAACTGAACCATTCCCGAATTGGTAAAAAGGAGTGTTTGGTCGCCGCCGGGGACGAGTGACATCGAGGGAACAATCGTATGGCCACGCGCCTCGAAGAAATCGAGGAACGATTGCCGGATCTCTGCACTGGTCATGGTGACTGTTTTCCCCTTATTTACCTTCTTGCCTGTCATTAAACCTCCACTTCAAACAAGGATTATACGCTACCTGATAAGGCCCTTCAACCAGGTATTGAATAGACCATCTAAGAAAGCTGCAAGAATCATACAAGGATTCCAGGAATGATGGATATGTCTTGACCGAAGTCCGCGGCTTGCGTTATACTTTTATTTACTACGGGGGTGTAGTGTAGCGGCTTAACACGCTGCCCTGTCAAGGCAGAGATCGCGGGTTCGAATCCCGTCATCCCCGCTAGCCGCCTGGATTATTCAAGGCGGCTTTTGTTTTAATATTTCCTCGTAGGTGAATGAATGACGGTATGCAGGAACTTGTCATGCTGAACCTTCAACAGGCTCCCCGCTCCCTTCGGTCGGAGACTTCGCAGGAGAAACTCCGTGAAGTATCTCGTTCTTTGAACTGAATTTTGCTTCTTGTCGTGAACGAGAATCTTCGTCGCTCTGCTCCTCAGAATGACGTTTTGTGGTGGTACAGCCCTTCAAGTTAGTGTCATAACGAGGTGAAGATATAGAGGGGGATTGCCTCGCCGGCAATTAGTTTTGTTGGAATGGGTCAAGTTCTTGTTCGAGCTGGCGGCGGAATTGTTCGGTATAGAGCTTGTAGTAGTGCCCTTTATCTTCAACCAATTCAGCGTGCGTGCCCATCTCAAGGATCTTGCCATTTTCGATCACAAGGATGCGGTCGGCGCGTTTGATGGTGGAGAGGCGATGAGCGATGATGAAGCTGGTTCTCTCATCCGTGAGCGCGGCCATGCCCTGCTGGATGAGTGCTTCAGTGAGCGTGTCGACAGAGCTAGTCGCTTCGTCCATGATGAAGATCTCAGGATCGGCGAGTAAAGCTCTGGCTAGGCTGACGAGCTGCTTCTGTCCAACGGACAGTAGGATACCGCCTTCGCCGACTTCGGTATCGTAGCCTTTCTCCAACTTGGTAATAAAGTCGTGTGCGCCAGCGATCTCTGCCGCATTCTGTATCTCCTCAGCGCTGGCATCTAATCGCCCGTAGCGCAAGTTTTCATGAACGGTTCCAGAGAAGAGGTGGGGGGTTTGCAGTACCATGCCGATGCGGGAGTGAATGGCGTGAAGAGAGAAATCTGTGTAATCCTGCCCGCCGATGGTGATTCTTCCTTTGCTAGGTTCGTAGAAACGGCTGACGAGATTTACGATTGTGCTTTTACCGCCGCCAGTTGGACCAACAAGGGCGATGGTTTCCCCTCTGCGAACATTGAGGTTGAAATCCTCAAGGACGAGAGTTTCTTTTTCATAGAAGAAATCAACCTCCTCGAAGGTGATGTCCCCTTGGATACTACCGGGATCGAACGCGTCGGGTTTGTCTTGCACTTCTGGTGTCGCGTCGGTGAGTGAAAAGACGCGCTCAGCGGAAGCGATCGCGTGCTGCATTTCTGCGTAAACCCGGGCCAAATCTTGGATCGGCCACATCATGAAGGTGATGTAGGAGATAAACGCCTGGATACCTCCGATTGTGATTCCGGCTAGCGGCATTTGAAGGCCGCCGTACCAGGCGATCGCTCCGATAGCAAGCGCACTTACGAATTGAACAGTAGGAAGGAACAACGCCGAGAGCCACGCGGCGCGATAACTTGCGTTGTACATTTCGGTTGTGAGATCGCTAAATTCGTCAAGACTCTTCACTTCACGGTTGAGTGCTTTGATCACCCGAACCCCCGCAATTTGCTCATTGTAGGCGCCGGTTATCTTGGAGTTTATTTTTCGGACAAGACGAAATTGGAGGAGAATCTTCTTCTTGAACTGCGCTGCGATAATGATGAGGATGGGGATCATCATAAGGACGATTAAAGCCAATTGCCAATTGATCACTAACATAAAGTAGACTGCTGTACCGATATTCAGCAATCCCCAGGTTACATCTAGCAACCCCCAGGTGACCAGCTGTGCGATCCGCTCAGAATCCGAAGTCACCCGTGACATAATCCAGCCTACGGGTGTCCGATCGAAGTACGAGAGCGAGAGGTTCTGAAGGTGGTTGAATGTGTTCTTGCGGAGGTCGTATTGGACGCGCTCACCAAGTACCCCGGCCAGATAAATGAAACCAAAGACGTTAAGAACTTGCACAATGGTGAGCAAGCCATAGGTCCGAATGATCCTAAATAAGGCAGCACGATCACCGGCGAGGATGCCCTCATCGATGATCTGTTTACCAAGGTATGTGAAGTAGGCATCGAGAGCCGAAACGACCCCGATCGTAACGATGAATCCGATCAACCACGGCCAGTGGGGTTTCGTGAGACCCAGGATCCGGAGCACGGTCTGCCCGTTGAATTCTGTCGAGAATTCTTCTTCTCTGAATTCAACTACCGACATCTGTCAGCTCCTGTTCAAGTGCATCTTCGATCTGTGTCTGCATCTCGTGGACCTTTTGATAAATTCCATCCTCAGCGATGAGTTCCTCATGGACCCCATGCTGTACGATTTTCCCCTTATCTAAAACGAGAATCTGATCGGCGTTCATAACGCTCTGAATGCGATGAGCAATGATGAATGTCGTCCTGTTTTCCATCAATCGATTTAAAGCTTCGCGAATTTCCGTTTCGGTAAGGGTATCTACGGAAGATGTCGAATCGTCAAGGATGAGAATACAAGGATCTTTTAGCAACGTCCGGGCGATGGCGATGCGTTGTTTCTGACCACCAGAGAGCGTCACACCTTTCTCTCCCACGAGCGTTTCGTACCCTTCTGGAAAGGTCATAATCGTTTCGTGGATTGCGGAGGCACGGGCAGCGGCTTCAATTTCATCCATGGCTAAATCGCGATTTACGCCAAGAGTTATATTTTCTCGTATCGTCCTTGAAAACAAGAAGGGCTCTTGCTCAACGATCCCGATTTGCTGCCGCAGAAAGCGCCGTGAGTACTCATTGAGCTCGACTCCGTCGAGCTGCAAGCTGCCATCCGTGTAGTCATAAAAGCGTGGAATTAGATTGACGAGTGTGGTCTTGCCCGATCCCGTAGGTCCTAGCAGACCAATGACATCGCCGGGTTCGCATTCGAAGGAGATGTTTTCAAGAACCGGGGAACCATCTTCATAGGCGAAACCAACATTCTTAAAGATAATTTGACCGGCCGAGTCGCGATCTTGTGGATAAATACCGACATCCATAGGTTCTCGAATTTGACGGATCACTTCAATAACTCGGCTGTATGAGACCACGCCCATGGAGATCTGTACGATGAGGCGTCCCAGGTTTCTCATCGGCCAAATAATCCAGATTAGCATTCCGGTATAGGCGACATAAGAACCAATGGATAGGGTCCCGTCGATTGTCATTAACGCACCGATGGCAAGCCCGGCTATCATTTGGAAACTGGCGAGGATGTCGGACAATGGCCAGTAAAAGGCGTGCATCGTGAGCAGACGACGTCCAAGGACAAACTTTCCCCAATTCTCGCGCTCGAACTTCTCTCGCTCGAAAGCCTGGCGGGCGAAGGCTTTCACGACTCGTGTGCCGCTCAGATTTTCCTGAAGCGTTGTAGATAGAACTGCTTCCTGCTCCTGGTATGACTCGTAGAGTTTAGAGATCTTTCGGAAGAAGAAGTAGGAAAGGATGATGATGAGCGGTATCACGACGATCGATCGCCAGGCGAGCACCGGACTTATGCTATAGATCGCAGCAAAGTTAATGCTAAAAAGAAGAAGAATACGTCCCAGGCCGATGATTTGATCAGCGAAGAACCTGCGTAAAGCATCGACATCGGAGGTGCTACGCTGAATGAGTTCACCTGTAGGTGTCTGGTCGTGATATGTAAAAGTCAGGCGTTGAATGTGGTCAAATAAATAATTCCTTAGCTCCCGGACAATTCCCTCTGCAGTTCTGGCGGCGAGCGCTCCGCTGACGAAGGTAAAGAAGCCCTGAAAAAGGGCAAGTCCAATAAAGCCCATGCCCACCCAGAACAGACGAGTTGACGTTGGAGTGCTTGGGAGCACATCATCGATAAAGTACCGGAGCCATAGATATATCGCTGTCCTGGCAAGCGCAGCTACGGCAAGGCTTATGGTGGCAACAAGGTAGATAAAGCGGTAACCACGCATCATGCGCAACAAGCCCGCCAATCTGTTGTCCGTTATGATGTCTTGGAAATCGCGCTGTTTATCCATTTCACTCTTCTTAGTGACGTGGGAGTTTATTTGACACGAAAACGTTGATCCGATTATCCATCTGACAGAGAGGATGTCGGACATTCACAAAGAGTACGCAATGTAAATTTGTTTGTAATCAGTCGTTAGGTGATGGAGGATTCCATAAATTAGCTCTCGTTGAAATTGATGAAGAAACAGAATTTTACCATCCAGATCGCCGATCGTGTGAGGCTTTGGGGCTGTAGATGATTGTGATCGGGTCGGGTTGTGTGTTTACAAAGGGGGAACTTGACACCCGCGGAATCGGTATGGTATTCTCATCCGGCTTCCGCAAGCAAAGTTCGAATAGGAGTTGCTATGGGGGACGATCTTCGCTACTGGGTTGGATTCAATCGAATTAGCGGTGTAGGCGCAGCACGTTTCAAGCTGCTCCTGGAAGCCTTCGGAGATTTGGAATCTGCCTGGAAGGCGACAGCGGCGGAATTGCGCAAGGCTGGTTTAGGACAAAAAACTATTCAATCCATCCTGTCGATTCGTGATGAGATGGATCTGGGCTGGGAACTTGAGCGGATCTACGAACAGGGGCTTGCGTTACTTACGATAAACGATCGGAACTATCCTTCCAGGCTCCGTGAGATAGGATTGCCGCCACCGCTTCTCTATATAAAGGGCGAATTGGGAGATAACGATCGCCTGGCTGCAGCGATCGTGGGCACACGACGAGCGACGCAATATGGAAAATCGGTTGCGCGCGAAATCGCTTATGTTCTGGCTGGGTGCGGAGTAACGATCGTCTCAGGGCTCGCTCGAGGGATTGATGGGATTGCCCACCAGGCAGCGATCGATGCCGGTGGACGAACCATCGCCGTGTTGGGTTCCGGGTTGGATAACATCTACCCACCTGAACATAGTGGCCTGGCGGATAAGATCGAGATGCATGGCTCGGTCATCAGCGATTACCCTCTGGGTACGAAACCTGAGGGGCGCAACTTTCCTCCCCGTAACCGCATTATCAGCGGCCTTTCTTTAGCCGTGATTGTCATCGAGGCTGGCGAAACGAGCGGGGCGCTCATCACAGCGGACTTCTCAGCAGATCAGGGGCGAGATGTTTTTGCTGTGCCGGGCGATATTTATAAGCCGAACAGTAAAGGAACGAATCGATTGATCCAAGCCGGAGCACACCCTTTGGTAAACGCCGAAGAGGTCTTAGAGGTATTAAACCTGGATCTTGTGAGCAGTCAGGATGATGTTGCAGAGCAACTCCCGGAAGACGATATTGAGCAAAAAGTATTTCAAGAGATAAGCAAGCAGCCGATTCATGTTGACGAACTGCAGGCACGCTGTTCGCTGCCGGTGTCAACCGTAAATGCTGCGCTCGCAATGTTGGAATAAAAGGGGCGAGTAAGACAGGTTGGCGGGATGAACTTCGTAAGAATTCGTGAGGCGAGAGCGACATATAAGGTGGATTAAACACATGGGTTCAAACTACTATGCTGCGATAATGGCTGGAGGAGGGGGGACCCGCCTCTGGCCCTTGTCAAGAAAAAGGCGTCCCAAACAGGCGCTCAAGTTTTTTGGAGACAGGACGCTCTTTCAGGTTTCGGTGGAGCGGATTTTACCGATTATCCACCCTGCAAACATACTTGTGCTCACGGTTGAAGATCATGCACAGATATTGGCTAAACAGGAGGAGTCGTTGCTGAAGAGCAATTTTATTATTGAGCCATCTCCGCGTGGCACCGCATCAGCAATCGGACTCGCCGCAATTTATCTCAGACATCGAGATCCTGGTAGCGTCATGGCCTGTCTCACGGCGGATCACTATATGGCCAACGAGCCAGCATTCCGGGAGCTTCTTAAAGCGGCCTACGAGGCTGCACTTGATAATCATCTAGTTACTCTGGGGATTACGCCCGAAGCCCCGGATCCAACCTATGGATACATTCACAAAGGGGATAAAGCAGATAAGTACCGAGAACAACAAACATATGCCGTGCAAGCTTTCAAAGAAAAGCCAAACGCAGCTCTTGCTAGGGAGTATCAACAAAGTGGTGAATACAGCTGGAATTCAGGGATGTTTGTCTGGCGAACCGAACGCATAATAGAAGAAATCCAGCGTCAAATGCCGGATCTATTTTCAGGGTTACAAGAAATCGAGAAGGCTTTGGATACGGGCCGAGAGCGTGAAACCGTTGCTGCAGTTTGGAATGAACTGAAGAGTATCACGATTGACTACGGCGTGATGGAGGGAGCGGAAGATGTCGTCGTCATCCCGGCAGATGACCTGGGCTGGATTGATGTTGGGGATTGGAATCGCTTGTATAACGTTCTCGAAAAAGATGAGGATGGAAATGTTAGCGATGCCGAAACCACACTTTTACTCGACACACACGGAGTTATTATCCTGCAAGATAAGCAGAGAGACTCGGATCGTCTTATCGCCGCATTAGGTATCGATGACCTTGTCGTTATTGATACCGAGGATGTGCTGCTTATTTGCCGGAGGGAAAAAGCTGAGCAAGTGAAGCGACTAGTCGATTTGATGAGCGAACGGAAATTGGGAATTTATTCTTAGTGGAGATAGTTATTTTATGGAAGCGTATTGTGTAAAGTGTAAAGAGAAGAGAGAAATGGGTAGCCCAGAACCGACGTTTACATCTTCTGGGACTCCAGCAACGCAGGGAAAATGTCCGATTTGCGCTACAGGGTTATATAGGATGGGTAATACACCGGCGCATGAAGGGCTTGAGAAACCTGAGGTGCAGCGGAAGGCATCAAAGAAAAAAACTCGCAAACGAAAAGGTAAACTTGTCATCGTCGAATCTCCCGCCAAAGCGAAGACCGTAGGACGAATATTAGGAAAAGAATATTCTGTGAAAGCGTCGGTGGGTCATGTACGTGATCTATTACGCTCACAGATATCTGTAGATGTGGATAACGACTTCACACCAAAGTACAGAGTACCTAACGAAAAACGCGTTGTCGTAAAGGGATTAAAAGCGGATTCTGCAAAAGCATCCGAGGTTTTCATTGCTACAGACCCGGATCGTGAAGGTGAGGCGATCGCATGGCATCTTATTGAAGCGGCTGAGATCGAACCAGAAATCGTCAAACGTGTCGTCTTCCATGAGATTACAAAAACTGCTGTTGAAGGGGCGTTTCAAAAACCACGCAAAATTGATATGGATCTTGTAGATGCGCAGCAGGCACGGCGCATCCTCGACAGACTTGTGGGCTACAACCTCAGCCCATTGCTCTGGTCAAAAGTTCGCGGGCGCCTCTCGGCGGGTAGGGTTCAATCCGTTGCCCTGAGGATGGTTGTAGAAAGAGAACGGGAAATAAGCGGTTTCATTCCACAGGAATACTGGACGATTGATGCTGGTTTCGTGAACCATCAGAAGCCTCCTGATTTTAAAGCGAGGCTTACTCGCTGTGATGGTGCGAAAGTTGAAATAACAAGCGAGGCGGAAGTTAAAGCGTTCGTCGAGGATATCGAAGCAGCGGATTATCGTGTAGCCGGCGTCAAGCATGGCCAGCGCATCCGAAAGCCTGTGGCACCCTTCACGACCAGCACAATGCAGCAAGCTGCCTCTAGACGGTTCAATTACACTGCACGCAAGACGATGGCTATCGCTCAGCAATTATATGAGGGACCTGATGTCGGCGAAGGTGATTCGTACGGTCTGATTACGTATATGCGTACAGATTCGACACAGGTATCAAATGATGCGATTAGGGATGCCAGGCAATTTATTGAGAAGCGCTATGGTAAAGAGTTCCTACCCGAGAATCCGGTAATCTACCGGACTCGATCGCGCGGCGCTCAGGAAGCGCACGAGGCGATTCGCCCAACGTCCGTTTCCCGGACTCCTGAGCGGATTAAGTCGTATCTCTCAGCAGATCAATTTAAATTGTACGATCTTATCTGGCGGCGCTTTGTCGCCTCCCAGATGAAACCCGCAGAGTACGACACGCTTGCGATTGAGATTGAAGGCTTTTCTACAGACCACCAGTATCTTTTCAGGGTATCGGCATCAGCTATCCGCTTTTCAGGATTCTTGGAAGTGTATGGTGATAGGGTGAAGCAATCCAAGAGTGGAGATAACGGTGGAAAGGGTCTTACGTCAACGCTTGAACAACTTCCCGAACTGGCCGAGGGGGAATCTCTTGATCTAACCGAAGTGTTTCCAGACCAGCATTTCACGCAACCTCCTCCGCGCTATTCCGATGCTAGTTTGATTAAAGCAATGGAAGAGCATGGGATTGGGCGTCCTTCAACGTATGCTCCAACGATTTCGACGCTACGTCAGCGAGGATACGTAACTCGAGAGAAACGCCGCCTATACCCAACTGAAATCGGCGAAGTTGTCACGGATCTTCTGGTGGAGCATTTCTCGGATGTGATCGATATATCATTCACTGCAAAAATGGAGGGTTCGTTAGACGAAATCGCATCGGGTAAACGGGAATGGGTAGATGTGATCCGCGAATTCTACGAGCCATTCTCAGAGGAACTTGCGAGCGCTTTCGAAAATATGCCCGAGATAAAGACCGAGCCAGAATTGCTCGATCGTCCCTGTCCTGGGTGTGGAAAACCTCTTCTAATCCGACATGGGCGCTATGGGAAGTTCGTCGGCTGTTCGGATTTTCCCACTTGTCGGCACACTGAACCTTGGTTAGAGAAAATTGGTGTAGATTGCCCGGATGACGACGGCGATCTGGTCGAGAGACGAACCAAGAAGGGGCGCGTCTTCTACGGCTGTTCAAATTATCCAGAATGTCAATTCACTTCCTGGAAACGACCTTTGAATATACCCTGTCCATCATGCAATGGGCTGCTGGTAGTGGAGAATCGTGATCAAGCAGTGTGTATATCATGCGAGATGAAACACGATCGCAGCGAATTGCCAATTGCCGAGGATGAAACGGCATAGATCATGCATCGGTACCTTTGCTTTGTTCTTATTGTCGGACTAAAATCCAGACATTGGAGTATCTTAAGCCCAGGCGATATTTAGTTGAGGGCTCTAGAAGGAAAAGAGGGACCATGGATAACGCAAAAGAAATAATCACGAGGAAATCCTTCGCTGTAATCGTTGCTGCACTTGCAGGAATTGCGCTGGGTTTACTTTACGCTTGGGTGATTCAACCCGTGCAGCTTGTTGACGCTGACATTTCACAGCTGCGCGAAGACCTAAAAGTCGATTACTTACGAATGACGATTGATTCGTATTCGGTAAATTCAGATGCAGAATTAGCCATTCAACGCTATGAATCGATCGGCGAAAATAAAGAAGAAATATTAAGCGATGTTGGCGAAAGCCCTGGTGAAATTAGCCCTAGTGATCTCCAAAAATTCCAGGCGCTTGTGGCCGTGGAATCACCGTCAGCTGTGCTGATTGTAGGTACCACTGAAGCGGATGAAGAGCCCGGGTCATCTGAGCCGACTGCCATTTCAGAAGAACCGACACCTTCAGCTGCGGAACCGACCACCGCATCACAGTACATATTGCCAGTTTGTCTGGGAACGCTTGGATTGGGCGCGATGTTAGGTATTGCCCTCGTACTGAAACGTAGGAACGAATCCAGGGAAAATGACTTTGATACTGACTTCACGCCGGATCCTGAGGGAGCCGTTCATGATATCGGCTTTGAAGCTGAAATGGATATCCCCAGTGATGAGTCGTTGGCAACATTCCGCACTACGTACACGATCGGCGATGATCTGTACGATGATTCGTTCAGCGTCGAAAGCCCAGCCTCTGGCGACTTCCTTGGTGAGTGTGGCGTAGGTATTGCTGAAGAAATGGGGGTGGGGGATCCCAAGAAGGTATCTGCCTTTGAGGTTTGGCTCTTTGATAAAAATGACATTCAGACTGTAACCAAAATCATAATGAGCAACTACACCTTCAACGATGAAGAGACGCGCAATAAGCTCGCTGCGAAAGGTGATCCGGTTGCGGCTGAGGGAGGAGAAGTTGTGGAGTTGGAAACTGCTTCCCTTCGGGTCGAGGCTCGCATTGTGGATATTAGCTATGGGGAGGGTGCACTTCCTAACGAAAGCTTCTTCGAACGCATGACGATCGAACTAAAAGCAATAGCAAAGACCTAGGGACCCCTTTGAACGAATTCTGAAAGAGGCAGAGGATTACGTCTGTATCGAAACTAAATAGTGGCTGGCCAGTATGGCCAGCCACTATCGGTTCTTTGAAGGCTTATCGCCAAACGAAGTTTTAATAGAGACGCAGCATTCTGCGTCTCTACACCTCACGCTGGTATGAAGGTTCAACGAATTTCTTGGACCTCCATTAAAAGCTCTCCCCCCGGGGTCTCAGCAGTGCCGATGTCACCGACACGTTTTCCCATAAGAGAACTGCCTATTGGTGATTCGTTCGATATCTTGCCGTTTCTTGGATCTGCTTCTTTAATGCCGACGATTTTGTATGTCTGAGGAGGTTCGCCATCTATAACGACGACAACTGTCGACCCAATATTAACCTGTTCGTTGCCTCCATTGCCTTCAACAATAATTGCAATCTTAAGTATTTGCTGAAGTTCGGCAATTTTCCCCTCTAAAAAGGCCTGGTCTTCTTTGGTGGAAATATACTCCGCATTTTCCTTGAGATCTCCCATAGAGATTGCGTTACGGAGACGTTTTGCTATATCCACGCGCCGTGGTCCTGTTAAGTCCTTGAGTTCTTCCTGAAGTTTTTGTGCACCTTCAGACGTAAGATAGATCTCTTTATTTTCCATAAACAACCCTGATGAAATTTATTTACAACGCTGCCTGTGGGTCAAATAAGCGACTGTGTTCATCTAATGCAAAGCGATCGGTCATACCGGCAATATAGTCGCATATGACTCGATGAAATTCACCAATATTTGCTCGTTCCTGAACTTCGGCGGGAAGTATACCCGGATTTTCTGTGTAAGCGTTGAATATATCCTGCAAGATGTGTTCTGCTTTGATCTGCATACGGTAAACTCGAAAGTGGCGGTACATATTTACGAAAAGGAAATCTTTCAATTCATGGTTCATCTGGGTGAATGCTTCAGAATGGACAACGACGTTCTTTTCAAGATGCTGAAGTACATCCACGGATTGAGCGCCGCTCTTTTCCAAGGCAAGTAAAGTCGACTCTAGCACATCTGAGATCTCAATACCGATCAAGCGACGGATGATTTGGTGCCGAGTAATGTCGTCTAGATCCACGGCGTCCCAGCCGACAATCTCCTTTAGTTTCTGCCAGAGCGTTAATCCTTGAAGTTGTTTTATTTTGAGTAAACCAGAACGAAGGCCATCATCTAGATCATGTGCGGTGTATGCTGTTTCATCAGCTACATTAGCAATTTGTGCTTCTAAATGGCCGCGTTTCTCCGGGTCATATCCTTGCGCGTCTGAGATATCGTATTCTGTTTCGTGCTTGACCATTCCCTCCCGCACCTCGTAGGTGAGATTCAGGCCGGGGAATTGTGGGAACCTTCTCTCCAGTGTCGTCACAATGCGCAGTGATTGACGATTATGATCAAAGCCGCCATGGTCACTCATCAATTCTGAGAGAGCATGTTCCCCCGCATGACCAAAGGGAGTGTGGCCTAGGTCGTGGGCCAGACAAATCGCTTCCACAAGGTCTTCATTCGCGCCAAGCGCACGGGCGATTGTTCTACCGATCTGCGCGACCTCAATTGTGTGTGTCAGTCGAGTTCTGTAATAGTCACCCTCTGTGATTACAAAGACTTGAGTTTTATATTCAAGACGCCGGAAGGCAGTTGTGTGGATGATGCGGTCACGATCGCGTTGGAAGGCTGTGCGGTATTCACGCTCTGGATCAGGATATTCACGCCCTTTGGAATCGCGACTGCGAAAGCCGTACGGCGCCAGTTGTTTATCTTCCAGATCTTCGAGAAATTCTCTCAGGTAAATCATACCGGCCTCCAAGTTGGTTGAGTTTGAGAGTGTAACCGAGCACGGAGCGACCTGTCAACGCATGACGTTGACAGGCACGTACTTTATGAACCATAATTCACGGATCCTATGTGGAGGAGGAAGATGGCTTATCCATTTCCCAGCGATGAATGGCTGCAGGTTCTAGTTGAGGTTCTTAATACTGATGAGCGTTATGCTGAGGTGGCGAAGAATTGGGAAGGGGATATGACGGTTGTGATTGAGCCTGAAGACGGGGATGAGCGACAAGATCTTCCTGTGGCTGTATACGTCGATCTGTGGCATGGGAAATGTCGCAGTGCCCGATTCATCGATATGGAGAAAGAAGAGCTGCCGGATTCGGCATTTACTCTCCGCGCGCGTATAGACCATATCAAGAAATTATTTGCCGGTCAACTGGATCCGATTCAAGCGATGATGACTCGCCGTCTGCGGGTTGAGGGGAATATGGCATATATGCTGCGCAATGTGCCTACCGTGTTAGATTTTATGCGCTGCTGTCAAAAGGTTCCGATAGAAGAATAAGCCATAAAGGATCGTACCCATACCTTGGAGGTCGAACCATGCCCCATTACCTTCTAGTACATAAAATTCAAACGTTTCCGGAATCACAGGATGATTGGATCGATCAATGGCGCGAAGTTAGAAAGAAAGCCAATGGAGATGTTGAGTGGGTTCATTCTTTCTTCGATCCAGCCGCGGGGAAATTGTATTGTGAGTGGAAAGCAGAAAACATAGAATCGATCGTGAGGTGTTTTCCACCGGACATGCAAGAGCAAGCCCCCGTTGAATATTCGAGTGAAATCATCCTCTTCGATACGCTATGGTTAGATTAGGCGCAATTAAGCAGTGAAGATTTCGCACGAATATTATGGTGTGGCCCTGTCATTATCTTAAGAAGATAGGTTAAATCATGACAGCAAATATTCAATCATCCAAACCTCTCTACGATTTTGTCATCATCGGCTCGGGATTTGGGGGAAGTGTTTCGGCAATGCGTTTGGCCGAAAAGGGGTATCGGGTCCTTGTGCTTGAGCGAGGTTTACGATACGAGGATGAAGATTTCCCGAAGAGAAATTGGGTGTTGTGGAAATTCCTTTGGATGCCCGCGCTTCGGTTTTATGGAATTATGGAAATAACACTGTTACGAGATGTGATGGCGTTGCGCTGGAGTGGGGTGGGCGGAGGAAGCCTGGGATATGCGAACGTACTCGTTGACCCGGACGAGAAAATGTATGAAGTTGGCAATTGGTCTGAACTTAATGATTGGAAATCTGCCCTCGACCCTCATTTTAAGACGGCAAAGCGAATGCTAGGGCACACCATAAGCCCCAGCATTACTGAAGCCGACAAGATCATGAGATCGGTAGCTGAGAAAATGGGTAGGGAAAGTACATTTAAAAACCTTCCCGTCGGGGTTTATTTCGGTACACAGGGCGTCGAGGTTGATGATCCTTTCTTTAATGGCGAGGGTCCTCGTCGGTCAGGATGCACCTATTGTGGCGGATGCATGATTGGGTGCAAGGAAAACGCAAAAAATACGCTACCAAAGAACTATCTGTATTTTGCAGAAAAACTCGGAGTTGAGATCCAGCCTGAGTCTCAGGTCACTGAGATAAGTCAAGTTAAAGGTGGTGTCGAAAGTGGCGCTCGGTATCGCATTCGATATCACAACACCAGACGTGTTATCCGGTCCGGGAACGCTGAAGTCTATGCCACCAACGTGATCGTCGCCGCGGGTGTGATCGGCACACTGAACCTGCTTTTGCATTGCCGAGATGGTTCTCGAACGCTCCCTGAGTTGTCAGTTAGACTCGGAGAAAATGTGCGGACAAACAGCGAAGCACTCCTGGGCGTTACCGATCTGGTTCCAGACAGCAACCATACAGAAGGAATTGCGATCAGCACAGTATTCCATGCAGATGATGTTACGCATATCGAACCTTTTCGATTTCCAGAAGGCTCGTCGTTCATGTATCGCTTGTTAGGTATGCCGATGATCGAGGCTGGTAATTCTGGCGTTGCCCACCGATTGTGGCTGCTCCTGGCCGCCGTCATCCGCCATCCCTGGTCCTTTATTAAATCGAAGTTTGATCCATCCTGGGGTCGACGCACTTTTGGAATCCTCCTTATGCAAACCGAGGACAATCTCATGAGTGTGAAACTGGGCCGCAGTCTACAGACTTTATTCCGTTTGGGACTGACATCAGATCGAGGAGCGGAGAAACAGGTGCCTGCGGAAATTCCAATAGGCCACCAGGTAGTCCGGGCGATGGCCGAGGAGATTGATGGTCTGCCAATGGGGAATATTGTTGAAGGCGCGCTGAACGCATCGATGACTGCACATATTCTTGGGGGGTGTCTGATGGGGAGTAATGATGCAGAAGGCGTGGTCAATAAAAAGCTTGAGGTGTTCAACTACCCCGGCTTGTATGTCGTCGATGGTTCAATCATCCAGGCTAACCCCGGACTTAACCCGACCTTAACGATAACCGCGATGGCAGAGTACGCGATGAGCAGAATTCCTGCGAAGAAGTAGATCTTCTGGAAGTCGCGAGTTTACGAGAATGGAGTATAGCTTAATGTACACTCGATTTCGTCAACGACAAATCCATAACATACACATGCAATGAGCAAATCCCAATTCCGATCCTTGACGATTGATCTTACAACGGGTTCAAATTCTGTTGGGATTATCAATAATGATGTTATGCAAAAGCATCTTGGCGGGAGCGGTCTAGGTGCGTATTTGCTATACACTGAGTTGTCCTCAGACCTCGATCCGTTGAGCCCTGAAGCACCTCTTGCTTTCGTAACTGGCCCGCTGACGGGAACAAGCGGACCCGCCGTAGCACGCTCCGTAATTTGTGGAAAGTCACCCTCGACGGGGATCTGGGCTGAATCCAATATTGGTGGTTTCTTCGGAACAGAGCTGCGTAAAGCAGGGGTTGATGTTCTGATCGTCCGCGGTCGAGCCGCAAGCCCAGTTTACTTATGGATCCACGATAGTCGAGTAGAGATGCGTGCTGCCGACCATCTCTGGGGAGCGGCAGATACGTACCAAACGCAGGAAACAATCAAGGAAGAGCTGGGTCAGCCAGCAACCCGAGTGGCTTGCATTGGTCTCGCTGGGGAACAGCAAATCCCCTTCGCCCTGATCCTCTGCGATCATGGAAGAGTGGCGGGACGAACGGGATTGGGCGCTGTTATGGGTTCGAAGAACTTGAAGGCGATCGCCGTGCGTGGTCGAGGATCGATCCACCTTGATAACCCGAGTGAATATGCAGCCATTAGGGCTCGAGTAAATAGAGAGCTCAAGGATGATCTCGTAAGTGTGAGTATGCGAGACTTTGGCACATCCGTCTCAAGCGATTTATTCGATTATTTTGGTTTAATGCCAAAGAAATACTTTTCAGCAGGCTCATTGGACGGCACTGAAAATGTCTCTGGATCAGAGGCAGCGGAGACGATATTAAGTGGCATCAGCGCTTGTCATGGTTGTGTAATCGCGTGCGGTAGAAAAGTTAAATTGATCGATGGTATTGAACGCAAGGGGCCAGAATATGAGACGGCGGTCGGTTTTGGACCGAATCTCGGAATTACGGATCTACCGTTCATTACGAGAATGGGGGAGATCTGTGATCGTTATGGGATGGATACGATCTCGCTCTCTAACACGATTGGCTTAGTTTTCAAATTATTCGAGGATGGATTAATATCTTCAAACGACTTCAGCGGTGATGAATTCCGGTGGGGGGATCACGCTGTTGTCGAGAAACTCGTTCACCAAACGGTGCAACGGGAAGGTTTAGGGGCGATTATAGCAAAAGGGGCGAGGACTCTAGGGAAGTATTTTGACTCACAGAATTCTGCGGTAGAAGTGAAGGGACTAGAAGTCCCTTATCATGAGCCACGAGGGGCATCAGGGGTTGGGCTTGTTTATGCCACCTCTCCTCGAGGCGCTTGCCATAATCAGGGACCGTACTACATGGTCGAGCTTGGGCAGACGATTGAGGCGATCGGCATAGACTTCTTCAATCGACAGGCGGGAGCGGAAAAGGTCAAGAACATCATCCGTCATCAGAATTGGACATCCGTTATTAACGCTCTGGTGATGTGCATCTTCGCTACTGTACCTCCAAGCGACACCAGTAAGTTGATCCAGTATGCAACTGGATATGAATACACCTTAAACGATTTACTCCTTCTAGGCGAGCGATCCTGGAATCTCAAGCGGATGATCAACCACCGCCTAAGCCCTGCTGGGTTAGATGACTCTCTACCTGAGAGCTTTAAAGTTCCACTTGCAGAGGGCGGCGCTGCTGGGTATGTTCCTCCTTTTGAAGAGATGTTGATTGCCTACTACGATGAACGTGGATGGGATCTCGACACAGGAATACCGACGACGAAGAAGATGAGGGAGTTAGGGTTGGACAGTCTATCCGAAGAGCTTTCCTTGCTATAATGGAAGGAGGTAGTCCATTGAAAAAAGTTGTTACAGTTGAGCAAATGCGTGCGATTGAGCGGGCGGCTGATGCGTCTGGGCTGACGTACGACAAGATGATGGAAAACGCAGGTAAATCCATTGCCACTGCGATTCTTGAATATTGGCCTGAAGCAGAAAGATGGAGTGTGGCGGTCCTGGTTGGACCGGGTAACAACGGAGGAGATGGACTCGTTGTTGGCCATTATTTACAAGAAGCAGGAGCGAAGGTATCGATCTATCTAACTAAAGAACGAACTGAAGAGGACGAGAACCTTCAGCGAATTACCCGGAATGGATGTCCGGTCACATCTGCAGAAAACGACACGCGGCACAAAGCGCTGAGAGATTTAATAAGTTCCACAGATCTACTCGTCGACTCTGTTTTCGGGACAGGATTCAAACCTCCAATTAAAGGTGAAACAAAGAAAATACTCGCATTCGTCAATAAAGTGCTAGAAGAACGCGTTTCGATACCCTATATCGTTGCGGTAGATTGCCCGTCGGGTGTGGATTGTGATACGGGTGAAATTGCAGACGAGAGCCTCGTTGCCGATTTAACTGTTACGCTCGCTGCAGCAAAGCCGGGGCTTCTGCGTTTTCCTGGAGCAGAGTATGTCGGCGAAATCGTGGTAGGGGATATTGGCATACCCGCGTCACAAAAAGAACTCGCAGCGATAGATCTTGACTTCGCAACGCGTGAGAGTGTCCGGTCGTGGCTGCCGGAAAGGACGCGGGATGCTCACAAGGGTACCTTTGGACGAGTGATGATCGTCGCCGGGTCGGTTAATTTCCCCGGCGCTGCATCCTTATCCGCGCTGGGGGCATATCGTTCTGGCGCAGGTCTGGTGACGCTGGCAGTTCCAGAGCCAATTCAGGGATTTTTAGTTCCAATGATTCCAGAAGCGACGTGGCTCGTCCTGCCGCATGAGGTTGGAGTCATTGCCGGTCCTGCCGCGGACGTCATTCGTGAAGAGCTTCCTCATTGCCAGGCGCTTTTGCTGGGCCCTGGTTTTGGACGAGAACGACCAACGCTAGACTTCATGAAACGGCTGATAAATCCTTCGGCTGCTGCAAAACAAGGAATAGGTTTCCTTCACTATGGAGGTGGTGAGGAGACGATGAAGCTGCCTCCTATTGTCATCGATGCTGATGGTTTGAAGCTGCTTGCTGAAATACCGGATTGGCATGTTCACTTGCCAGGGCAATCGATTCTCACACCCCACCCGGGCGAGATGTCGGTGTTGACAGGTCTCTCGGTAACGGAGATCCAAGCGGAACGAGAGCAAACTGCCCTGGATTGGGCTGCTCAATGGGGGCACGTAGTCGTCTTGAAGGGGGCATTTACCGTCGTCGCTTCTCCAACCGGGCAAGCAACGATTCTACCTTTCGCAACACCTGCATTAGCGCGTGCGGGTACTGGAGATGTATTGTCGGGTGTGATCGCTTCTCTGCTCGCTCAAGGCTTAAAGCCTTATCAGGCTGCGATATTAGGCTGCTTTCTTCACGGATGGTCAGGTGAGATAGCGGCAGGAATGATTGGTTCTACAGCCGGAGTGATAGCAGGCGATGTGGCGGAGCTTATTCCTGCTGCTATTAGGGAATTGGAGCGCGGATAATTAATCGCTCACGTTGATTGCGTTTGAAGGGGGAATATGACATAGGACGCCTAAATGAGGCGTCCTATTTATTAATGAACAGAGAACCACAGGAAGCTATTTTTTCGCTGTATCGTCTTTCTTCTTGGGAGTTGCAGCTTTCTTCTCAGGTTCAACTTCTTTCGTGGACTTCTTCTTCTGGCCTTCAGCGACGCTCTTGCCTCGTTTCTGAAGATCCTCTGCTAAATATTTTGCTTCCTTGGCGAGTTCTTCCGCGCGAGTACGTGTATCGTCAATGACGCCTCCGGCTTGATCCTTTAACTCAATGCCCTTGTCATAGATTAGGGTTCGAGTCTCCTCTCCAGACTGCGGGGCGAAGAGCAGAGAGACAGCCGCGCCAACCAGACCGCCAATTAGAAAGCCTGAGACGAAGGCACCGAAATCACTGTTATTATCCGACATAATCCCTTCTCCTTTTTTTGTTAAATTCCTTATACAAATTTACTTAGGGCGGCGAAAGTCAAACAACTCGATTGCGCGTCTTAGCGCCGCGAACGAGCTGCTCGCTTTGACAACAGGTGCTACAAGGTTATCGCTGAGAAATTCGCTGGTTCCGCGCAAGGAACTGACAGTCTCGTTTGTGGCTTCGAGAATCGGTCTGATCTCGTACTGAAGGAGGTTCGTCAGCCGGGCTAGCTGGACTAGCAAGATCACAAGAGCTAGGCCGGTGATTAGAGATACGAAGGCCATAAAAATTATCATAATGTCGCGCAGGGTTTCAGTTTGTGCGGGGTTTTTGATCATTGCGTTAACAGCGATGATTATTACCGCGATAAACAAGAGAAAAAAGACTGCTCCCAGTACGATCCATAGAGTGGGAATCTTATCTCCCGAAGGGGCGGACTCAACGGACGCAGAGGTGTTATTTGGCGGCGGGAAAGTATCTTTTTCAGTCATTAAGATCGATTATAACACAAGCAAAATCGCTGAATTTGTGCCTAACGACGGCTGCGGGACTTTTTTTGTGAGCGGGAATTAGGTTTGACCAAGACAGCAGTTAGAATAAGGCTCAGTAACGTTCCTAGAAGCGCAGGGAACAGGTTGATAGAGCCTAGCCTTAGCAATTGCCAATTGATTAGTTCGCCAAGCAGGTGACCTGAAAAGAATCCGATCCACGCAGAAACCAAATAGATTGCGAGACGTTTGAGACTGCCGCCGCGAAGGATGTGGAAAAGGAAGGCACAAGCCGACGCGATGGTCAAACCAAGGATAAAACCATTAAGAGTCACGGAAGGATTATTCCTCCTCCTAAACATTCTTCTCCCTCGTAAAACACTGCGTACTGCCCGGGAGTTACGTCGGGGAGCGGTTTAAGAAGTTGGATTTCAGCATGATCAAGATCAAAGGCACGAAGGGTTGCGCCGACTTCCTCTGCCTTATATCGCACTCTTACAAGTAAGGGGCAGTCGTCTTTAGGCGGAGAGCCAGAAATCCAGTTTGCCTGTCCAATATTGAAGTTCATACGGCCGAGTCTGTCCTTCGGACCGACAACGAGAACATTATCCCCCATATTCTTGTTTATTACATAGAGTGGAAACGATTTCGAAACTCCGATGCCTTTGCGCTGACCGATTGTGTAATTTGCTAAACCCGAATGCTGGCCGAGAATTTCACCTTTCTCGTCGAGAATGGGGCCCGGGGGGGATAGTTGAATTCCCTGGTTGGAGAGGAATTCTCGATAATCCTGGTCGCCCACGAAACATAGGTCCTGGCTCTCGGCTCGGTCGGCGATTGGGAGATTGAGTTTTGCAGCTTGTTCACGAACTTTGTTTTTGTTGATATCGCCCAGGGGGAATATAGTGCGTGCGAGTTGATGTTGCTGTAGAACGCTGAGAACGTAGGTTTGATCCTTGTTTTTATCCTTAGCTCGGAATAAGTGATAGCGATCTCCCCCATGGTGTAACCGTGCGTAGTGACCCGTTGCGAGGCGACTTGCGCCCATTGCGAGAACGCTTTCTAGAAGAAAGCCCCAGCGGATTATTCGATTACACCGCATACAGGGGTTCGGTGTTCTGCCTTGCGCATAGTCATCAATAAAGTGATCGACAACCTCTTTTTTAAACGTGTCTTTGACATCCAGAGTGTGGAAGGGTATATCGAGCTGACTTGCTACTTGCCCTGCAAGTGAGACATCTTCCGGTGAGCAACAACGGTTGCTTGTCTCGGGTCCAGCAGACCAAAGACGGAGCATTACACCGAAGACATCGAAACCTTGCTCAACTAGAAGGGCGGCCGCTACCGAGCTATCGACACCCCCACTCATTGCTATGGCAACTGTCTTGTTTTGTGGAGTCATTGCTGGATTCTATCATGAGGGTTTTGTAAAGTAGATCAAGATGTGATCTCGATTAGATGGATAAGGTTTATAATTGATGATAAGAAATCAAAGGAGGCTTATTTCGATGCGGACAACTATTGAAACGATCCAGGGACGAGAAGTCCTTGATTCTAGAGGGAATCCAACGGTCGAAGTTGAGGTTTCCCTTTTTGATGGCAGCTGGGGCCGCGTGATTGTCCCCTCGGGAGCATCGACAGGGGTTCATGAAGCGCTTGAAATGAGAGATGGGGATAAAACTCGTTTCGGCGGTAAGGGCGTATTAAAAGCGGTCGAGATTGTAAATTCTGAACTTGCAGAACTATTCCTGGGGTGGGATGCAATCGAACAGCGGGCGATCGATCTGGCCATGATTGAAACTGATGGCACAGAGAACAAATCACGGTTAGGCGCCAACGCCATACTTGGTGTGAGCTTGGCGGTAGCTAAAGCTGCAGCGAATTCTCTCCAACTCCCTCTCTACCGGTATATCGGTGGGGTGAGCGCGCATCTCTTGCCGGTGCCCATGCTGAATATATTAAACGGCGGAGCGCATACTGGATGGCAGTCGACGGATGCACAGGAGTTCATGATTATGCCGCTGGGAGCGGGATCTTTCTCAGAGGGCCTGCGGTGGGGTGCGGAGATCTACCAGGAACTAAAAGCAGTGCTGAGAGAGAAAGGATACACCGCGCTTGTAGGTGATGAAGGAGGATTTGCGCCGGCATTAAAATCAAACGCTGAAGCAGTAGAACTCATCTTAGTGGCCATTGAAAAAGCCGGTTATAAAACCGGAGAACAGGTGTCGATTGCAATCGATCCAGCAGCATCCGAGTTTTACGATATTGATCGAGGGGTATACCAGCTTCGCAGTGAGGGGAAGGAGCTTAACGGTGAGGAAATGGTCGAGTTCTGGGAATCATGGGTTAGGCAATATCCAATCGTATCCATTGAAGACGGACTTGCGCAAGACGACTGGGATAGCTGGCAATTAATGACTGCGAAGATGGGAGATAAAATCCAGATCGTTGGTGACGATTTGCTTGTAACAAATCCCGAGCGTGTAAGAAAAGGTGTTGAATTAAAGGCGTGCAATTCGTTGTTAGTAAAAGTAAACCAAATAGGCACACTTACAGAAACACTCGAAGCTGTTCAAGTTTGCCGGGAGGCAGGCTGGAGGGCAGTTACATCTCACCGCTCCGGAGAAACTGAAGATGCCACAATTGCAGACCTCTCCGTCGCCATTCACATGGGACAAATAAAGACGGGGGCTCCTGCTCGATCCGATCGCGTTGCGAAGTACAACCAGCTTCTTCGCATAGAGGATGAGCTCGGAGACACTGCTCAGTATGCAGGATGGTCTTGCTTAGGAGTTGCTAACCAAAAGTAACGCAACTTTATCGCGGACTATCAATTAAGAAGAAACTGGCGAAAGTTATTCGCCAGTTTCTGTTATATACGAGATGTACAGGTCGAGTGCTAGCCTGTATTTGGTGGCATGTCTGCTGCTTGAGCTTCGGTGGATGACACTGGCACAGGTGTTGTGCAGTGAGGGCAAATTTGCCAGGGGAGCTGTAGAAGCTGGCCGCACTGACGGCATACCTTTCGGAGTCGGGTGTGGCATTGAGCGCAGACCTGCCAATTCTTCTCTGTATGACTTCCACATCCTGGACACAACAAACGCTCCTCAACTTGCGAAAGGAGCGCCTCTTCTTCTAGCGTAAGCTGGTACTCCTCAGTGAGCGTCATGGATGGGCGGATTATGAGGTAAATGATAAATCCAGGTAGATTCAAGATGGCCACCAGGATAACTGTGAGAATGTGTACAAGTTTATCGTGGGACCTGGAGCGGATATCCCTGAGCGTCCAAAAAATCAGACTCAGCCACAAAGCAGCCAAGAAAGCACCGAAAAAGGCCGTGAGATATGTAAAGAAATTTCCTAATGAGGCGATTCCGAAAATGTCCAGCATGGGCACTCCTGACGAGCGGCATTATAGCATGCAGTTTACTCAAGGCGATGCAAATTCTGGGCCACTTTGACAGCGAGATTCCACTGAAGTATAGTCGCAGTCATCGGCTTCGGCACGCAATTTGCACTGAATGGGGGTGTGAGATGGGGGATAAACAGCTGAGCTACCGGATTATGGATCTTGACTCTGGCGATCGCCCACGTGAACGGCTCGCTGCTTTAGGTCCGGGGGCGCTGTCAAATGCAGAGTTACTGGCCATCATGCTTAGGACGGGAATAAAAGGGATGAACGCTGTTCAGTTAGCGCAGACACTATTGATGGAAGTTGGAGGCCTTGCTGGATTACATCGTATCTCGCTTCCTGAACTTGAGAATAAGCGGGGAATCGGATTCGCAAAGGCCACGCAAATACAAGCAGCGGTTGAATTAGGGCGTAGATTTGCGACTGTGAACCAAGAGGACAAACCGCGAATCCAGTCACCGCAGGATGCTGCAAATCTCGTCCTCTATGAAATGGGCGCATTAGAGCAGGAGCACTTACGCGTTCTGTTACTAGATACACGAAATCAAGTCATTAAGGTTGTAGATGTATACCGAGGATCGCTTAACAGCTCCGTCATTAGAGTCGGTGAGGTCTTTCGGGAAGCAGTGCGGCGCAATGCAGCTGCAATAATCGTTGCGCATAATCATCCGAGTGGTGACCCAAAGCCCAGCCCTGAAGATGTTGCTGTAACCAGGGCAATTGTGGGTGCCGGGAAACTTCTCGACATTGAGGTGCTTGATCATCTCGTAATCGGAGAGAACCGCTACGTTTCGATGAAATCAAAAGGCATGGGGTTTAATATCTGAGTATGGAACATCAAGTGATTTTGCTCCCGCGTGAGAATTACTGGTCATGGGTTCGGTCATGTTCTGAATATGTTCTGCAGTATGGACCGAACTTGACCCAGGACCCTCAAACTGCAGCGCAATACATGGCGCCTGCACAGGTGATAACTTTCCCTGTTGTTCCGGGCGGCTATCCTGAATACAGCCAACTTGAAGAATGGTTTTATTCGCAGCACCCTGGCGTTCGCCTTGACCCGATTTCCACGGACACCGCGGAAGGGTTGCAGGAGGAATTCGCATTGCGAATCGCCGATGAAGATCGCTACGGGCAAAAACGCAAATCTTTCTACTTACTTTGGCCCACCGATTACTCATTTATCACTCAAGAATATGGGGCAAATCCACAGATTTACAGCCGTTTTGGTATGCCAGGCCATGAGGGCGTGGATATCCGAGCTTTGAATAACACCAACATCTATTGCTGCGCCGACGGTGTCGTCTATCGGGTTCATAATAACCCGGACCCAAGGGTGCACGCCTATGGGAAACATGTGAGAGTACGACATAAAAATGGGTACAAAACGGTATACGGGCATCTTGCGCGGCCATTGGTGCGGGTGGGACAGGAAGTGAAGGCTGGCGAGTTGCTTGGGAAAGCGAACTCTACAGGAGCATCTACTGGTTCACACCTTCACTTAACGTTGAAAAGAGATGGAGCGACCGACCGCGGGGAGACGAATTTCCCAAAGGACATCATCGACCCAACACCGTTTCTTATTTGGCCGGCGAAGAAGAAATCATTCGATGCCTCCCGCTTGAACCATGAAAAATGCCTTCTCGGTGCTCACGCAAGGGTGGGCGAGCCATTACAAGACGAAGATCTTAATCTAATAAGTTTGGCGAGGTTAGAAGCTGTCAAGCTGGAGCTTGACGAAAGCCTCGATACGATCGAGCGCATCCGCGAGTTGAATCCGGCGATGTTCATCGTCGTGCGTGTGACGGGAGATTTTTCTGGTGAGGCAATCTCCGCAGAAGGATTTTTCGCATCGATTGAAAACAATTTTGGGCGGCTGTATCGATCCGGGATCAGATATTTTGAAATCCACAGCAATCCGAACGTCCAAAACTCAGGATGGCGGCGGTCCTGGCGTGATGGGTTGGAGTTCTCACAGTGGTTTACGAAAGTAACCAAAATGATTAAGGCTCGTTTCCCCGAGGCCAAGGTCGGATTCCCCGGTTTATCTCAAGGTGAAGTTCTCCCAGGCTGGAGAGCAGATGATGCTCAATTTCTTAATGAGGCGGTGAGCGCAGTCCAGAATGCTGATTGGGTTGGCGTGAATTGCTATTGGACGGATCAGGCCTCTCTAAGAGAGCGCAATAAGGGTCGTGGATTCGAGGTATATCGAGACAAATTTCCGGATAAGCAACTCATTATTACTGAGTTCTGCAACCCAGTCCAAGGCGTAGCGGATAGTACGAAGGCTCGCCAATATTTAGAGTTCTACCGGATGGTTAGATCCCAGCCTGGAATTGCCGCAGCATTTTCTTTTACTTTGTCTGCTGATCGAGGGCATGATGCGATTGTGTGGCGTTCAGAAACATCAGACGGGAGCGGTATTGCGGAGCTGATTGGTAAAAGGTCACGATAGGGCGAACCCGGAGGATTATTACCAGGACACCGGAATCTTCTTTTTGCTGCCACTTCGATCGCGCCGGAAAATGTGGCCGTGGTCGCGACCATATCCCCACAGACGGTACGTAACCCAGACATCCTGTTTGCAATACGCCAAAACCTTGTCAATCTCGCCTTTCTTGTACCATTCAACCGCGGCAAGGCCGTCAGCGGACTTGCTTTCATCCAGCGTTGCCTCTGCGAGGTGATCCAGGCCGACTCGAAATCCAAGTGTTAGCGAGATGTCTGCAAGCATGTCTGCGGTCTTCTCTACCAAGGACCGATCGATAGAAAGCCCATAGGGTTTAAGAACTGTGTAGTCAAAACGGATGAGGTTGAAGCCGACGACTTTGGACGCGGAAGCAAGTTCGTCAAGGAGTGCACCAGCATCGTCTTCTTTGAATAAGGACCAGCCGTCCTCTTCGACGTGGTAGGTTACGCCAGCAGAGAGGCCCATCTTATCGATATGGTCCCAACCGCCGACCTCATCTGCAAGCCGCTTAGTCTCAAGATCGAATACGAGTGTTTTAAATGAGTTCATAATATATTTTATTCCTTGTGTTGCTGGCGGCTAAGTAGAAAAATGATACCGAATACGACGATGACGGACAAACCGAGGAAAAGCCAGGGTAGAAGCGGCTGGGCGAAATCGAGCAGATTGGGGTTTGAGAGTGACGTCCACCTCCACTCGTTTTCTAATTGAGAGATGGGACGTTGATACACTCGTTGAACGCCGCCTTCACAGCTTGTTCCTTCCTGATAAGCATCAAAAAGCAATGCCACACCGCCAACACCATAAATGTCCAGCAAATATTGTGTGAAGGATGCGCTCTGAGCGTATGCCAGCAAGGCATCCTCATCAGAAATTGGGAAGGATGCACACAGGGAGTGCATTGAAATAAGCGCATTCTCGCGGGCGGCGCGATCCAACTCGAAGATGTAAGCAGGATTCGGCACGCCTTCTTGGAGCGTGGCCAGTCCTTCGTTGAGCCAGGTGGGCAGGTTGTGATATTGGTCGCCCATACGTTCGTAAAGCAGGATGTGAACAAGCTCGTGGGGGAGATCGCGCTCCAGAGAGATTTGACCCTCAACACCAGTTGGTGCGGCCAAAAGTATGGTTCTCAATTCTGGTTGGGCATGCCCGCCGACCCATGTCGCGCTACCCATGCGGATGCTTGATTGAAGCTGACCAACTCTAGGGTAGATGTAAATAGACACTTGATCCAGGGCTGGCAGTGCGAGATCGCGCTGAATTTTCAAAATGGAATCATTTGCCAGGTTGAGGATATCCTGACCACGGGTTATATCGCCTTCTATCCAATGGACGGTGATATTGGAATTGCTCAGGGAGAGCCAATCGAAACGATTATCCTCGTAAACAAAGGATGCGGGGTCTGTGATGTAGTTGGTGCCATCTGCAAAGTCGATCTGCCACCAGTAAGTGATTGTGGAAAATGGCTCGATCCCGAGCGCCTGAACTTCTTCAATTGCTTCCGCCGAAATCGTAGAGCCGTCTGTAAGGACAGCAATAGCGACGTTGGAAAATTCAGATGAGCCCTCGCGGATGAACACTGCCGCACGAATAACTTCGCTTACAGCTTGAATTTGCGCGCTGAAGTTGATGGTTGAACCATATTTATAATCGACGTATGTATCGACGTGGATCTCGTCCGCCTGGGCTGAAACAGATTCCAGCGGAGAAAGTAGCAATAAAGCAACAAGCAGGATGGGCGGCAGTTGTCTGATGGCTACACCCCGAGAAAATAGAGAAGCGGCGTTAATGTGATTGGGCTTAGTAAGGTTGATACAAGAATTGCGCCAGTGACGAAGTCAGGTTCTGAATCGTATTGGAGCGCAAGGATAGAGGCAAGAACGGCAGTAGGCATGGCAGACTCGAGAACGCCTGCTTGCATGCCAATCATGGGCATGCGCAGTGCATTTGCCATGAGCCAGGCAACGATTGGAGAGAGAATTAATCGAAGGGCGACCACGATAGATAGTAAACCGAGGCGTTTTGGAGGACCCGCTTTGCTGATCTGCATTCCTAGAACCAGCAGCATCATGGGAATCATTGCCAATGCCAGAAGTTCGATCGGTCGGGAAATGGCTTGGGGGATACCAATATTTAGAGCGCGTAGAATGAGGGATAAAAGAATGGCATATACGGCCGGCACCCTGGCCAGATTCTTTACAGCAAGGAGCGGGGCCATCCGCCCAGCACTGGCGATGTAAACACCCGCTGTGTTTGTCCATAAAGCACTTGTGATGAAATAGATACTTGCCCAGAATAGACCGGCTTCGCCCAACGCAAAGTGGTTAAGCGAAAGACCATAATTTCCTGAATTGATAAACGCTACGCTGAGTATGAAGGCGGATGCCAGCGCTTGGGGTAAGCGAAGAAGTTTTGAGAGCGCCCAGCTGAGTAAGAGCATAAAGACGATCACACACGATGCAAGGATAACCATGCTTACGATATCATCCTTGGGAATTTCTGTTTTGAGTATCAAGTCAAAAACGAGGGCGGGTACGAGGATGTGAAAAATTGCAGCGGAGATGGGTCGGGGATCAAGGCGCGTTCTCCGTTGGAGTACAAAGCCCGCCCCAGCGACAGCGATGATCGGGAATATATTACTCGTGAAAAGGCTTAGGAATTCCATCAATCCGCGGCATCCTCTTCAGGGTCATCGAAGTCATAGATCAAGAGATCAGGAGTGCCTTCGAGAAATGCCAGGTGCTCGAGAGCTTCATCAGCTTTCTTGGCAGTCTCGGGATCTGGTGCTGAGGTCTGGATTTCTGATATGGCTGTTCTGGCCACGTCGCCACCAATCTGCCCCAAAGACCATATCGCGACGTGAATTACTTCATCGCTGACGTCTTCGAGAAGCTCCACAAGAGGTTGTGCTGCATCGTGAAGCTCAAGTTCACCTGCGGCGCGAGCTGCCTCGACGCGAATTCGTGGCGAGGGGTGGTGTATTACTTGGAGAATTTCAGGTCTCCAGACTGGATTCGCCGATCTACCCATGGCGATTAGGGCAGACTGTAATAAGCCCTCATCACCGGAATGATATGCGTCGGCGATGATCGCTTGTGCATCTTCGCGAGAAGAGAACCCGAGGGATTTTACACAAGCGCGATGTAGCTCAGAAGAGGCGCCAGCGCTTATTGTTCCTAGAAGATCGTCCACGATCTGGTTTGACTCTGTCAAGGATTCGTTTTCGAGTTCTGATAAAAGGACGAAACGTCCAAGAGCATCAGCGGCAGCAGTGCGCACTTCAATAGAGCTATCTTCCTTAAAAATTGCTAGGAAAGCCGCGATGAGAGATGGATCTGTCGATTCCCATAGATTGCCAATCGCGATCTTTCTAATATTCGGGTCAGGGTCATCGAGGCATAGACGGTTGATGTTATCAAAAAGAAGCTCAATATGCTCATCGGCTTGTTGGCCGAGTGTCGCCAGCAAGGTGCGGCGCCGTAGAGGAGACAGTGATTGCCAGCAACTCGAAAAGCGATCTAGCTGGCGGGTGTCTAAATCAGAAAGTGCAGAGAGTTCTTCGATGGATAGAAGCTGCTCTTCGTCCATCAAAAGCGAGAATAATTCGTCTAGTTCTTGATCCATAGGATGTCACAGTAGGGATGCTAAGGAAGAGAAATTGGATTGATGAAATCCTGTAGGTTGATATAGACCATGAGAAAAATCAGGATGGCAAAGCCGATGGCGTGGGCGATGCCCTCGAATCGAGGAGATATTCGGCGCCCAAAGATTGCCTCGTAAAGGACAAACAACAATCGCCCGCCATCAAGAGCTGGGAAGGGAAGTAGATTGGCTAATGCCAGGCCGATACTAATAACACCGATTAAGTTTAATGTTATGAAGGGCCGATCGGAAGCCCGATCGATTGTGCTTGCCCACGACAACATATCATGAATGCCTTTTAAACCGCTGAGACGAGCTTCCTCAGGTGAGGCTTGACCGCTTAGTAATCGTCCCGGAAGTTTGACCAGCGCGGTGATCTGGGTGATGACCGAATCCACGCCCCACTTGGAGGCTTCGAGCCATCCCATTTGAGCGGTGGGGAAACTCAATGTCACACCGATGGGTCCTTGATCGGTAGGGAATTCTACGCGCGGGACCATGGTTAGTTCAACAATCTGTCCGTCTCGATCAACAACAATAAGAGTAGTTTCGCCGAGTCTTGCGTGAATAGCTTCCTGCATATCAACTAAACCCTGAACGGGAATGTCATCGACGAATTCGACGATGTCGCCGACAAGCATACCTGCAGCGTATGCAGGTGTCTCTTCAAGGACTTCAGCGATGAGAACGCGGTTGACATCGGGCGCAGCAAATTTGAAAGCCATGAGAAAAGCAAGGAAGCCCAAGAGAATATTCATTGCAGGACCAGCAGAAAGGACGAGCGTACGTGTCAGTTTGCTCGATGAAGAAAGACCGTTCTGGATATCTGGATCATCCTCTCCCGCGAAACGGACAAAACCACCGAACGGGATCCAGTTCAGAGAGTACTTAACCCCGCCAGCTTCGAATAAGGTCAGTATTCGAGGCGGGAAACCTAAACCAAACTCATCGATTTTCACACCACGCCATTTTCCAACGAGAAAGTGGCCCAACTCGTGACCTATTAGCAGCACCGAGAGAACGATTATGAACAGTAAAAAATCTGACACGAAATTCACCTACGCATTTATTTAGCTGCGATTATATCACTGGGGTGCTTGTTCATTGTTAGCGGTCAGAGCCACGCCATTTCCGGGTGAGCAGCGGTAGATATCTAAAATGCCATCGATAGAACGGAGCTGACGCTCGACTTCATGGGAATCCTCAAAAGAGCAAATGCAATGAACATTGGGTCCGGCGTCGATTGTGTAACAAACTGCTAGACCATCCTCTCGCCAGCGGGTTACATGCTTCATGACGCTGATCGACTCCGGCTCCAAGTATAGAAGGGGCGGGTCTGATGTCATCATCACGGAATGCATCAAGTTTGAATCCTGCTCAACAATTTGAGCAAGTACTTGAAAGTCCTTTTGAAGAATCGCATTTTTGCAGATTTCCAGACGACGTGCCGCATCCTGTATTCGAAATGCTTGAATTGGACTTGTGGGCGCAAGCAGGTGGCCTGCGGATGATCCTGTCGATTTGTGTTCTTTTGTGACAACTGCGACGAGATCGACCAAGTGCCAATGTTCTGCAGGCGCAAGCTGCCCAGCGTACCCGTCCTCATTAACTTCTCCCGAGAATAATTGCACGAAACCGCCGAAAATAGAGCGAGCGGCAGAACCGGAACCGCGACGGGCGAGGATGGATAGCTGCTTCATGTCTAGATCCAGCCCGGCTGCATTGCAAGCTGCTGCGGTGAGTGCAGCGAAAGCTGAGGCTGAAGAGGCGATGCCTGCACCGGCGGGGAAATTACTTTGACTGCGAATATTGGCGAAGGAAGGAACCCCTGAGAGAGTGCGAATGAGATCCAAATGAACCGTAACGCGGCTGGCAGCTTTCTCTGATGCGGGGCTGCCGTTGATTTCGATTTGATCGGCTTCCAGGCGGTCATCGAAAATTACAGTTGTATTCGTTTGAAGATTCGCGAGTGTCATGGAGAGCGAAGTATTCGCTGGAAGGCGGAGGGCAGGATCGCGGTTGCCCCAATACTTGATAAAGGCGATGTTTGGAGAAGCGATCGCGGTTGCGCGTTTTTCGGACATCGATTTAGTTCCAGTCTAGAAAGTGAAACGTTACTGCAAATAAGTGAGATTGTAGAAGAAGTGATACTTCATGCTTCAACAATCAAGACGCGAGTCCCTCCAGGCATTGAGACAGTGGCATCGCCGGGATCATAGTCGATGAAGGGTGTTGTCCAGCGGAAAATCCATTGAGCATCCTGAGGTCGTGCGTTTACACAACCATGTGACATGGGGACACCGAAATTGTTGTGCCAGAAGGTTGAATGGATTGCTACACCATTGCCGACGAAGAGAGTTACCCAACCGATTCCTGGTAGATCGTAGCCGCCTCCAGTCGTTCCGCCGCTCATGTGTAGCGAGATCAACTTACGCCAGATCTGGAAGCCCCCAATCGGAGTGGCCCACTCATCTACCGGCTCACCGGAAGCGTTGAATTTTGCGCCTGAAGATATGCGGCAGAAAAAGACCTCACGATTACCCTCAAAACACGATAGCGTCTGAGATGTCAGGTTTACTACGACCCGTTTATCTTCAACCTCAGGGTGGATTGGAAACAGATCATCTTCAGTAAGCGGTCGAAAGGCATGGGCATCAGCCCAGAAGATGTCGCCATATCCGTAACGCTCATTGATACGGTAGAGAGGGTTATTGCCTGAATCGTCTGTGCGAATTTGGTCAACCCATAATATTTGGCTGTAAGATAGACGCGGTGTTAGGCTTTCTTTCAACCAGGGAGAACGGGCAGGCGGGTTATCCAATATGAGATCCACCCAGGGGACTGTCACCTGAACCCACATCCCTTCACCGAGGCTCGTCACGGGTAGTAGGTCTACGGCTTCGTTCGGCTCATTTTGGACGGGTTGAACTGTTCCAGACCACAGATAGCCGTCTGGAGTTTCTAACCAGCGTTGATTAAAGCGGTATGGATGGTACCCGACTACCTCGCGCAGCCAGGGAACGACGGCATCCTCATAAAGGGTTCCGATCGCTTGGCTGCTGGAATCGGGTCGTATGTGAAGTTCGACCCTGGGCGATGTGACTCTGCCGAGACGTTCTGCGCTTGGAAATTCCGGTAGTGCGAGTCCTAGCAGATACCTTTGGGAGGCAAACCCGCCCAATCCCAGGGCAGACATTCTTAGCGCATCTCGACGGTTTATGCGTTCGACAACTCTTGAAGATGGTTTCATGTGACCCATATTATCTCGTATTTCTTAATAATTGGTGAACAGAAAGAATGTATGGAAAAAGTGAGTATCAATTCTCCACGTTTGGGCGATATGGTCAAGGGCTGAGTACAGATAGTAAAATAGTGGACATGGATGGGAAAATATTTGATGCGATTCGCTGACAAACCCTCACTTAAAATGACCTTGCTTGGAATGGTTATCCTGCTGACCGCCTGTGGCGGGCCGGGAGACAGCGGACAGGCTTCAGCAACGCCCACCAAGGAGCGGCAGATCATACCAACAACATCGCCTGTGGCTGTACCTGACCTGGTATATCTGATTAGTGGGGGTGAGGTCCCAGAGAGGACGACTTCCAGGGTGGAAGACACCATAACAACGCTTTCGGCAGACGAAGGAAATGAATTTATCGTTCTGGCCGAAATCTCTGACAGTGATCTCGAGAAGAACGCAAAGGTTGTATTTTATCTCCCCCCTGATCCAGGATTAAACGACTTGGCAGATCGATATCCGGCAGTCCAGTTTGTGGCTATCGGGATCCATGGCTTAAGCGCTGCAGACAATTTAACAAGGATCGGTCCAGACGGCCTGGGTGCAGATCACGTTGGCTTCATCGCCGGTGTTCTCTCGGCCGCAGTAACGCCCGATTGGCGGGTAGGCGCTGTCTCATTGCAGAACTCAGGCGAAGAACAGGCTAGTAATTTAGCGTTTCAAAATGGGGTGAAGTTCTATTGCGGATTATGCAGACAAGCCTATCCACCTTTTCATTCATATCCGCTTGGTGTTGAGGCAGCTACCTCCGAGACTTCAGCAGTGCAGGATGCAATCAATTCACTATTAAACCTGGATGTGGATACGATCTTCTTGTCTCCTGAATTGAGCGCAACAGTATCGGCGGAAATGCTCGCGGGTCCAGATTTGAGCTATATTGGCGGTGACTCACCAGGAGATGATCTTGGAGAGAAATGGATCGCGACGGTGCGGATTGCACCTGAAGTGGCGATCGCAGAAATCTGGGATAACGTTTGGGTAGGCGAAGGTGGAGGTACTATGTCCATGCCGGTTGTCATTGAAGATATCAATTCTGAGCGATTGACGCCTGGACGGGAGGCGTGGGTGCAGGAGATACTGCAGGATCTTATCGATGGCTATATCGACACCGGGGTGGATCCCATAACCGGTATAGCTCGCTAATTTCAAAAATAAAACGCCCTAGCGGGCGTTCTCAAAGGGCTGGTTGAAGGGTTACGCACCCTCACTTATTCCATATAAGGGCAAGATAAAAATTAGCTATTGGAGTTGTTTCAGGGCGAGGGACGGGATTCGAACCCGCGACATCGCGCTCCACAGGCGCGCGTTCTGCCACTGAACTACCCTCGCCATGCTGACCTGCATCTTTAATAAAAAGTGAACGAAAGACACCCAACTTATGCGAGCGTTATTCTAACACGAAGGCAGGCATCGAGCCACAAAAGAAACGTACTTAACCAGACAACCGGGCTTTTATCCGTGCTTGAAGTTCGCTACGAGAAAAAGTATCTTGCTCGCCCGAGACCATGTCCTTCAACGAGACTTTATCCGCCTCCACTTCATCGGGGCCAATGATTACAACCAGTGAGATTTCATTCCGATCTGCGTACTTAAACTGCCGTTGAAGGCGTACAGGTTGCGGGTACCACTCAACCCGATAGCCAGCTTCGCGTAGCTCTGTCGCGATTTGAATAGAAATACTCTCACTGCTTTCATCAAAAGTTGTAATCAAGATATCCGCTGGACTCACACGCAGATCCGGTTTGATCCCATTCTCGTCGAGAACGAGACCGAACACGACATCTCCCATCGCAAAACCCGTAGCGGGGATTGGGTCGCCGCCGACCACAGAGACGAGGTCGTCGTAGCGACCTCCGCCGAGGATTGACCGATGATTGCCCTTGACGTCCCTGGCTTCGTAAACCGTCCCGGTGTAGTAATCAAGCCCCCGAATTATGGTTGGATCATAGTCAAGATATTCATCCACGTCGAGCGCTTCGGCGGCTTTGAAGTATTGGATCATTTCCGGTGAAGATTTCCAGGCCTCAAGATCCTCGAGCATCTTCACGAGACCAGTAAATTGATCTTCCGATAGTCCGCTTTCGAGCGCATAGGATTTCCATGCCTCTGGCGTCATGCGATCTTGTCGATCGATAAGACGAAAAGTGACTGGCAGAAGCTCGCCCTGTATCCGGATTTTCTGAAGCTGCTTCTCGGCAAGGCGCCGATTGTTCACTTTGATGCGGATCATGTCCGCTGTCAGCCCAATATTTCGGAAGAGTGTCGCTGCTACCGCAACGAGCTCGGCATCCGCTTCAGGGGTGCCGACGCCGATAAGGTCGATATTCCACTGGAAGAATTCCCGAGACCGACCTTTCTGCTTTCGCTCATATCGCCAAAAAGGTCCAAAAGACCACCAGCGAAGAGGCAGCGAGAGACCTTTACCGCGCTGCGCCACCATACGTGCAAGGGATGGAGTGAGTTCAGGACGAAGAGCGATCATCGAACCGCTTCGATCGGGAAATACATAAGACTGTTCTTTAACGAGCTCATCACCGGATTTAGCGGCATAGAGTTCCAGGCGCTCCAGAAAGGGGCCGTCGAATTCCTGATAGCCAAATTGCGAGGATGCCTCGCGGATATGATTATTGAGCCACTGGCGAAAAGCCATATCCTCTGGGTAGAAATCGCGAGTGCCTCGAACCGGTTGAATTATTGGCATTTATGCCTCCATCACAAAAAAACGACCTGAGCCAAGCCCACGCCGTCTTTATCAACGATCCCTTCTTGTCAGAGCGGGTGGGTCTACGCGCGCACTATACCCACTTGATGGTGGGCAGATGCGTATCGTGTGTGGTGCGTGGACCCAGCTTTCATAATTACAGATTATAGCACAGGGGGGTAAACGTCAAACCCCGCATTCTGAAGGGCGGTGAGCAATGTTCCAGAGCGGATTATTTCACTGACGAGATAGATGTCTGCTGAATATGGGCGATCGTGTTCGATAAAACCGACAGATTTACGGACGTGTTTAAGTGCAGCAAGTGTTCCCGTGCCTGGAGATTTACCGGGGGAATCCTTCATACGCAAATCAAGAGCCTGGGAAGCGCAGATGAGTTCGATTGCAGTGATGCGGGTCAAGTTCTCAACAATGAGTCGAAGATTCCTGGCGGCTGTAGTCGAGTTGGCGTTATGATCTTCCTGGCCGGCAGAAGTCGGCACAGATGAAGTTGAATTAGGATTGGCTAGAGCTTGATTTTCAAGCGCCAAGGAGCCTGCTGTGTAATGAAGCATCATCAAGCCAGAGTAGAGACCGATCTTGTCGCGATCTGCGATAAGCATGGCCGGGAGGTTAGCATTCATATCCGCAGATAAAAGCCTGAAGATCCGCCGCTCTGATATTGAACCAGCCTCTGAAAGTGCAATTTTTAGATAATCAGCAGCAAGCCCTATAGGTTCCCCATGGAAATTACCCCCTGAGAGGACATCATCGCCAAATAGCAGGGGGTTATCTGTTGCGGAGTTCATCTCAATGTTGCTGACCTTATCGGCGTAAGCGAGCGTATCCCAAATCGGGCCAAGGATTTGAGGGCAGCAACGAAGGCTGTAGGCGTCTTGTACCCTTGTAGTGCTATCAATAAGCTGGCTGCCTGAAATGAGGTTGCGCATTCTTTGAGCAACAGCTTGTTGGCCGGGGTAAGGTCTAGCTGCATGGATCCGTTCATCGAGCGCGGCAGACACGCCGAGAAGGGCATCGAGAGTCATAGACGAAGCGATTTCATTCGAGAAAAGCAATCGATGTGAATCGATGACTGCCAAAGCAAGAAGGGCTGTCGAGAAGGATGCACCGTTCGTGAGAGCCAAGCCTTCTTTTGGGCCGAGTGCGATAAGCTCGATACCAGCTTTGCTCATTGCCTCATGACCAGGGAGTAGGCAATCTTCGAACCAGGCTTGCACCTCAGTATCGCCAAACACATGCGCATCGGAATTTGTAAAAACAAGGGCGAGTTGAGCTAGTTGTGCAAGATCTCCTGATGAACCTAATGAGCCTTGAGACGGAATGTAGGGGGTTACACCTCTATTTAATAACGAAAGGAGGACGTCGATGATTTCTGTTCGAACGCCAGAGTATCCATGTGAAAGAGAGTTTGCGCGAATGAGAATCGCAGCTCTAACGACCTCCTCCGGGAAAGGATCTCCGACTGCAACTGCATGACTCAGAACTAGATTCTCAGAGATCTTCGATGCTTGGGAGGAATCAAGACGCCTATCTGCGAATATACCGTAACCAGTATTCACCCCATAGATTGGGGTCTTGGAAGATGCAAGCTTTTTAAGGTTCTTAGCAGATTGGTCAATACGATCTCTTGCTGATTTATCCAAATCAACTTGAGAATTGAATCGAGCGACGGATTCTAACTGCGCAAGAGTGAGATGGTTACCGTCGATTGAGACAGAGCTCGGAGAGGGGTTATCCTTGGAAGGAGCGGTTCGCTTGGTCATTTCATTAATTCTCTTTTCATCAACATGAGATTGGCTTGTGTGAAGAAGCGTAAAAAGTATAGCATGAGGGCGCTTCCGTGGTATGCTAAACGTCGAAAAAGCTGAGGAACTTCTCCACAAGAACAGTATGCTATTTATTCCAATTATCGCTCTTCTACTCGCTGCGGGCGCAACATGGTTAGTCCGCAACCGCCCATCTCGGACTCAATGGGCTGTAAGCACGTTGCTCGTATTGATCATCTGGTTTCTGTCATTACTGATGTTCGCGGCGATACCAAATGCTGCTAGTTTCTCAATCTGGCAACCAGAAAGCTTATTTCAAACCCCTCTGGAATTTTCACTCGACAGAATGAGCTGGGGACTTGCATATTGCATCTCGACCGTTCTTCTCTCGATGCACCTTACCGCTGCAGTACGGTCGGATAGTGCATCGACAGGCGTACGGGTTTTCTGGTTTGTATTCGCAGCGCTGGCCATGCTGGTTGCTTTCGCGACCAATCTGCTCACAGTTGCCCTTACATTTGCATTATTAGATTTATGCTCTTTTGTCTTCTTTATTTACTTCGCGGAAAACGTGGGCGATATACGCAGAGCGATTGTTAGAGCCGGTGTCGACTTAGTGAGTGTGTTATTGATTGTCACGGCCGCCTGGATTAACTCAATCGATGGAATTGGTGTAGGTCTTAACGCTGCGTCCTTCTCTACGGCGGCAGCGATAACGTTTCTTGTGGGAATATTAATGCGGTTGGGGGTGATCCCATTGGATTTAGCATTTCCTTCTCCTTCCCCTCTCCGGAGAGGCACAGATTCAATACTGCGTTTATTGCCGCCGGCGCTTGCATTATTGCTGCTCGCGAGATTTCTTCAAAATGGGATACTGCCAACAATAAGATTGTGGCTAACATTGGCAGGGGCAATAGGCATCTTGCTCGGAGGAGTTCGCTGGTTATTGGAGGAGGACCGCTACTTGGCAAGCCCATTTTTTGTTATGGGTGTCGCGGGTGTTGGAATCCTGGTAAGCAGCAACGCTTCTGCGAATAGTGACGTCCTCTTCGTGACGAGTTTATTACTGTTGCTTGTTGGAGCATTACTATCGCTTATTACGGTCCATACACCCTCACATCGTATTTGGCCAATTTTCGCCGCGGCGCTGCTGGTTGGAATGCCGTGGAGTCCAGGAGGGTTGATTACCTCGGTGATGGGGCAAACAGCGTTGAATGAGGGAGCATGGATTCAAGCGTTGATAGGAATCATAGGGCTAAGCAGCCTCTCTCTTGGCGCGGTCCATCTTTTCTTTCAAGCCGAGGAACCTTGGCCGACAAGCGAAAGTCTCGTTCGTGTAATGTACAGCATGGGCTTGGCATTACCCGCGTTGGTTTCTATAGGGCTGGGTTTCTGGATTGAAGGGACTTCCAGTATTGAAGGAGGGATCGTTACGGTAGCAGCAGTTGCCGTAGGCGCGGGTGTCTTCTTTGCATCGCGCAATCTTCAAGGGGGGAAATTTGAGCGATGGAGGTCTTTTTTCCTCCGTATAAATCCGCAACGGATATTCTCATTGATCTGGAACATCCTTCGTTACTTGCTTAGAATGGCAAGATCTATTGGCGAACTATTCGAGGGTGAAGCTGCAATGCTTTGGATGTTTGCCTTCGTAGCAGTACTCCTTCTTGCTTTGAGGTGATCTTCGATGGCTTGGCTCAATAATTACTTGTTTTTACCTACGATCATTCTCTTCATTACGGGAAGCACTCTCGCTCTCATGAGACCACAGCTAAGATCCATGCTTGTTCTTGCAGCGCAATACATAGCCGTATCGTGGTTGGCATCTACGAGTTTGACGGCCGCAGGTGTTGCTGCAAAATTAGTAACCGGCTTACTGGTTTGTGTAATCTTGTACCTCGGAATTCAACAAATTGGTGATGATCCTTTGCAAGGGGATGATCAGCTGCTTTCCGCGAATTTACCTTTTCGTATCATTGCACTGCTTCTTGTAACGGTTGCATCTGTAAGTGTTGCAAGAAGCAATTTGTTTGCACAATTTGACATAAGAATGGAAGCGAGTGTGGGTGCCTTATTCCTCGTCGCTTCAAGTCTACTGAATTTAGGATTAGGAACGAATCTGCTGAGGATCGGAATCGGTTTGCTCACACTTGTATCAGGCGCTGAATTAATCTACGGGTTCATCGAGCCTGCGTTGGCGCTGATTGCCCTGCTGGCAATGGTTCATTTGGGGATCGTACTCGTATTCAGTTACATCATTTCTATACAGACTCGTTATTCGATGGCGGAGAATCGTGACCCATGAGTGCGGGCCAGATAATTTTCCTTTTCACCATTATCTATTCGTTGTTGTGCCTGGTTCTGCGACACCAGCGAATGGCATCCGCGTTTGCTGCTGCGATTGGAGCAGGATCCATTGCCGCATTTGTGTTGTTGGTACCATTTGATGAGGCATTCCTCTTCGGGGAATTTTCAATAAAATTCGCGAGTGAGTGGATCATCTTGGGACGCATGTTTTCGCTGAGCGAGAATGTACGACCGCTAATAGGTTTTCTCTATCTGGCTGGCGCTTTTCTCATGCCTGCAGCGTGGCTTGTCAATGTGAATCGGTTCTTCCCATCTGTTGTATTGTTTATCCTGGCAATTGTAGCTGCGTCACTCATGGTCGATCCATTTGTATTTGCGGCCGTATTTATTGAACTGGCAGCTATGGGTGCAGTGTTTGTTCTGGTTACACAACAGCATCCCAGGAGCACTGGCGCAATTAGAATGCTGATTCTATACACATTTGCGATGCTCAGTATCCTGTTCACCGGTTCGTTGTTAGAGGTTGCCGGAATAACAAGCGCAACTCCGGTTCTAGCCATGCGAGTGACATTTATGCTTGGCTTCGGCTTTGCGATCTTGATGACAGTCCCACCATTCCATTTATGGTTGCCGAAATCTGCAGAGGAATCAGATCCATATATTTTAATATTTATCCTGCTTATCCTTCAAAGTGCTGGTTTTTTCTTCCTGCTGAGATTTTTAGACAGTTATGCATGGTTAAGAGAACAAACGTTAATTTACGATGGGATTCGAATCGCGGGGATCATTACAACGATTTTAGGAGTTCTGCTCTCGGCCAGTCAAAAGGACATCAAGAAATTAATTGCCTATGCATTGCTGGTTGATTTGGGTGTCATATTGATCGCAGTAGGGTCAGGAACAGAAGATGCCTTCCGTCTTGCGCTAAGCATCAGCGCTGTGCGCGTGATTGCACTTGGCGTGCTGGCGTTGGGGTTATCGTATTTAGGTAATTCACAGCGTTTAGTTAGCCAGATGAGGGGTGTAGGATACAAAATGCCTTTTGCTGCAGCCGCATTTCTTGTTGGATTGCTCTCGGTTGCAGGAACACCGCTCACAGCAGGCTTTCCTGGAAGATGGGCTCTATTAACTGTAGTGCTCCATGCAGATAGGCTTGCGGCAGGCACAGTTATATTCTCAATGGTTGGATTGGGAGTACTCGTCATTAGATGGGCGGCAATCCTATTCGGAAGAGGGGATGGCGAGGATACAACCGCGATTGAGAAAGAGCCACGGGTCTTCCTTCTGGGTGGAATTATTTTGATATTGCTTCTTGGCTTATTCCCGCAACTTGTCTTTCCCTGGGTCGAAGATGTTGCGTCTGGACTAGCGAATCTATTTTTATAAGGATCTATAAATTACTTGACCAATTGCCTTTTCCGAGGGAGGCAGGAATATGGATCAAAAACAGGTTGAGAACAGGCTTAAATGGCTAGATGAGCAGAGGATTAAAGACTCTGAACAATTGCAGACTCTCCTTGACCGTAACAAGCATCTTGAAGAATCCATTGAGAAACTTGATCAGAAAATCCTGGGGTTATCTGATGAAACTTCCCGAGCAGCGGCTCTTGCCACGAGGATTCATCAAATGGATGATGCTTTAGTGAAGCATCGAAATGAGATTTCGCGACAACTAAAGGATGTTGAAGGAAGGCGCTCCGAGAAAGAAAAAAGTCTTGAAGCAATACGAAAGACAGACCAAAAAGGGTTCTCTAAAAAACTCGACGATGTCCGAAAGGAGCTGTCGAGGCTAGATAAATTCGAGCAACTTCTGGAGAGTCGTCGAGAAGAGGAGATTCGAATTAATAACGAGCTCAATACTGTTAAAGAACAGCAAGAGCGCATGTTTGAAGCGTTCGAAACGGAAAAACGAACAACGGTCTCCTTGAGTGAAAATCAGAAGCAGGTTGGTAAACGTCTTACAAAGACTGAAAGCCTTATCGAAAGGCATAGAAAAGGTCTTGATGAGGTGAATACAGGGATAGAGTCTTTGGAAAGCTTATTTCATCGGTTGGAGGTGCGTGCGAATGAATTCCAAGCGAGCGAGAAAGAGCGTCGCGAATCGCAGGAACTCTGGATGGAGAGTCAGGGGTTAATAATTGTTGAATTTGAGAAGACCTTAAAAGAATGGGGGGACACCTATTCAGCTTTCGAGAAAAGGGCTGAAGCGATCGATGAGCGAATGATTGCATACGAAGAAACTCATCGTACTTTAAAGCAGATGCAAAATGACCTTGGAGAAGTTATTGAGCGATTAGAGCGCAGGATTACCGAGGTAGGTGAAATGCAGCGTCTTGCTGAAGATAGGATGAAGCATAACTGGGGAGAATTTCAATCAGAAGATCACCGGCGCTGGAGCACTTATACCTTGACAATGGATGAGCGCCGGAACGAACATACGAGGCTTCATGATAAACTGCGATCCGAGAGTGATGAGATTTCATCGAATCTTTCAAACGGACTCGATCGGTTAGGAGAGATCGAAGTAAGCGATCGAAGGCGACTAGCCGAGCTGTTATCCACGCTTCGAGAATGGATGACGGAATTAGACTCACGAGGCAGATAACCATCTAATTAAGGACTTGCAGGAAGTTTCCATGCGTGTAATTGGAACAGCTGGACATGTGGATCACGGCAAATCATCTCTCGTTCAAGCGATAACCGGGATCAATCCCGACCGGCTTGCGGAAGAACAAAGAAGGCAAATGACCATCGACTTAGGATTCGCCTGGCTGACGTTGCCGGATGGCGAATCCGTTGGTATTGTCGACGTTCCAGGACATCGCGATTTTATCGAAAACATGTTAGCAGGAGCTGGGGGGATCGACGCAGTTCTCTTTGTTGTCGCGGCAGACGAGGGAGTAATGCCGCAAACACGAGAGCACCTATCAATCTTGGACCTTCTAAATGTACAAAAAGGTATCATCGCACTAACGAAGATCGACATTGTTGATGATGAATGGCTGGGCTTGGTTGAAGAGGATGTATCGAAGCTCGTAAGTGCCTCTTCGCTCGGGCAATCACCGATTGTAAGAGTCTCATCAAAGACGGGCGAAGGGCTAGACGATTTGGTGACATCGCTACAAAATGTCTTGAAGGAAATTCCTCGACGTAAGGATCGAGGTGCTCCACGGTTACCCATTGATCGGATATTTACAATCGCTGGTTTCGGGACCGTTGTAACGGGAACGTTGCTCGATGGCACATTTACGGTTGGTGATTCAGTTGAGATCCAACCGGGTGGTTCTAAAGGGAGAATACGAGGCCTACAAACGCATAAAGAGAAATTTGACCATGCCCTCCAGGGTAGCAGGGTAGCGGTGAATATCAGCGGAATAGAAGTAGATGATGTGGAGCGCGGAGAAGTCGTAATAAAACCTGGATCCTACAAATCGACAAGCATGATCGACGTCCACTTTCGATTGTTGGCAGATGCAGATCATGTTATGCGGCATAATCAGGAAGTCAAATTGTATGCAGGTGCGGCGCAGCGCATTGCAAAGATCCGGTTATTGGGGAGCGAAAAGATCACCCCGGGCGATGAAGGTTGGCTGCAGCTTCTCCTCTCAGCCCCCGTCATCCTAATTCGGGGAGACCGATTTATACTGCGGCGGCCTTCGCCCAGCTCAACGTTAGGAGGCGGCGTAGTTGCGGATGCGCATCCAAAAAGAAGACATCGCCTAAAGGACCATGCTGTAATTGAACAACTAGAAGCCTTTCTTAGAGGAACACCAGCGACAGTTTTGCAGCGAACGCTCGAGGGGACGGGTCCAGCACCCTTGTCTGGTGCTTTGAAAGAGGCTGGCATCTCCAATGGTGAAGCAGAAGAAGCAATTCGAGAATTAATGCAAAAGGGTGAACTGATCTCACTCAATGAAAGTGAATTATCGGTCGATGCTTCTTCGTTAGTCATGGATAAGAACACTTGGCTGATGATAGTAGAGCGGATTCGAAAATACTTGGCTGATTACCATAAAGCAAATCCACTCAAGATCGGGATGCCGATTGAAGAATTGCGCAGCAAAATGGGGATGGAGACAAAACTGGCAACTCTGCTCCTGGAGCAGGCAGCAAAAGATGGAACTGTTGTGCTCGTTCCGGGGTATGTGTCTTTAAAGAATCACAGTGTCCAGCTCGATGATAAAGAGAAAAAGTTAGTGGATCGACTATTAATGAAATTCGATTCTAATCCCTATGCTCCGCCATCGCTAAAAGAAACCACGCAGGAGATCGGAGATGATCTTGTCCGCTTCTTGCTTGAGAGCGGGTCGTTGATCCAAGTATCAGAGGACGTTATCTTTAAAGCGGATATATATAAGGGGATGGTAGATCAAGTAAAGGAAGAGTTAAAGGAAAGCGGAACCCTTACGGTAGCAGATGTTCGTGACAAATTTCAAACATCGAGGAAATACGCACTAGCGCTGATGGAACATCTTGATGCGGTCGGAGTAACGGTTCGAGAAGGGGATTTGCGGCGCCTAGTCTAAGAAGTACCAATCACCATTTATCATCACCCCCGAAGGTTTAATCGCGGCCAATTCAGAATTGTCTAGATCGAAAGGGTCCTCATCTAGTACGATAAGGTCGGCGAGATATCCGGGAAGAAGCTTTCCCAGCTTAGAGCCGAGGCCGATTGATTGTGCAGGCCAGACTGAATAAGCATTGAAGGCTTCTTGAAGATTGATTCTTTGATCGGGAACCCAGGATAAGGTATCAACATCGCCGCCAGGTGGTTTGCGGGTGACTGCGGCATGAATCCCGATAAAAGGGTTAGCAGAATCAACAGGGGCATCTGAGCCGAATATCAGCTTCGAACCAGCGCTAATTTGAGAGCGCCACCCATAACTTAGTTGGACTCTATCGCCCCAATAGCGATCAGCCATTTGCATATCAGAGGTTGCATGGATGGGTTGCATCGATACGACGATATCAAGCTCAGCCGGTCTTTGGATATCCTCTGGCGAGATTAACTGGAGGTGCTCGATTCGATGCGGAAGGGGTTTGATGCGATTATTCACTTCGAATGTACGCAATTCTTCAAATGCATCTAGAACTACGCGGTTCGCTCGATCGCCAATGGCATGTATAGCGAGCGCTAGTCCATTCACAGCTGCTCTCTTGCCAATTTCTGTAATTTCATCTGCAGTCAAAAGAAGGAATCCCGAGTTGCTCGCATCGTCTTCGTAGGGATTGAGCAACGCTGCTGTGTGTGGCCCCAACGCGCCGTCAGAAAACAACTTAACCGCACCAATACGGATCCAATCATCCCCGAAACCGGTGCGCAAGCCGACGTTAATGTAACTTTCAAAATCATCAAAGTGGATTGATTTTACAACTCGAAGTCGCTGTAACGCATCCTCTCTTAGCAATTGAAGCGCTTGAAGACACCTTTTGCCATCGAAATCATGTATTGAGGTGATGCCTAAGCGGAGAAGCTCATCCTGTCCCCGCAGCATTATCTGGGATAGATCATAAGGAGATGGACGCGGGATGAGATCGGAGATGAGGAGCGTGGCAAATTCGTACAGGATTCCCGTTAGGCTTCCGTCTTCTTGACGCTGAAGCTTACCTCTAGGCGGGTCTACTGAGTTAGCGCTCAACCCAGCCTGGTTGAGGGCAGCTGTATTCGCCCAAGCAGCGTGGAGAGATTTCGCGGTGATGTACGCAGGGTTGTTGGGCGTGACTCGATCAAGCTCCTCTTTTGTGCCATATCGACCCCACAAGTTCTGGTCCCACCCATGCCCGCGGATCCACTCACCGGGTTGGAGCGTCTTCGCTCTGCTCTGAATTCGGGCAATACACTCGTCGACTGAATTTGTGTCACAATTAATTTGCTCATGGTTCAGCGAGAATTTCTCGAAGTGGATGTGGGAGTCCGTCAAGCTGGGAAGGATTACCCGTCCGCCAAGGTCGAGCTTTGTAAAGTTAGAGGGAACAGTTTGTAGAAGATGCTCTCCATCGCCGATTGCAAGGATATGGCCGTCTTGAATTGCCAGGCTCTCGACTGGACCGGGAGGGTCGCCAAATGTGTAAATAATGGCGTTTTCAAGCAGCAGATCTCCATAATTTAGCATCGTTTTATCCAGATCTTCTTTGTAGATGACAGGTTACATTCAGATGGCGCAATTCCCATCGAGCCTCAGGAGCGTCGAATGTTAAAACTGCATAGCCCGTGTTAGCGAACCCGAGTCGCATTGGCCGGACTCTTCCTGGAGATGGCGAAATACCAAGCACGGTATGTAGTGCCGCGCCCAGAATCGCTCCATGGCTGACGACCAGGTATGATCCTGCTGGGCGTCGGAGAAGGTGCTGCATCGCATTTGCCGCGCGGATAAACAGATCCCATCTACTTTCACCGGAGTCGAAGATTGGATCATAAGCCGTATCGTGGGGTTGATCTGCATATTGGAGTTTTACTTCAGTGTACGGTTTTCCTTCAGCCTTCCCTGATTGGCGCTCACACCAAGCATCATCGAAATCAATAGGCAGCTTCATGACGGAGGCAATGATTTCGGCGGTTTGTTTTGCTCGCAGCAGGGGGCTGGCAATTATCGCGTCAAAATAAACGTCGTGATCTTTCCAGTAACGGGATAAAGAGCGGCTCTGTTCTATACCTTCTTCAGCTAGTGGATAGTCCTTTTGTCCTTGGATGATCCCCTTCTCATTGCCGGTGGAGAGACCGTGGCGAAGAAGTGTTATCTTGTGATCCATTTAGATACCATCCTTGGGACTCAATCAGAGAATAATCTAAGTACAAATCTCAGAATGTCATCTCAGCGCTTCGTTAACGGCACAATACGCAGTGGCGAGATCGATGCCTTGGCGGCTGCCCTCGAGTGATCGATCTGAACCTGCTAGAAGACCACCGGCAGCGTAAAGATTCGCAAACATGGGTTTCTCGTCGAGCCCGAGTGGCTGCATGCGAGAATTAACGAAGATGCCAGTACTTGCATATGCTTGTCGATGGAAAAGTGACAACCCAACCCAATCTGAACGATTGGTCGGATGGAGCACTGGAAGGTCGAAGACAGATTCGCGTATGCGATGGTCCTGCTGGGCGACCAGGCCACCATTCAAAAAGCCTCCAGTCGCCAACAGGACTACATCTGCGTCGAGTTGAATCGTGCGACCAGTAGAATGCAGGACTACTCCGGCTACACGTTTTCCACGGCTTCGACCATCAATCCGGCCAATTACACCAGCGCCCTCAATTAATTTTGCCCCGAGAGACTGGGCTTGCCGGAGAAGAATACGCTCGATCCGAAGTCCTGGTACCGATGGCGGCAGTGTAGGAATCTCAAAGATCTCGATGCCTAGCGAATCCTCAAGCTCTTCGTGTATCTCGCAATGATTTAGGATGCCGAGGACAGCTGGAAGCCCGAGACGACTAACGCCAGGAAGGAGCGGCCTCCACATGCGAATTATCTCCTCACGCCATACAGAATCTTCAAAGAGTAGCGCGTAATCTGTTGAGTACACATCTCGATGATCAGGAGGCTCGAGCAAGGGCAAATCTATGACTTTCGCAATCTTGACACCGGCTTTGGACGCTCGTTTTTGAATCATCCGGGGATAAAAATCCCTAAAACCGTTGAATTGTCCCAATACGATTGACCCGCCGCCTGAGTTGAGATCGCCCCTGGCGATGCCGAAGGGGGCAAAGGATGTTCGTTTGATGGACCCCAACGCAGTAAGAAAGGACATGCTCTTCGAGAGCTTTCCAGCAAATGGATATCCGGCATGTAGCATCAGATCTCGAAACTTAGAAATCGCATCCTTAAGATTGGCTTTGCCGGCAAGTTGATGTGGATGGTGGTCCGGAAGGAGCGGTAAAGATCTGGATGGTGCACTTCTATCCAGAACATCGATGCAGCCATGGGACAGGGATAATCCACCGCGACCCTTAAAGACAGTTGTGACTTTTGCTCCGCGATCGGCGGCAACAATAGATGCAAATAGTCCCGTGAGACCAGCGCCAACAATAATGATATGCGTCAAGAACGATTCTCCGATTCTGGACCGGCTGCGAGCAAATCGAGGTAAATGCGGCGTGAGAACTCCATTTGTTGGAGTGTGCTTCCCCAGGCTACAGGCCTTATTCCCTTCCAGCGCTCAAAAAGAAAGTTATGTAAAGCTTTTAATGAGGGGGGTGATGAGGAGTGTTCTGAAGCAATTGCGTATGTGCGGTAAGCGCAAAAGCCAGCCTGGCAGGGCCCCATTCCAATTCGCAGATCACGTCTGAGGTCATCTAGGTCTGCACCGGAGACAGTTTTTTCAAGAGCGAACTCAATATCGCCACGCATGACGAGTTCACACTCGCAAACAATCTGATCATTGCTGGCGTGAGGATTCTGGTGCTCGAGATTACCTAAGCGGTAGGTCAGGCGATGGAATTGGCCGCTCTCATGCGGAAGGGGGGTGGATGCAGTGGAGCAAATTTGATCGATCTCGAGCTTGTTGCAAATGAGATCAACCGCTTCCTCTGCCATCAATCTAAAAGTCGTCAGCTTGCCGCCGATTACACTGATGAAACTTTGAAGGCCATCGATCTCCTCGTGATCAAGAATCACATGTGCTCGGGGCAAGGCTCGGGTTTGTACGTCACCGTTCTCGGCTGGCTGGAAAAGCGGGCGAATACCAGCCCAGGTTCGTATCGGTCTGCTATTACGTAAACCCGGCAAAAGAAGATCTCCTTCCGCGAGCAAGAGATCAACTTCCCAAGGTTCAATATCCAAGGAAGTGGGTTCATCGACTGGAACATCCGTCGTGCCAAGGATTGCGACTGTACCTACGGGGACGATAATATCGCCGTCTGAGGGGGGCTTGCAGCGATTAACGACGGTGTTGACAAGACGGTGGGACATGGCAACAAGTGTCCCTTTGCCGAGGGCAAGGGGCAATTCAACCCCCGCCATTGTTGTTATTGTCTTTGACCACGGACCCGCGGCATTGATAAAGAGGTTAGCGGATAGTCTTAGGCTTTTGCTGTTTGATAAATCTCTGATCTTGGCTTCAACCAAACGATCTTGATGTCTGATCAGGCTTTCCAACCTGTGACGCAGTAGTACAACGCCGCCATGCTCCTGAATGCCTTTCACTAACAAGTGCGCCAGGTCGAAGGAGTCGATAGATGCGTCTTGAACGAGAAAGGATCGAGAAATTCTTGGATTGAGCAATGGCTCTCGTTCAAGCATTGCCGAAAGCGAAATCTCCTCTGCCGGAATGTTTAAATGCGAGCATGCGCTAAACCAGCGATCAGGATAATCAACTGGGTCAGCTGGAGTTGCAACGAAAAGTCCGCCGGTATCTTCAATAGTTTGCGAGGCAATCTTTCTGAGAATGCGATTTTCTGAGGCGCAATCTCGCGCGGAGACGGGATCGGAAAGAGCGTAGCGACCACCAGAGTGCAGCAGTCCATGGTGGCGGCCTGAGGTTCCCTGACCGATGTCAGATTGTTCGATGAGGACAACTTTAAGGCCGCGCAAAGCAGCATCCCAGGCAATGCCGAGCCCGGTCGCTCCGCCGCCGATGACGAGAACCTGAGTGGAAAGAAAGGACATGCCGCGGTCATTCTCTCATAGAACAGGTGCTTGTCAACGCGCAAGGGAGCGATTTATCTTGGAGAGGGATAATTACTCGGAGAGATGGCGGATGAATTCGAGCTGAGTTGAGCTTCTGTCATAACCTAAGGCGACGAAGAATGCGTGCGCACTTGTTCGAATAACATCCGTTCGCAGGAGAAGGCGTGAGAGGCCTGATTGGCGCGCCCAAGTCTCGGCTGCTGCTATAAGCCGGCTCCCGATGCCTTGGCGTCTCCTATCCGCGCGAACAACAACGGATACGACGACCGCTGTCTTTGTATCGATGAGATCATGCGCAATTCGGAGATGCGCATAGCCATAAAGGCGTTCTCCTTCGACGGCTAAAAATAAACGATCATCTCCCGGTAGCTTATCAATTCTTGAATGGAATTCTTCTATGCTGATGTTGATGCCTTCGGATTGAAGTAATTCAATAAGTTGATGACGGAAGATTTCGGGGGGATGGCGAGTACGAATGAGTTGGAGTTCCATTGTCATACCTGATTAGTGATAAGGTTGGTGTTCAAAATATTTTCAGCGCCTCGTAAAAAATCTTCACCAGGCATCTCGTTTCTACCGGCTGGCTGGACGATTTGCAGGAGGAGCATGCCCGGGTTCGCGCCGATAGCCGGTTTGTCGTCAATCTTGCCTACAAATCCAGGCTCTAAGGTGTCATCGCTGAGCGCATCAGCCTTGTGGATGCATATTCGCTTATTTCCCCATTCGAAAAATGACGTTGGCCAAGGATCAAACGCCCGGATTTGACGCTCAAGCTCAATTGCAGGTCGCAGAAAATCTAATCGGCCGTCAGATTTTGTTAGCATAGGAGCATACGTTGCTTTATTCCCGTCTTGTTCGTAGGGTTGGATTTCTCCTGATATGTAACCAGCGATGGTTTCCAAGAGCAGCTCGGCACCTAGATCTGCGAGACGTTCCGATAATAACCCTCCCGTATCTGATGAAAGGATTGAGATACGACGCTGAGAGAGTATCGGACCTGTATCAAGACCGGGGTCCATTTTCATGATGGTCACGCCCGTATCTGAATCTCCAGCGTGGATTGCAGCTTGAATTGGGGCTGCACCACGCCAGCGCGGTAACAGAGATGCATGGACATTAATGGAACCAAACTTAGGAAGATCAAGAAGTTTTTTAGGCAGGATCCGGCCGTACGCAGCTACGACAATAAGCTCAGCATTTAGGCCTTGAAGAATTGAAATAATTGCAGGTGATTTCAAGGAGACTGGTTGATGGGTAATCACACCCAACTCGTTGCCGCGCAGCTTGACGGGAGAAGGTCTTATTTTCCGCCCTCGACCGGCAGGGCGGTCGGGTTGAGTAAATATACCAACGAGATCAATATCCTGCTTTGCGGACAGAGCATCGAGAGAGGGAATTGCGAATTCGGGTGAGCCCATAAATACGACGTTCATAGGGTCATCGTAGCACATCCAGGGTTTTTTCGGAAAGATTTACCATATGCATAGTCGATAGCAAGCAAATGCTAATAAGAAACTTATAGTAAGGTACACTTTGGAAAGGAAGGCGAGCCTACATATTCCATAAAGAGCAAAAGGCGGCCGTGCACAATGAAATGGACAATCCCAAATTTTCCTCCTGCTGAAGTAAGAAAATCCCTGCGGTCCTTCAACCGGATTGAACAGCAGATACTCTTTAATCGGGGATATTTAACAGAAGCTAGCGTCAATGAATTCCTGGATCCGGGCGCGTTCATTGAAGCCGATCCATATTTAATTTTGGAGATGAAGGAAGCGGTTTCAAGAATCAACATGGCGCTAGAAGAAGGCCAGGAGATCACGATCTACGGTGATTACGATGCAGATGGGGTCACTGCAACTGCCTTGCTGGCTGAGGCGCTGAGGGAGGTCGGGGCACGCGTCAACGTTTACTTCCCGGATAGGTTTGCAGAGGGATACGGTCTAAACCATCGGGCAGTAGAGCGTATCGCCGCGTCGAACGCTAAGCTCTTGATCACCGTCGACTGCGGTGTACGGGCCATCGATGAAGTAGCGCATGCGACTACGCTTGGCCTTGATGTGATCATCACCGATCATCATATTCAAGGGGGCGAGCTACCCGAAGCGTTCGCTATACTAAACCCGCATCGGGCTGACACAAACTATCCATATGAAGGTTTAGCTGGAGTAGGAGTCGCTTACAGATTTGCACAGGCGATTTTCAGAGATAAGGGACTGCCTTCTTACAAAGAAACGGCGCTTCTCGATTTTGTAGCGATTGGAACAGTGGCAGATATGGTTCCACTGACGGGCGAGAATCGCGCCCTTGTTCAAATGGGATTGGATGTTATCAACTCATCACCACGGATTGGGTTGAAGGCGCTGATTAATGTCTCGGGCAATAAGGAAGGAGGAATTGATTCATCCTCAATCGGCTTTGGGCTGGGCCCCAGATTGAATGCGGCCGGAAGAGTACAATCAGCGCTCACTGCCTACAGGTTGCTTGTCGCCAATGAACCACAGAGGGCGGGTGATATAGCTAAAGAACTTGAGCATTTAAACACAAAACGAAAACAGCTTACGATAGATGTTGTCGAGCGAGCGATAGAAACCTTTAAGCATGGTGATATTGAATCCATATTATTGGTTGCAGAACCAGATTTTCACGAAGGGGTTGTTGGCCTCGCGGCGTCAAGGATCTGCGATGAATATTATCGACCAACTATTGTTGGTAAAGTCGGCGAGAGTCATATGCGAGCTTCCGCAAGGAGCATCCCTGGCTTTAATATAACGGCAGCACTGGAGAAATGCTCTGATCTTCTCGATCGCTTTGGAGGGCACGAAGCAGCCGCAGGTTTCAGCGTCCGCAATGAAAATATTCAGGCGCTTCAGAAACGTTTGGTTGCCATCGCTGAGCAGGAAATAGGAGATGAGGAATTAATTCCTACACTAGCGATTGATTCGAAAGCTGAATTTGATGAATTGGGGGAAAGAATAATGAAATTTATCGATTTGTTACAGCCATGTGGCCAAGGAAATAAGTGGCCAATATTCTGTACCGAGCAAGTACAAGTTCGGGATAAGCGTCTAGTTGGGACGGATAAATCGCACCTGAAGATGACCTTAAGGAAATCATCAATATCCTTCGATGCAATCGCATTCAGGATGGGAGATATTTTTGAACGGCTTCCAGAGTTTATCGATATCGCCTATCGATTGGAGAGGAATAGCTACCTTGGTTACGAATCGCTTCAGCTGATAATCGTAGATATTCAGTTTCCTGGAAAAAGGGGAACTTATCAAGCGGATGGATTTTAACTATTTAGGCATCTTGCGTGTTTGTAATTCTGAAGAGCCTTTCGGCTCCTGATTCTCGCCGATTGACATCCACGAAGCTTTTTGGAAGAAGTTAATCCATAAATCGATATTTAATTAGCGACCAAGCAGCCTCGAATGCATCTCCTAATCCGATTTTCTTTCCCTCGTCATATTCGCGGGGGTTAAAGGTAATCGGAACTTCGAAAATGCGAACTTTTCGCTTGAGTAATTTCGCCGTTATTTCGGGCTCGATATTAAAGCGCTTCGAACGGAGAGGGATATCTTTGATTATTTCGCTCTTAAAGAGTTTATAGCCAGTCTCCATATCTGTGAGGATGCTATTAAAGAGAAGGTTAGTCATGAGTGTGAGCATTTTGTTGGCAATCATGTGCCAGAACATCGTCACACGCCGAGGAGCACCGAGAAATCTTGACCCATAGACGACGTCTGCAACCCCTTCGCGAATGGGTTGTAGAAGTGTTATGTAGTCCCGGGGATCATATTCCAAATCAGCGTCTTGAATAAGGATCAAATCGCCTGTAGCTGCTTGGAATCCGGTTTGGACCGCAGCTCCTTTGCCCTGATTCGTTTCGTGAAGAATGAGATGAACGATCTCATGGGCAGGCGCCAGTTCCTGCAAGAGCTTCCGCGTTCCATCTGTCGATCCGTCATCAATAATTATGATTTCATCGGCAAGCCCGACAGACATAACTCTTTCGAGGAGTATCTCGATGGTATCGAATTCGTTATAAACGGGGATCACAACGCTAAGTTTCATAGGGATATTTTACCCTCCGATCTATGTGGGCACAACTTACTATTTGCTCATGGTGGTATGGGTATATATAATCGGGTTACACTTATTGAACTTAGTACATGGCATTTATGCAAAGTATTGGAGATATGTGATGTCTTTACCAAGAAGCCCTGTTAGAGCTGCGTCAGTTGATGATCGACCCACGACCTCAAATCTACGTTTTGTGCCCCCGCCGGTGAGTCGTGTATCCGACACCGGCCTTTCCCAACTTTGGCTTCAGGATTTGGCGTTAAAGATATTGTATTTCAGAGGGTACATGACCGGCTTCAAAGTAAGCGAAGCGATGTCGCTCCCATTTGCGGGGTTAACGGATCAGATTTTGGAGGTACTAAAACGAGAGAAGTACGTAGAAGTTAAAACTCAGGTGGGCTTTGGCGAAGGATCCTATCAGTATGCTATTACCGGAGCTGGGATTGCGCGCGCGAGAGAAGCCCTAGAGCGCAGCCAATATGCTGGCCCAGCACCTGTGCCGCTGGCAGTCTATAACGAATCAATCCTAAAACAGAGCCGGGGTAGACCCACGGTTGATGAGCATACAATGAGATCCGCCCTAACAGATCTTATACTCTCGGATGATACATTCAATCAGATCGGACCGGCGGTTAACTCGGGTACTTCGATATTTCTATACGGGCCACCCGGAAACGGTAAAACATCCATTGCGAAAGCGATCGGGAATATTCTTCTCGAAGAGGACATGTATATTCCCTACGCCATAGATATCGATGGACAGGTTGTGAAACTCTACGATTCGGTAAACCATGTCCTTTCTCCAGAGGAAGAACATTCCTCTGAAGGAACAGGATCATTAAAAACCTCATCAAAAAGAGATCCGCGTTGGGTGCGGATCCGTCGCCCCTTCATTGTTACCGGTGGTGAATTGACGATGGAGGGGTTAGACCTTGTTTTCGACGATGTGAACAAATTCTACGAAGGACCGTTTCAAGTAAAAGCAAACGGCGGTGTTTTCCTGATCGACGACTTTGGCCGGCAGCAGGTTCGTCCACGCGACTTGCTTAATCGGTGGATCGTGCCTCTCGAAAACAGGATTGACTATCTCACGCTTCACACAGGAAGAAAAGTAGAAATTCCTTTCGATGTACTGGTAGTATTTTCCACAAATCTTCCGCCAAAAGACCTGGTCGACGAAGCCTTTTTGCGGCGTTTGCGACATAAAATCGAGGTGGGAGACCCATCCTATGAAGCATACCGGGGCATCTTTAAAGTGGTTGCTGAAGCTAAGGGTGTAGAATATTCAGAAAGTGGTCTCGCATATCTTTTACAGGAGTGGTACATCAAGCGCAATCGTAAGATGAGAGCTTCTCACCCACGCGATATTTGCGATCAAATACTGGATATTTCTCGCTATATTAGTGCCGATCCGAAGATGACAAAAGATTTACTCGATCGCGCGGCAAAAGCATATTTTGTAGAGCTGTAATATGCCGGATATTCGCAGTTGGGATTCCTCCGCCCCGCTGGTGATCGCACACCGCGGGGCATCTATGTATGCACCCGAAAATACGATCGCTGCATTTGAACTTGCTGTAGAGATGGGCGCGGAAGGTATTGAATTAGATACAATGCTGACCGCGGATGGCACACCTATCGTCATTCATGACCAATCTCTAGAGCGCACGACAAATGGAAGCGGCAGTGTTGCCTCAAAGACGATCGCGGAAATTAAGCTGCTTGATGCGGGGTCGACGTTCGACGCCAGATTTGCCGGAGAGAAAGTCCCGACCTTGGAAGAAGTATTTACCGCTGTTGGCGATAAGATCTTGATCAATGTCGAGTTGAAAAATTACGCATCACCGCTCGACCACCTGCCAGAAACCGTAGTTGCTTTAGTGATGAAGAAGGGTCTATCAGACCGTGTTCTTTTATCGTCTTTCAACCCTATAGCTTTAATTAAGGCTCAGAGAGCTTCTGAAAAGATCCGCCGTGCTGCCTTGACCGGAGGTGGTCCAAAAATCCTACGCGGTGTCGTCGAGGCGTTTACGGATTATTTTGCATTGCACCCGGAGGTATCATTAGTTAACCAGGGGATGATAGACAAACACCACGCTGCTGGAAATAAAGTGAACGCGTGGACCGTCAACGAAGAATCCGAGATGATGAAATTGCTCTCTATCGGGGTCGATGGATTGATTACAGATAAGCCAGACATTGCAAAAAAGGTTATTGAGCTTACGACCCGACAAGGGATGACAAACGATGGCTGCTGAGCAGTGGTCTATTGACGAGCTGATATGTACCTGCATCGCCAGGCAGGTCGAAGACGGTGACGTTGTGGCACAGGGGATTGCTACTCCGCTTGTAGCTGCCGGATACCTGCTCGCATGGCACGCTTACGCCTCGGAGATATACTTCGCATCCGCAATTGGGCAGACGTTGTGTCGAACGGGAGCACCGCTTGGTTTGGCGAATGTTGAAGCGCTGTGGCTTGGTCACGCAATGGTTTCGGTTGGGTTCGTTCAGGCAGCAGCAGATCTTCTGCCGCGCATTGCACCAAAAGAATTTTTCAGACCTGGTCAGGTCGATCAAGCTGGCAATTTCAATAACATCGCCTTTGGCAAAGATTTTGCGCATCCGCGTATGAGGATGCCTGGCAGCGGTGGAATACCTGATGTGACAGTGCTTATGGATAACATCTACTTGTATGTTCCACGGCATTCAAGGGTGACCTTTGTTCGCGAGCTAGATTTCCTTTCAGGTCTTGGTCATCAATCCATTAGACGTCGTGGGGCAGGGCCAAAATATTTAGTATCCGATTTGGGCGAATTTGATTATAAGAACGGAAAGATGCGATTGGTTTCGGTGCATCCGGGAATAGCTGTTGAAAGAGTGATTGCGAAAACAGGTTTTGATATTGAAATTGAGGAGCCAGTAAAAATCACCGAACCTCCTTCCACAGACGATTTGAAGTTACTCCGGGAGAGTATAGATCCGTTGGGCATCAGGAAACTTGAGTTAATTTCGGGGCATAAACGCAGGGTTGAACTGAGAAAGATCTTGCAAGCCGAGGCTGCCCAATTCCAAGACTAAAACAAAGACATTTTCGAGAAGGTATACTGACCTTATGAGTAAATTTCGATGGGCACTGTTACTAATTCTCCTGGTAGTGCCCTTTAACCTGGGGGTTACCCCATTTGTCTCGCCGGATAAAGACCTTGCGAGCGGACTCCTTGATTCCATGACGCCTAGCGAGCGTGTGGGGCAACTTTTTATTGTCACCTTAAATGGCTCAGCAGTTACACCAAGCGATCAGATCATCGATCTGATTGTTGACTATCATGTTTCTGGTGTTCTCCTAAAGCGCGGAAACGATAATTATGCGGATCAGCCGGAAACACTTAACGCGCTGCAAGCGCTGATCGGAACTCTTCAAGAGAGTCGCTACGAAGCGGCGTTATCAAATGGCGAAGACGAACTACTATTGACTAGCAGCACCTCTGTTTACATTCCACTTTTCATTGTTAGCGAGGAGCCAGGCAGCGCTAATGGGCTCCCCGAGATACTCGATGGGATGACCAAAATCCCGTCTCAGATGTCTATTGGAGCGACTTGGAATCCAGCTCTGGCACAGGAAGCGGGTGAGATCCTCGGAAGAGAGCTCGAGGCCCTGGGGATTAATATGGTTATTGGGCCTTCATTGGATGTACTTGAACAACCACAGATTACCGGCGGGAATATCGGCGTTCAATCATTCGGTGGCGATCCCTTCTGGGTCGGATTAATGGGGAAGGAGTTTATTCGCGGGCTTCACATCGGATCACAAGATGGGTTGGCTGTAATCGCGAAACACTTCCCGGGTTTGGGAAGCAGCGACCGTCCAATCGATGAGGAAGTTGCAACGGTTCGAAAAACTATTGATCAACTCACGCAAACTGATCTAGCTCCCTTCCTTGGTGTCACAAGCACACAGCCTGGGGAAAACCCCGCAACGGCCGATGGGCTTTTAGTAGGGCATATCCGCTACCAGGGCTTTCATGGAAATATTCGCGCAACAACGCGACCAATCAGTCTTGATTCGCAAGCTTTAACGACGTTGATGGAACTTTCACCACTAATTGACTGGCGGGAGGGTGGTGGGGTGACAGTGAGCGATTCGCTCGGATCAAACGCGATCCGACGTTTTAAAGATCCATCAGAACAGGTTTTTCAAGCACACCTTGTGGCCAGGGACGCCTTTCTCGCGGGGAACGACCTCTTACTACTTTCCGATTTTTGGGATAATAGCGATCCTGACGAGTACACGACAATAATAAATACGCTTGAATTTTTCGCGAGCAAGTATGAGGAAGACGAGTTATTTGCCAAGCAAGTAGATGACGCAGTCCTGAGAATTTTGCGCTTAAAGACAAGGATTTATGGCGGATCTTTCTTTTACCCAGATGTCGTAAATCATGTGAATGCTTTTGATGAGACAAACCTGGATGTGAGCCTGGCGAATGAAGTGGCGCAATCTGCAGCCACACTTCTGAGCCCTGCACTCGACGAAATAGAAGATCGGGTAGATGGAGCTCCAAAGATCGGAGAAAGGATTGTTTTTTTTAGCGACGTTCGACAGATTAACCAGTGCTCAACATGTAATACGATTGATGTTGTTCCTTTAAACGCATTAGAGGACTCAGTAATCCGATTATTTGGGCCAACTGCTGCTGGTCAGGTAGGGAGCTGGAATCTGCGCTCCTACAGCATGGCGGATCTTTCAAATTTCCTCGGCGAGACACCAGTGGATGTCCCTGTCGTTCCTCTAATCTCCACGGATGAAATAGAAGAAGCTGTACGCTTAAGCGATTGGTTAATATTTAGCGTACTAGATGGTAGATCCACAGAATATGGCGCAAATGCACTTAAGCTTTTATTGGATTTGCGGCCGGATCTCGCCAACTCGAAGAAGCTTATAGTTTTCGGTCACGATACACCGAATATACTTGATGCGACAGATGTCAGTAAGATTGATGTTTACCATGCACTGTACGATGGCTCTTCGCCGTTTATTGACGTAGCAGCAAAATTGCTCTTCCAGGAAGTGAGCGCTCCTGGGGCTTCTCCGGTTAGCGTAGCAAGCATCGGGTATGACTTGATCGAGGCAACATTCCCTAATCCAGATCAAATTATTCAACTTGTTATCGAGAGCAGTAGCGAAGAAGGAACGGATGAGCCGCCGACTGGATACAGCGTAGGAGATGTCCTGAAGATCGCAACGGCGGTTATTGTCGACAACAACGGCAATCCAGTTCCAGATAATACCCCCGTAGATTTCATTATTACTCAGCAAATCGGGGGAGTTTCTACGGCGACGATAAACGCATTTACTGTGGACGGAATCGCGCGAACCGATGTCGCATTGGAACACACGGGATTATTGTCTATTACTGCACAAAGTGGAAAAGCTCAAGTATCTGAGATCCTGCAGTTCAATGTTGATGTAGATGTGCCTGCGCAGGCGACTTTGATTTCGCCAACACTTTCACCGACATTGACAATTGAACCCTCACCGGAGACGAGTGATCCAACCCCGACGTCAGGACCGCAAACAGGTGGGAATTCAGGAGAGATACCAGGCGAAATTCAACTTGGATTTGCGGGGCTTGTGTTTGGGGCGTTGGGGTTAGCGGTGGTGGGGGGAGCGGGATATGCAACTGTAATTCGTCAAAATTTCCCAGAAGAAATCCGCCTTAGATGCGTCTTGCTGCCGATCGTAGGCGGCTTGTTGGGCTATAACTATTTAGCGCTAGATCTACCGGGCGCTTCAAGTTTACTAAGTGCAATGGGACCTTTCTCGGGTTTCATAGTAGCGATTATTACGGGGGCATCCGCATTTGTTTTTACACAGATTTGGTGCCAGAAACAACTTAAGTAAACGAAGTGACGATTGCAAGCAATGCAAGCGCCATTGCTACACCCAGAAAAAGTCTATCTGTTGGAGATCGAAACAATTCCTTCGCCTGGGAGACGCGATCTCCGTTAATCGTGAGATCAACGCGGCGCTCTCGAAGATGGATATCCTGCAAGGAAAGCATATCTTCCGGCCTTTCATCTGGATGAAGGGCCATGGCGTTCAGGATTACCTGCTCGAGGCTGCGGGGAATAGATGAGTTGATCTCTCTCGGCGGAACGAGCGATTCGGGCATGAGGAACCGCTGCTTCGCTTCAGGTGGGGGAGTGTTGGTCAGCAGATGGTAGAAGGTTGCACCAAAGGCATAGATGTCGCTCCTTTTATCTGTATGACCAGAATCTCCTCCGTACTGCTCTAAAGGTGTGTATAAAGCCGTGCCACGCCCCTGTATAACCGTGATTGTTAATTCATCTGGGACCAATTGTTTCACCAAACCAAAGTCAACGAGCTTGATCAACCCTTGCTGATTGAGCTTCAAGTTGCTGGGTTTAATATCCCGATGAATAACGGGTGGATCTTGGTTGTGAAGGTAGACGAGTGCATCTGCGAGCTGTTTACCCCAAGATAGAAGGTCATCTATTCGCAAAAATTCGCCTTTTCTGCGTGCTCGATCCATAAGGGTCTTTAGATCATCCCCGGGAACATAATCCATTACCAAATAATCTCGGTCCTCATCGGAGAAATAATCAGAGACCTTCGGTAGGGTGGGGTGATCAAGTTGAGCGAGAACCGACGCTTCTCGATAGAATTGAGCGCGAGCTTGTTCCAAGGCACCGGAGGGTAGATCTGAATCTTGCTGAACTTCCTTAATTGCGCAATGGCGGCCTTCAAGGCGATTATCATCTGCAAGGTATAACGAACCCATGCCACCTCGACCGACGGGTTTTTTGATGACGTAGCGGTCTTTAAGGATATAACCTGACTTGAGTGGTTCGGGCAATATAACCTCGGGAACGTGTCTATATAACCTAAGAAAAATGCCTGTCGATAGGAATCTCCAAGCGTGTCCAAATTATGCACACGGGATGCGATTGAATTATACTCTGGATAAAGATACTAGACTTATTGAAAAGACAGAATGAAGGATCGAATGGAAGAGGTACCTTTCTTAATTGCACCTGATGGCGAGCTTCAGGGCAAGCGCTGGCCATTAGTTAATTCAACATTCCTAATTGGCAGAGGTGAAGACTGCAATCTTGTGTTATTGGATAGGCAGGTATCACGTCATCATGCTCGAATCCACAGAACAGCGGAAGGATACGCGTTAGAGGATTTAACCAGTAAAAACCATACGCATTTAAATGGAGTGCGAATTGAAACGAAAGTTCTGCTCCAAGATGGGGATGAGATCCAGGTAGCTCTTGCGGTCAGGCTCAATTTTATTGGTTCGGAAGCGACACTTCCCCTTTCGGTTGATGAAGCAATACGTTTTGGTATCGGGCGGTTGCGAATGGAGGTTCAGGCTCATCGTGTCTGGGTAAACGAACAGGAAATTGACCCACCCCTATCCCCTCCGCAATTTCGGCTACTTGAATTGCTTTATAAAAGTTCGGGAGTTGTAACGAGGGATGAGATTGCTTCGCATGTTTGGCCCGGCACGGATGGAATTGGGGTTTCCGATCAAGCGATTGATGCTCTCGTTCGGCGATTGCGCGATCGCATCTTCGAAGTTGATTCAGAATATAAGTACGTAATTACTGTACGGGGGCATGGTTTCCGTTTAGAAAATCCCATACCATAAAGAGAAGCCCCGTAAGGGGCTCCTAGTGGAGATGGCGGGATTCGAACCCGCGTCCGAAGGATTCAGTCAGCAGATGTCTACAAACATAGTCAATCCTTGTTTTTGCTGAGATGACGTCGATTGACAGACGTTCAACTCAGCTATCCACTGCGAGCCTAAACCCGCTCTTACAGAAATGTCGTGGATCCAATCCTGCCAGCCCCAACATTTTGATCGCCATTCCTCACGCTGCTAGGGCGAAGCTTGAGGGGGCGAGCTCTCCTGGGAGAGCGCTGACCTACTTGTAATCCGCTTACGCGGCTACTGGTAGAGCAGCATAGTCAGTGCGATTGGCACTTGTATGTGCGCTGGTTTAACGAGATCGGCGCCTCTCGGTTTGCAATCTGTGACGCTCCACCTCCGTCGATACCATTCATCCCCTGCGATCCAAGCTAAGTATAGCACAAGGCGTGCGACAAAAACATATGGTTAATGCGCATAGCCATACCTTGCGTATTCAAAAGTTTAAGATTGTTTACTTTAATATACAATAAGGCTATGCGCAATTTATTTCACCATTCAGCATTGGGAAAAGTACTCAACCCAGCGTTCTTGTCGATCTTTTTGTACATTATGACATTTGAGAAGGGCTCGCCGAGTATGCAGTCGTGAATTGCCCAGCTCCTTCCCAGTATGCTTCGATGGAAAGTAGGCTTCCGGAAGGGCGTTGAGTTATCTAATTTTAGATAAAGATCAGATCCGGGCTCGAATTCTTCATTAATCCGTATCATAAATCGCCTACCTTTTTGATAATAAAAGCCATAACGCTCGAAAACGATGGCGTTGTGGTAGGAGAGTGGATCAATGAAATATACATCATGCCCCAGCGCCTGCACGAAATCATCAAAGGCGGGGATTGCATGTTTTAGTAATCGCAATCCCTGGCGCACTTGCCCAGGAGCCAGCCCTGCATTAAGCGCTTTTTCCTCTTCAACAAGATTCCTACGGAATACTCCAAATTCAGTTTTCGTTCCATCGGGCATTTTGTCCACACCGAAGCGTGGAGAGTTAGGATCATTGACGATGTAAAGCAGCACATGGATCTGACCATTCATCGTATCTGTGAGATGCGTGTAGAGCAGAGGATCTTGGGCTCCAAATTCATGCCGCAAGTCCAGCACAACGTCAGTGCTGCCTTCCTGAAACCGCAGAGTAAGAAGTGACCTTCCCTCGGAGTCCGTGAAATCCGATTTAATCTCGAACTTCTGGAGCAGTTCATTAGGAATGAACCGTGTATAAATAGCTTCTTTTTCCTTTTCCGGGAGTTGATTAATTGAAGCGATTGACCTCGGCTTCACTGTTTTCTCCTCGCGAAGGACCTCTCGATCTCGCGGGCTGCATCCTTCTCTGCAATTTCTCTGCGTTTATCATACTTTCGTTTCCCCCGGGCTAGCGCGATCTCCACCTTTGCACGGCCCTTTTTCAGATACATCCTCGTTGGGACCACCGTATAGCCGCGCTGCCGTATTTTTGCATCTAGGCGTAATATTTCCCTTCGATGCAATAATAGTTTCCTGCGCCGACGAGGATCATGATTGAATAAGCTCGCCGCCTGATATGGCGCGATGTGGGCATTCACAAGCCATGCTTCTTCTCCACTAATTTGAACATAAGCTTCTTTCAAGCTCACGTTGCCCGACCTCGCTGATTTAATTTCAGTTCCGCGTAATACAATTCCTGCCTCAAGACGATCCTCGAGGATGTAATCATGTGCCGCCTTTTTATTCCTGGCGATTGTCTTGTACGGATCCTTCTTCTTCTTGACCATCTTAGCGAAGCTCCCACAACCATTCTACAGCAACAGCAATGCCATTATCCGCGAAAGGATCTACTTCTTCAACAATGATATCTGGAAGAAGGCCTTTGCTGTCAATAACTTTACCGTTGGGAGTTAGCCAACGAGCAGACGTCACATGCAGACTGGATCCATCGCTCAACTCCAAAATCACTTGTACAGAACCCTTGCCAAAAGTCGCCTCGCCTATTAATGGTGCTCGACCATTGTCCTTAAGCGCCGCTGCCACTACTTCCGCTGCACTCGCAGTCCCGGCATTTACTAAAACGACCATAGGAATCTCTGATGCCAATCCTTTCTCGTGCACATAGAATATCTGGCTCTCCATTCCACTACGCTCTTCAACAACGACGAGCCCATCCTCGAGGAATAGCCGTGATGATTCTATAGATGCATCGAGAAGACCCCCAGAATTATCCCGTAAGTCGAGAATGATAGATTCAGCTTCTCGATTAATTAATTCCTTAACAGCTTTCTCAAGTTCACCTGGAGTTTTTTCGCTGAAGCGCCGAATGGTGATAACACCTACCCATGGTTCTTCGGGGATGAGATGGTGCATTACCGAGGGTAGGGGGATAATGGCACGAGTGATTTCAAACTCAAGGTTGGTCTGCTGGGGATCCCGGGCAGCCACTGTCAAGCGGATCACAGAACCTTCGGGTCCTCGAATACGAGTGATAACTGCCTCAAGCGCGGTTTCTTTGTCAATCAACACGCCATCAATTGCATGCAGAACATCACCTTCGAGTATGCCTGCAGCTTCTGCAGGACCTCCCTCAATTGGGACAAGGTAGAACTTGCCTTGTTCACCTTTGGATATTTCTGCTCCAATACCCGCGTATTCTCCTGCCAGGTCGTCCGTTTGAATTTCGTGTGTAGCTGGTTCAACATATCTGCTATAAGGATCAGGCAATACACCCATCATGCCGTGAATCATCCCCCGCTCAAGTTCCACGTCATCCGGCAGAGGGTCCAGGTAATGCATCCCCAGAAGTCTCCGGGCTTCCTTTAAAAGGACCAGTTGTTCTGACGGGAGCGGCCATATCTCACGCGCAAAATAACCAGCAGCGAATGAGAGAAGAGTGGCTAAGATTAATCCTAGTGTGAGAGATGAAATCAAGCGCTTTGACATTCAACACCCTGTTTTCTATAGATATTCAATCCAAGCGGAATCATAATACATAATTTCAGGAAAACTCACATATTGCGTACGTGGTTGCGTAATCCGGGCCATGCCGATCACTGATTCCGAAGCATGTCGATCACCGATTCCGGAGCATATCGATCGCGGATTCCGATGCATGCCGATCATCTGCATCGTTGAGGAATCTTGAACTGCAAAGGGCGAACGGCGCTG